>NZ_JBIBEP010000006.1:369250-451517 GCF_042955185.1 Streptomyces sp. NPDC012474
CGAACGCCTTGTCCGCGTCCTGGTTCTTGATGTCCTTGGCGGTCATGTCGCATTCCTTTCGTCGAGGCCGGGTATTTCCGTCGCCGGAAATTCCGGCCATGCATTCCTGGTCGCCTTCCGGGATTCTTTTTCCTTCCCGTCCGGCTCTGACATCAATATTGCTCGGGCCGTCATCCCGGCGCCAGGGTTCGCGGTCGCCGGCTGACATTTATCACGGGGCGAGTGACTTTTCGCCGCCGCCCGGCTTTCCGGGGCCGTCGAGCGGAATTGCCCAGTCGGGGCTGTTCACCATGTGCCATTCCTCGCCCGGGTCGGCGGGCGGTGCCGTGCCGCCGGCCGGCGTACCCAGCAGGAAGTCGCCCACCGAGGACTCCCGGAGGTAGTCCAGGCCCAGCACCCTCGCCGACAGGTCGGCGTCGCCGTTGCCCAGCCCGCAGGGCGCCAGGCCCATCGCCGTGGCCACCAGGTACATGGTCTGGTAGAGCACCCCGGTGTGCCGCAGCGTCGTCGCGTAGGCCATCGCCCGGTACTTCCACGCCATGCGCTGGAACCGCGAGGTCACGGTGAACAGCACGTCGGGATGGACGTCGAAGCCCACCGAGCGGGACGCCACCCCCAGCAGCGCCCGCCGGGCCTCCTCCTCGGAGCTGACGAGGACCAGGCGGTGCGCATAGGAGTCGTAGTGGTAGATGCCCGGCTCCAGCCCCTCGCAGCGCACCACCGTGACGTACAGCTCCAGTTCGTACAGGGAGCCGCCGCTCGGGTACGGCCGCGAGACGACCTCGTCCTCGCCGGGGGAGCCCGGGCCCGGGGTGCGGTGCACGCGCACGCGCTGCACCCGGTACAGGAACTCGCCCAGCTCACGTGCCGTCAACGCCCGTTCCCCGAAGGTGCGGTGGGAGCGGCGGGACTCGATCGCTGAGGTCAGTGACGGGTCGGCGGCGTCGAGGTCGGCGCGCCGCGGGCGGTGCAGCTCGGTCACCGGGCCGGGCGGTACGGGCTTCACGGCGGGCTCCGGGCCGATCTCGCCCCGGTACGGGTAGACGGCACCGAAGGCACCGTCGTAGCGCCCCGAGCGGACACGCGAGTGGAACAGCAGGTCGTGGAAGTCCCACTGCCGCAGCACCGGTTCGGTGTCGGAGGCGAACGTGCCGTCCGGGCCCGCGACCTCGGCGAAACCGAGACCGACGAGGTGGGACAGCACGTCGAGGGTCTCCGTCTCGCTCAGCCCGGTGACCTCCCCGGCGCCGCCCGCCCGCCCCGGCTGCCCCAGAGCCGCGGCGAGTTCGCGCGCGGCCCGGTCGGCCAGCACCGCACGGAACTTCACCAGCGGTGACTCCAGGACCAGCACGCCGTCACGGCTACGGCAGAACGCGAACCGGGAGAGTCGGACACGGTCGCCGGCGCCCACGTCCGCGACCCGGTGCGCGGCGTCCCGCGCGGTCGGCTCCAGCCGGACCAACTCCCGCCGCAGCGGGGGCTCGTCGTGCGTCAGCACGCTGTACGCCAGCAGCTGCCCGGCCCGCTCCAGCAAGGCGTCGGCCCGCTTCCGCCCGGCGGCGTCGAGGCCCTCGTACAACTCCTCGCGCGGCAGCGGGCCCTCGGCCAGCCGGAGGAGGACCGTACGCAGCGGGCCGCGCACCGGGCGCAGGGCGAGAGAGGTGACGGGACCCCGCAGCAGCGCCGTGTCCGTGCCGTCGTCGAACGTCACCCGCACGCCGCCGCGCAGCGCCCGGACGGCGGACTCGGGGGGTTTCTCGGTGATCGCTCTCGTGGTCACGGGATTCATGGGGCCTCCGGTACGGACTCGCTGGTACGGAACCTGTCGAAATCCACTGTGCGGCCCGCTACACCCGCTCCTCCCGAACCGGCCGCACCGAATGACAGTCACCATTCCCGCTCGTGACCGAGGTCATGGAATGCGTGACAGATGACAGGGGCGGACGGCATTCCCTCGGACATTCGGCGCCCGAAGCGCATGCTCGGAACACGAATTCACCCTCCACCACCACCGACAGCGAAGGAAAACCTCGTGTTCAGTCGTCGACATGCGATACGTCTCGGTCTCACCACCGGCGCCGTCGGCGCGGTCGGCGCGGCGGGCGGGGTCTTCCGGACGCTCACCGCCGCGGGGCAGGGCGCGGCGGCCGGGAAGGCCGCCCCGGCGGGCACGGCGGCCACCCCCGTCGAACCCTTCTCACTGCCCCTGACGATCCCACCGGTCCTCGCCCCGTACCGCCGCACCAAGACCGCCGACCACTACCGGATCACGATGCGCCGCACCGGCGTGGAGATCCTGCCGGGCACCCGCACCGACGCCCTGACGTACAACGGCTCGTTCACGGGCCCCACCATCCGCGCCCGCACCGGCCGGACCACCGTCGTCCAGCAGATCAACGCACTGGACATGCCGACCTCGGTGCACCTGCACGGCGGCAACAACCCGGTGGCGCACGACGGCGGGATGATGGACACCATCGCGCCGGGCCGCAGACGGACCTACGTGTACGAGAACAGGCAGCCCGGCGCCACCCTGTGGACGCACGACCACGCGCACCACATGGAGTCCGAGCACGTCTACCGGGGCCTGTCCGGCCTCTACCTGCTGCGCGACCCCGCAGAGGACCGGCTGGGCCTGCCGTCCGGGAAGTACGACATCCCGCTGGTCCTGCGCGACGCGCACTTCGACGACAACGCCCAGCTGGTCTACACGATGGACGACGCGGAGAACCGCACGACCATCCTGGTCAACGGCCGCCCCTGGCCCCGTCTGAAGGTCGCGGCCCGCAAGTACCGCTTCCGGCTGGTCAACTCCTGCAACCTGCGCATTTTCATTCTCGCGCTGTCCGACGGGTCCGCCACCCAGCACCCCGTGCAGCAGATCGGCACCGACGGCGGCCTGCTCGCCGCCCCCGCCGAGACACCCGTGCTGGTCCTGTCCCCGGGCGAACGCATCGACTTCGTCGTCGACTTCTCGAAGTACGCGCCCGGCACCGAGCTCACCCTCGCCAACATGCTCGGGCCGGGCCCGACCGAACTCGTCGGCCAGGTCATGCGCTTCGACGTCGGCGAACGCACCGCCGACACCAGCAGGGTCCCCGGCACCCTCGCCGTGCTGCCGGCCCTGGCGAAACCGACCGTGGAACGCAGCTTCGACCTCTCCATGGACGAGCCCGGCTCCGGCGGCCACCAGGCCTACATCAACGGCAGGACCTTCGACCCCGCTCGCATCGACACACACATCGAGTGGGGCAGCACCGAGGTGTGGACGGTCACCAACAAGAGCGCCACCGTCCCGCACAACTTCCATACCCATCTGGTGCAGTTCCGCATTCTCGAACGGGACGGGCAGCCGCCGTATCCCGCGGAGACCGGATGGAAGGACACCGTGCTGCTCTTTCCCGGCCAGACCGCGAAACTCCAGCTCACCTTCGATTCACACCGCGGTGTTTATCCGTACCACTGTCACATGATCGACCACAGCGCCATGGGAATGATGGCGCAAATGAAGATCTCCTGACTCCGTATCGACTTCTTCTTCTGGAAAGGAGGACCATGGACACCGAGGCAACAACGCGGCCTTATGCCCGCCGCGTTCTCGCGGCACTGGGCCGCGATCCGACCCGGATCGTCCTGCACCGGCCGGACATCACGGTGACGGCGGGCGAGTTGCGCGCGTCCGTCCTGGGCAGCGCGGCGCTCCTGCACTCCCACGGCGTCCGCCCCGGCACCACCGTCGCCATTCTGACCGGCCCCAACCACCCGCTGATGCTCAGCGCCCGCTGGGCCGTCCATCTCCTCGGCGCCACCTCCGTCTACGTCCGCTCGATGAACCCGCGCACGGACACCGAGACGTTCTCGGTCGCCACCCAGACCGGGCTGCTGCGTGACCTCGGGGTGGCGCTGCTGCTCGTGGACGACACGGACGAGGAGAGCGCGGCCCGCGGCCGATGGCTGGCGCGGCGGCGGCCCGGCCTGACCGTGCGGGCGATCCCGCGCACGGCGGAGGGGCACGACACCGTGCCGCCGGCCCCGCCGCCGCAACCCGGCGACCTGGCCGTCGTCGACTTCACCAGCGGCAGCACCGGCCGCCCCAAGATGGTCGCCCAGCGCTACGGCACCCGCGAGCACCTCGTCGGCCGGCTGGCCTCCGGACTCGACCCCCGGGGCCCGGCGACCCTGCTGTCCGTCACGCCGGTCAGCCACACGACGGCACCCATGGCCGACGCCGTGCTGTGCGGAGGCGGCACGGTCGTCCTGCACGACGAGTTCGACGCGGGCGCGACCCTGACGGCCATCGCCGAACTGGGCGTGACCGACGTCTACCTGGCCGTGCCCCACCTGTACCGCCTGCTCGACCATCCCCTGGTCACGTCGTACGACCTGTCGTCGCTGCGCCGCATCACCTACAGCGGCACCCCGGCCGCCCCCGAGCGGGTCCGGCAGGCGGTCCGCGTCTTCGGCGACGTACTGATCCAGGTGTACGGCACCACCGAAGCAGGCGGCATCAGCAGCCTCACCCCGCTCGACCACCGCGAGCCCGAACTGCTGGGCTCGGCCGGCCGGCCCTTCCCCTGGGTACGCGTCGAGATCCGGGCAGCCGACTCGGGCACCCCGCTGGGCCGCGGCCGGACCGGCGAGATCTGGGTCGACTCGCCGACGGTGTCCGCCGGTTACCTCGACGACGCGGAGCTCACCGGGACGACCTACCGGGACGGCTGGCTGCGCACCGGCGACCTGGGGCACTGGGACCGCTACGGCTACCTCCGCCTGGACGGCCGGGTCGGCGACGTCATCAAGCACGGCGGCCTCAAGCTCGACCCCGCCGCCATCGAGGCGGCCCTGCTGCGGCACCCGCAGGTGCGGCAGGCGGCGGTGTTCGGCGTCCGCGACGAGGACCTGGTGGAGCAGGTCCACGCCGCCGTCGAACTCCACTCGGGCGCCGGCCACACCTCGTGCGACCTGCGCGGCTACGTCGCCGCGACCCTCACCCCGGAACACGCCCCGGTCAGCGTCTCGGTCTGGCCCGAACTGCCGCTGACACCGTCCGGCAAGCCGGACCGGGCCAGACTACGAGAGGCCACCGCCCCGGTACGGACCCGCCCAGCGGGAAACACCCCGCCGACGAGGACCACCAACTCCGCGACGGGGCCGGTGTCCAGTACGCGGCCGGTGTCCGCGACGGGGCCGGTGTCTGGCACGGCGACGCCGTCTGGCACGGGGCGGGTGTCTGCGACTGGGTCGGTGTCCGGCACGGGGCCGGTGTCTGCGACGGGGCCGGTGCCCGCGACGGAGCCCATCCCCCCGGCGGGAGGCCGCCCGGCGGGACACCCTCCGGCCGAAGACCCGCCGCCGCCGGGCCCGGCAGGCGGCCCCGCACGGCAGCCCGCGTCAGGCGGCCCCGCACGGCAGCCCGCGTCAGGCGGCCCCGCACGGCAGTCCGCGTCAGGCGGCCCCGCACGGCAGTCCGCGTCAGGCAGCCGCGCACGGCAGCCCGCGTCAGGCAGCCGCGCACCGCAGCCCGCGGAGCGACGCGGCACCGGTCCGCCCGACCCCGGCGGTACCGCCGGACCAGACGCCCGCCGGGCCACCGACCGGCGTACCACCGAAGGCCCGCCGCCGGGCCCGGCAGGCGGCTCCGCACGACAGCCCGCGGCAGGCGGCCCCGCACCGCAGCGCGCGGCAGGCGCCCCCGCACCGCCACCCGCGGAGCGACGCGGCACCGGTCCGCCCGACCCCGGCGGCACCGCCGGACCAGACGCCCGCCGGGCCACCGACCGGCGTACGCGTACCGATCCGCGCAACAGAAAGGGCATCCCATGACCGCATTCGGCCACTTCGCCAGGTCACTGAGGCTGCGGCGGCTCTACCGTCACAGCACCGCCGGCCTGATGATCACCCCTCTCGACCACTCGATCAGCGACGGTCCCGTCGCACCCAAGGGCACCAGCCTCGACCACCTCGCCGGGCAGCTCGCCGCCGGCGGCGCGGACGCGGTCGTCGTGCACAAGGGCAGCGTCCGCCACATCAGCCCGGAGCGGTTCGCAGCGATGTCGCTGATCATCCATCTCAACGCGTCCACCAGCCAGGCGCTCGACCCCGACGCGAAGTACGTGGTGACACAGGTCGAGGAGGCCCTCCGGCTCGGCGCGGACGCGGTGAGCGTCCACGTCAACGTCGGCTCCGACGACGAGCGGCAGCAGATCGGCGACCTCGGACGGATCGCCGACGCCTGCGACCGGTGGAACCTGCCGCTGCTCGCCATGGTGTACCCGCGTGGCCCCCGGGTCACCGACCCGCGCGACCCGGACCTGGTGGCGCACGCCGTCACCGTCGCCTCCGACCTGGGCGCCGACCTGGTCAAGACCGTCTTCCTCGGCTCGACCGCGGAGATGCTCGACCTGACCGCCGCCTGCCCGGTGCCCGTACTCGTCGCGGGCGGCCCCGCGATGCCCACCGAGGAGGACGTCCTGGCCTACGTCCGGGACGCCCTGGCCGGCGGCGCAGGCGGGGTGGCGATGGGCCGCAACATCTTCCAGGCCGCCGACCCGCGGCAGCTCGCCGCCAAGGTCGCCCGGCTGATCCACCACTTCCCGGAGCAGCACTTCGCCCCGCTCGCCTTCCCGGCCGACGCACACCGGACCGAGCGGCTGACCCCCGATCACCTGGACGCCCCGGCCCACCCCGGCGCGCCCGGCTCCCCGTTCGACGGCGAAACCCGCACCGCCCGCGACACCCACCACCTCTCCGACCTTTCACACCCGACAGGAGGTCCGCATCATGACGGACGTAAAACTGTGCTGGCTTGACATCCGCCGCGCCGGCACCGCCATCCAGGCCGTTCTCGAAGAGGCCCTGCACCAGCGCATCGACGGCATCGTCGCCGCCGACCCGGCCGCCTTCGCCGGCCTGCCGCCCACCGTCCGCAAGGTCCTGCTCTTCGAGGACGGCCTCGACGCCGTCCCCGCCGACCTCGGCGCGGCCGACCTGGTGGTCGTCCCGGGCCCCCGCGAGGCCCGGACCGCTCTCCAGGAGGCCCACCCGGACGTCGAGTTCGGCCGCTACGTGGAGATCGTCGATGCCGACACGCTGGAGGACGCCTGCCTCGCGGCCCGCCTGGAGCCGTGGAGCGTGCTGGACTTCCGCGACCCCACCAAGATCCCGCTGGAGATCGTGATCGCCGCCGCCACCGGCGCCCCCGGCTCCATCATCACCACCGCCTCCAACACCGAGGAGGCCGAGATCATCTACGGCGTCCTGGAACTGGGCTCGGACGGCGTCCTGATGCGGGCCAACACCGTCGGCGACGCCACGGCCCTGCGGACCGCCGCCAGCGCCCGGGGCGGCGAGATCGACCTGGTCGAACTCACCGTCACCCGGACCACGCACATCGGCATGGGGGAGCGGGCCTGTGTCGACACCACGACCCACTTCCGCAAGGACGAGGGCATCCTCGTCGGCTCGCACTCCAAGGGCATGGTGCTGTGCGTCAGCGAGACCCACCCGCTGCCGTACATGCCGACCCGTCCGTTCCGGGTCAACGCCGGTGCCCTGCACTCGTACACCGTCTCGCAGGCCGGCCGCACCCACTACCTGAGCGAACTCCACGCCGGTAGCAAGGTGCTGGCCGTCGACGTCAAGGGCCGCACCCGGCCCGTCAGCGTCGGCCGCGTCAAGATCGAGACCCGTCCGCTGATCTCCATCGACGCGGTCGCCCCGAGCGGTCAGACGGTCAACCTGATCCTCCAGGACGACTGGCACGTGCGCGTCCTCGGCCCGAACGCCGCGGTCCTCAACTCCACGGAGCTGAAGGAGGGCGACACCATCCTCGGGCACCTGCCCACCGCCGACCGCCATGTCGGCTACCCCATCGACGAGTTCTGCCTGGAGAAGTGAGCCCGGCACCGCACCGCACACCCGTCGCCGTAGCGACCGCACGAGCCTGAGCAGCGACCGCACGGCCCCGACGCCCCGCCCCGGCACCCTCTGTGCCGGGGCCGGCGCACGTCCCGCACCGCCCACACTGCCTGCACCGCGCGTACTGCCAGCACCGCCAGCACCGCATACACCGCCAGCACTGTCGGCACCCCCAGCACGGCCCCGCACCACCCGTACCGCCCTCACAGCAGCCCGTGTTCCCCGGCGATCCGCGCCGCGTCGAACCGGTTGCGCCCGCCGAGCTTCTTGATCGCGGCGGACGTCAGATTCCGTACCGTGCCCGCCGCCAGGTACAGCTCGCCCGCGATCTCCTTCACCGTCGCCCCACCGGCCGTCAGCCGCAGCACGTCCATCTCCCTGATGCTCAGCGACAGTTCACCGACGGCGACCGGCCGCAGCAGCGACGGGTCGACGGTCAGGCAGCCACCCGCGACGCCCATCAGCGTCGTGACCAGCTGAGGCAGCCGGGCGTTCTTCGGCACCACACCCAGGGCGCCGGCCGCCACGGCCCGGTCAACCACCGACGACGTCGCCGCCCCGACCATCAGCGCCACCCCGCACCGGGGATGCCGGCTGCGCACGTCGGTCGCGACGCGCAGCGCCCTCCCGCCCATCGTGGACTCGCCGAGCAGCAGCACCGTCGGCCGGTGCCGCTCCACGGCCGGCTGGACGGAGTCGTACGACGTGGCCAGGCCGACGACCTCCAGCCCGTCGACGCCGTTGAGCGTCTCGGCGAAGGCCTCCAGCACGAGTTGGTGATCACCAGCGAGGACTATGCGTATCGACATGCTCGACCCCCGTACGGCAGGACTAAGGCAAAGACTCGGGAAAACATGACAGGCGCCGGCCGTCACCCGGAGGGGGTGCGCCACCGCTCGTGCCGTCGCACCAGCCGCTCCACCACCGCCTGGGCCGCCTCTTCCAGGCTGAAGCCCGCGCGGCTCACGTCGACCTCGATGTGCTCGGCGCCGGCCGGCAGAGAGGCCGCGACCACACCCGACAGGACGCGGAAAGCCTGGACCGGCCCCTCGCCTCCGCTTGCGGACGGCACGACCACGACACTGGCGGTGACCGGACCGAGGTCGGCGGCGATCTGACCGGTCAGCGCGCGAAAGGTCTCGGGCCGTTCCACATCGGCCTGATACGGCAGCGCGACCAACCCGATTCCGGCCAGTTCCTTGCACAGGAACGCGGCGTTGGTGGCGGCGTCGTCACCACGCCCCGGATGCCCGGCACCGACCACGGCGACCGCGGCGCCCAGGGCGCACAGCTGACTCGTGACCCGCCGACCGACGCCGGTGGTGGCGTCGACGACGAGGACGACACAGCCGTGCAACGGCGGTAGTACATGTGCGACTGTGTGCGACACCGGAACTCCTGAGCGGGTAACGTGGCCAATATGTGAACGATCTACGGGGGTTCTTCGCACACCCGGCGACACTCCCCTGTGCCGCGCCGCCGTTCGCGAGCCGGCGCGGCGGTCCGGTCCAGACATGTGGTTCACATGTGGTTCAAGGGGGAGACGCCACATGGACGACGTATCGCCGCTCGACCAGCAGACCCTCGCGGTGTACCGCGCGATCCTGTTCCACAAGCAACATGATCCGGACAAGCTCGCCGAGCTCCTCGACATCGGCCGCGACGACGTACACATGGCACTCACACGCCTGTCGGACCTGTCGCTGCTCGCTCCCTCGGGAGACTCACCCGGCACGCTGCGCGCGGTGAACCCCTCGCTCGGACTGAAGGTCCTGCTCCAGCGGGAACAGGACGAACTGGCCTGGCGGCAACAGCGCATCGAACAGAACCGGGCCGCTCTCGCCGCGCTCGCCGCCGAGTACACGGCCTCGGCCGGGTCCGGCTCGGACGGCACCGAGCAGCTCGACAACGTGGACGAGATCCGCATCCGGCTGGAGGCCCTCGCCGAGTCGTGCCAGCAGGAGTCCCTCGTCTTCCACCCCGTGGGCGGCCTGACCAAGGAGGCCATCGAGGCGTCCCGTCCGCTGAACGAGCGGGCGCTCGCCCGGGGCGTCCGGTTCCGCTCGATCTACCTCGACAGCGCCGTCAACGACCGGGTGACCAGAACCCACGCGCAGTGGATGGCGGAGCACAACAGCGAGATCCGCACCTCGCCGACCCTGCCGATGCGCCTGCTCATCATCGACACGACCGCGGCCATCGTGGCCAACCTGCCCGGCCAGACGGGCCCCGCGGCCCTGATGTTCCACAGCCGGCCGGTGGTGCTCGCCATGCGGGCCCTGTTCGAGGCGTACTGGGAACACGCGACGCCGTTCCATCAGCAGTCCTCACCCGACGAGAAGCCGCAGGGCCTCACCCCGCAGGAGCGCAAACTCCTGCAACTCCTCGCCACCGGCCTCACCGACGAGGCGGTGGCCCGGGCCCTCGGCATCGGGGTCCGCACCGAACGCCGCATCATGGCCGAGCTGATGGAGCGCCTGGGCGCCTCCAGCCGCTTCGAGGCGGGGGTCCAGGCGGCCCGCCGCCAGTGGATCTGACGGCCGGTCACCGACGGGATCACCGCTCGCCCACCGGACCGGGCTGCCAGGTGAAGTCGTCGGGGCCCTCGGCCGGCGACCCCTGCCGGCCGAAGTCGTCCCCGCTGTGCAGCGGACCCGGCGTCCAGGTGAAGTCGTCGCCGCCCAGCGGCAGCGGGGTCCAGGTGAAGTCGTCGGGCGTGCCCGGCAGGTGCGGCAGTACGACGTCGACCGGGATCTCGCCCTGCGCGGCGACGGCCGAGCCGGCGCCCTGCGACCCGGCCTGCTGCCCGGCGGCCTGAGCGGGCGCCGCCCAGGCGAGGGTGGCGAGCACGGCCGAGCCGAGGACGACGGCGGCGGAACAACGCTTGGTGATGCGGATCATTTCTGGTCTCCGTTTCCCTGCGTGAGTCAGGACCTTCGCGACGCTGCGCATGGAGCCAGTGGTGCTTCAGCTCCCCCGGACCGTTCCGCGTTCCCCGCGCTTCCCGGCCGCTGAGAAGAGACAACCACCCCGCCGGTCCCCCTGTCCGCATCCGGCCACGCCAGGAAGCTGCCTGGCAGGGAGTTGCACACCGGGAGCCGCGGAACATGTCGCTGTCGTCGGCGGCCCGGTCCCGCATCGCAGCACGTTGAACGGAGCGGTCCGTCGGCGCCGTAGCCGTGGCGGCTACTCCAAGTGGTCGCGCACGACATCGAGGAACGCCCTCCGGCTGGGGCGAATGCAGGCCCAGACCTTCTCGTCCTGCGGGGCTTCCGGGTCGTCGGGACCCTTTCTGATCACGTCCTGGACGTCGTACGCCAGACGACGTGCCGCCTCGTTCACCTCGGACGCGCACAGCATGTGGATCGTCTTCTGCGCCACCCACATCCTGTCGATGGACTGTTTGGCCCGTGCCTCCCACTGCTCGTCGGCGAGACCGTGGTGGTAGCGGTCCACGGCGACCCGTTCGGCCTCCTGGACCGCGGACAGGAAGTCGACGAGATGGTCGACGCGTTCGTTGCGACGTGCCTCGGCGCGTTCACGAGAGCTCCGCCGCACTTCGGCCCGCTTCGACGCGCGACCCAACGAGTACTGGGCCAAGGTCGATACGAGGCCGCCGAGCACAACGCCGACGAACGGCAGGAACGTTGTCGAGGTCGCACCTCACCGTGGCACTCGCACGGCCGCTGTCATGGTTCTTCCGGACATGTCACGCGCAGCGCCTTCGCATGGTGTAGCGCCCGTGACTTGGTCACTCGGCACGACCTGAACGCCGTCGAGTCATCGGCCGACGATCCGGTGCCACCGGATCTCACCGTCCTGCCATGCGTCCGTGGGTGTGAGCCCGGCGGCGGTGGCGACGGCGGCGGATGCCCGATGCGCGGGGTGGATGTGGGCGACGACGGCGTGCACCGGCTGCCGGCCGAGCCAGTCGACGAGCCCTCGGGCCGCTTCGGTGGCGATGCCCCTCCCCTGCCACGGCGCCCCCACCACCCAGGCGACCTCGGCGACGGCTCCGTGGCCGGAGGGGCTGACCGTCGCCTGGACGGTGCCCGTCAGGCAGGCCTCGTCCCGCAGACGGATCACCCAGTTCAGCCAGGAGACGGCCGGATCGGGAGAGCCCGCGCTGATGCGCCGGTAGCGCGAGCGCAGGGCCTGCGGGGTGTCCGGAGTACCGCCGATGAAGGTGTGCAGGGCGGGATCGGACAGCACGGCGGCCATCTCCTCGGCGTGCTCGATCCGCAGCGGCAGCAGGTCCAGGCGCCTGGTGCCGATGGCCTGGGCCGCGAGGGGGCTCATGCCGCGACCGCCTCGGGGCGTTCGACGAACCGGCCGGGTTCGAACCGGCCTCCGGCGGGGACGAGGGCGACGAGGCGGGGCGCGTTCACGGCCCGCCGTCGTCGCGGGACGGACCCGTCGGCCAACTCCGCTGCTACTGCGCCTGGTTCGGCCTCCAGCGAGGCGACCGGCATCCGTCGTGCGCCCTCCCGGACGATCTCATCGAGCAGCGAACCGCCGCCTGGCGTGGTGCTGTCGTCGTCCACCGCAAGCACGGGCGTGCCTTCCCGGCCGACGTGGCCACGTCGGCCCCTTCGCGACTGTCACTGCCCCGGAGACGGCGGCCGGCAATCCGCCTACGGCTTGGGCGCGGGTTGTTCCCCCGAGCCGCGGACGATCAGGCGGGTGGGAACGGTGATGGTGCGTGCCCTGGAGCGGTCGCCGTCGAGCCGGGCCAGGGAGGTGGCCGCGGCCCTGCGGCCGACTTCCTCGGGGTCCTGGGCGACGACCGTCAGGGCCGGTTCCAGGGCTTCGGCGAGGGACACGTCGTCGAAGGCCACGACGGCCACCTCCTTGCGTTTGCTGCGGGCGAGTTCGGCGACGATGCCGAGCGCCATGATGTTGTTCCCGGCGAACAGGGCCGTGGGGGGATCGGCCAGGTCGAGCAGCCGGGAGGTCGCGGCCTCGGCCCCCCGCTGGTCGTGCGCACTGGCGACCAGCGAGCGGTCGTAGGGGAGGTCGGCCTCCTGCAGGGCCGCCCGGTATCCGGCGAGGCGCTCACGACGGGTGTACAGCTTGACCGGCAGGTCGCCGACGAAGCCGATGCGGCGGTGCCCGTGGGCGATGAGGTGGGCCACGCCCTCGTGCGCCCCGGCGCGGTTGGAGCTGACGATGCTGTCCGTGGACAGGCCGACGCCCGGCCGGTCGAGGAAGAGGATGGGCAGCCCCGCCGTACGGTGCGACTTGAGGTCGGAGTGGTCGGCGCCGACGGACGGTACGACGATCAGGATGCTGACGCGCCGGGCGAGGAACTGGGCCGTCAGGGCGCGCTCACGCTCCGGGTCGTCGGCGGACGAGCCCATGAGCAGGGTCAGTCCGCGGTCCCGGACCGTTTCCTCGATGCCGCGGGCCACCGCTCCGAAGAAGGGGTTGGCCAGGTCGGGGACGACCAGCCCTATGGTCGTGTCCGGCCCGCCGACGCGGATGTTGCGGGCCATGAGGTTCGGCTGGAAGCCCAACTTGGCCACCGCGGTGAGTACGTGTTCCCGCGTCCGCGCCGAGACGGGCCCGTCCTCGTTGAGGACTCGGGAGACCGTCTTGGCGCTGACGCCTACTTCTTTGGCGACATCGGCCAGGGTGGGGCGGCGGCTCGCTGCCATGGAGGAAACCGTCTCCTGAGTGCTCCCGGGTTCCGGGCCGCGGCCTCGGCCGGAACATGCGAGAGCGGGGTTTGCGCTGTCAGGTGGCCTGTACTCCGGCGGCCTTCGCGGCCTCGGAATCCGCTACGACAGTATCTCCAGCCTCGTCGACGGTGAGCGCGCCGGTCATGATGGCGACGACCTCCGCCATGGAGTAGTCGGACGGCTTGATCACGGCGGCGCGCCGGCCCAGCCGGTGGACGTGGATCCGGTCGGCGATCTCGAAGACGTGCGGCATGTTGTGGCTGATCAGGACGACCGGCATGCCCTTGTCGCGGACTCGGCGGATGAGGTCGAGGACCTGGCCGGACTCCTTGACGCCGAGGGCGGCGGTGGGTTCGTCCATGACGACGACGCTGCGGGCCCAGGCGACGGCGCGGGCGACCGCGACGGCCTGCCGCTGTCCGCCGGAGAGCGTCTCGACCGACTGGGTCAGTGAGCGCAAACCGATCTTCAGGTCGGCCATGTGCTCGGCGGCCTCCTGACGCATGCGCTTCTTGTCGAGCATGCGGAAGGCGCTGCCGAGGATGCCCGGGCGGCGCAGCTCGCGGCCGAGGAACATGTTCGAGGCGATGTCCATGGAGGCCGCCACGGCGAGGTCCTGGTAGACCGTCTCGATGCCGTGGGCGCGTGCGCTCTGCGGGCCGGAGAACTGGATCGGCTTGCCGGCCAGGCGTATCTCGCCCTCGTCCGGCACCACCGCGCCCGTGAGGGCCTTGATGAGGCTGGTCTTGCCGGCGCCGTTGTCGCCGATGACGGCGAGGACCTCGCCGGGCAGCAGGTCGAAGTCGGCGCCGTCGATGGCGGTGACCTGGCCGTAGCGCTTGACCAGACCGCGCGCCTGCAGAACGGGGGTCTCGGTGGTGGTGGTCATCGGGCCTTCCTCCGGGAGATCTGGTCGACGGTCACCGCGAGGATCACCAGGACACCGGTGATCAGGGTCTGGTAGATCGACGCGACGCCCATCAGCTGCAGCCCGTTGCGGAACACACCGACGATCAGGACGCCGATGAACGTGCCCAGGACCGACCCGCGTCCGCCGAAGAGGCTGGTGCCGCCGAGCACCACGGCGGTGATGCTGTCGAGGTTGTCGGTCTGCCCGGCCTGCGGGTCACCGACTCCCGTGCGGGAGATGAGCAGCAGTGCGGCGATGCCGTAGAGGACGCCGGCCGCGGTGTAGACGCCGATGGTCAGCCGGGAGGTGCGGATGCCGTTCAGCCGTGCCGCTTCCGGGCTGTTGCCCAGGGCGTAGACGTGCCGGCCCCAGCCGGTGCTGCTCAGCGCGTAGGCGAGGAGGAGGAACAGGCCGATGGTGACCAGCGAGCCGTACGTGATGTCGGTATTGCCGAGCGGGAAGGTCTGCCCGAGGGCCGTCAGCGGGCCGGGCAGGTTGGTGACCGTCTGCTCCTCGGAGTAGATGTGGGTCAGCGCGAACGCCACGTTGAGCATGCCCAGGGTGACGATGAACGGCGGCAGCGGGATCTTCTGCACCAGCGCCCCGTTGAGCAGACCGAAGCCGCCGCAGACCGCCAGGCCCAGCGCGATGGCGGCGAGCGGCGGCAGGGAGCCCTCGGCGGCCATCTTGGCGATCACGATGCTGCCGAACGCCATCACGGCACCGCAGGACAGGTCGATGCCCGCGGTGAGGATGATCAGGGTCTGGCCGATGGCGAGGGTGCCGACCACCATGACCTGCTGCACGATGAGCGAGAAGTTCCCGCCCGTGAGGAACTGGTCGGTCGAGACGGAGAAGAAGACACAGGCGAGAAGCAGGGCGACCAGCGGGCCCGTGGTCGGTTGCGTGAGCAGTCTGCGGACCGTGGTCGGCGCTTTCAGCTCCGCGTACGGCTTTGACGTGGAGGGTGGCGTGGACGTGGCAGTCATGCGAGGTCCTTGTCGGAAGGCAGAAGTCCTTGTCCGGCCTTGTCGGGCGGCAGGAGGACGAGGGGGCGGCCCGTCCCGGGCCGGAGCGGTGGGTCCGGCCGCCCCGCTTCAGGGGTGTCGAACGACGGCAGCCGCGAGGCGGCCGGGGGCGGCGGCTCAGCCCCAGCAGTTCTCCAGGCCGTAGGCGGTGTCCTTGGAAGCGACCCCGTCCTGCGCCTTGTCGGTGACCAGGGTGACGCCGGTGTCGGTGTAACCCGACACCTTCTTGCCGTCCTTCGCGTACGTCACGACGGCCTTGACGCCCTCGGCGGCCATCTTCAGCGGGTACTGCTGCGAAGTCGCGGCGATCTTGCCGTCCTTGACGGCCCGGGTGCCGGTGCAGCCGCCGTCGACGGAGACGATCAGGACGTCCTTCTCCCGGCCCTTGGCCTTCAGCGCCGTGTACGCGCCCAGCGCGGCGGGCTCGTTGATGGTGTAGACGACGTTGATGCCCGGTTCCTTCTGGAGGCAGTTCTCCATCGCGGTCTGGCCCTTGGACTGGTCGCCGCCGGTGTCCTGAGCACAGGCGACGTCCTTGTCGGTGACGCCGAAGCCCTTCAGGAAGCCGTTGTGCCGCTGAACGCCGACGGAGACGCCCGGCGCGAGGTCGAGGGCGGCTATCTTCGCGGTCTTGCCCTTCATCGCGGCCTTGGCGTACTCGCCGATCAGCTCGCCGGCCTTGAGGTTGTCCGTGGCGAAGAGGGCGTCCACCGCGCTCTGCGGCTCGGTCGGGGTGTCCAGGGCGATGACCAGCACACCCTTGGCCTTGGCCTTCTCGATCGCGGGCACGATCGCCTTGGAGTCGCTGGGGGTGATCAGGATGCCCTTCACGCCGGAGGCGACCATGTTCTCGATGGCGGTGACCTGACCGGCGTTGTCACCGTCGAACTTGCCGGCCGCCGTCATGAGCTTGACGCCCTCGGCCTTCGCGGTCTTCTCCGCGCCCTCCTTCATCTTGACGAAGAAGGGGTTGGTGTCGGTCTTGGTGATGAGGCCGACCTTGACCTCGCCCGAGCCGGTGCTGCCCGATCCCGATCCGGATCCGGATCCACAGGCGGTCAGGGCGAGCGCTGCGACACCCGTGCACGCGGCGGCTCTGAGCAAGGAGGAGGGCAGACGAGAGGTGCGTGACATGAACGACTCCTGCGGGATGTCGGGCGGGTGGTCGACAGCGGGGCCTGCCGTCCTGCGATGTCAACGTTGACCGATGTCATCGTTGACACTGCTTGGCGAGGATGATGGACTCCGTTCCCCGGCAACGTCAATGCCTTGCACTCGTCACAAATCGGCAACGCCCCTCGGTGGCCGCCCCGCTCCGAAGTCCTTCGTCGGCATGCCCGGGTCATGCCCGATCGCGATCCTTTCCGCTCCGCGCGTTCCCAGAGAAGAGCAGCCCATGAACCCGCGCCAGATCACCGTCCTCGGAGAATGCGTCGCCGACGCGTTCACCGAACCCGCACGCGCCCGGAACGAACTCGCTCTGCGCGTGCTCCCGGGCGGCGGACCCGCCAACACGGCGGTCTCCCTGGCCAGGCTCGGCACTCCGGCCCGCTTCCTCGCCCGGCTGTCCGGCGACGTGTTCGGCCGCCTCTTCCGGGCCCACCTCGCGGAATCCGGCGTGGACCTCTCGTGCGCCGTCGAGGCCCCCGAGCCCAGCACGCTCGCCGTGGCCGAACTGGACGCCCGGGGTCAGGCCGCGTTCTCCTTCCACGCCCAGGCCACCGCCGACTGGCAGTGGACCGGCGCGGAACTGGCCGGGGTCGACCTGGCCGGCACCGCCTGTGTGCACACCGGGTCGCTGGCCCTGGTCAAGGAACCCGGGGCGGCGGTGGTGGAGGAGTTCCTGGCGGCGGCCGCCCCCGGGGCCACGATCAGCATCGACCCCAACGTCCGCCCGCTCCTGGTACGGCCCGAGGTCTACCGCGCCCGGCTTGCGCACTGGTGCGGCCTCGCGGACGTCCTGCGGCTGAGCGAGGACGACCTGGAGCTCCTCCTGCCCGGGACACCGCCCGAGCAGGCGTGCGACACCTGGCATGCGGCGGGGGCGCGGCTCGTCGTGATCACGCGCGGCGCCGACGGCGCCCTGGCCTCACTCGACGGGCAGCGGGTCCAGGTGCCCGCGGTGGCGACACCGGTCGTCGACACGGTCGGCGCGGGGGACTCCTTCACCGCAGGCCTGCTGCACCACCTCGGCACCCAGGGACTCCTCGGCGGCAGGCTGACGGACCTGCGTCTCGCCGATGTCGAGGCGGCCTGCCTGTTCGCCGTGAAGGTCGCCGCCCTGACCTGCTCGGTGGCCGGACCCAACCCGCCCTGGCAGGACCGGCTGTCGCCACTGCCGCTCACGACGGACGCGTCCGCCGTCCGGCACCTCGACTCCACCCGCTGATCCGACGGGACCTGCTGGAGTCCAGGGAGCCTGCTGAACGCCACGGGACTGCTGAATCCCACGGAAGCCTGCTGATCCGCCGGAACCCGCTGGATCTCACGGGACCCCGTGATCCGCCGGAGTCGGCTGAAGCCCGCTGAACCCCGTGGTCCACCGGAGCCTGCTGAACGCCACGGAACCCCGTGGTCCGCCGGAGACGGCTGAATCTGACCGGAACCCGCTGACCCGCCCGGAAACCCCCGCTCATCCCACGAGAACTCGCTCATCCCACCAGAATCCGATCACCCGACCGACAAGGACGGAAGACCATGACGAAGACCCTGCTCGCCGAATTCACCGCCCGCGAGGGAGCGGAGGACGAGGTCACCCGCCTGATCCGGGACTACGCCCTGAAGGTGCGCGAAGAGGAAGGCAACCTGGCCTTCGACGTCTACACCAAAACGGCTGCCCCTCGCGCCTACTGGATCTTCGAGGTCTACCGGGACGAGGACGCCTTCCAGGCCCATCTGAAGGCCCCGTACGGCGCCCCGTTCAACGCGGCCCTCATGCCGCTGATCGAGGAGGACGCCTCCGTCCTGACATTCCTCGAGCCCCTGGCCTGAAGCGCGTTCGGCACCAGGCCGGTCGTGCACGACCTCCGCCCGGAAGAGCCGCCGGGCCGGCGGGAGACGGCGATCATCCCGGGTTCGGTCATGCTGGTCGTCTCCCACGTACCGCCTGCCGTGGACGATCCGGTCGCCCCGTCCGTCACCTGCCGGCGAGGATCATCCCCCTGAGCGCCGGCTGAAATGGCGCCTACAGTCGGTCCCCCACGCCGGCCGGTTCCGGAGGATGCCGTCCGCCACCGTCCTTGCTGTCCTGCTCGCAGGTTCGTCTGTCGTAGGCCTGGTCATTGGGGATCAACAGCACTCCGGCAACCCGCTCAGGGTGCTCGACGGCGAGCCACTCGTCGCCCGTGCGGTCACCGCCCGGCCCGAACGCCTCGGACGAATGGACCGTCCGACACCCCAACGCCACGCGCTCCTCATCGACCGCGCAGGCGTCCACCGCGGGGCCGGATGTGTCGTCAGCGCCGTCGAAGCGGTAGTGGAAGTAGACCCGGTCACCTTCGGCGGGCAGCTGCGGGTGGGGCTCAAGCCGCCAGTCGACGACCTCGGCGGTGACGCCGAGAGACCGCCCGGACGTGTCCTCGACCCGCACCCTGACACCCGCCTCACCGCGCTCCGCCGTCGTGTCGGTGCAGGCCCACAGGGACGAGCAACCGGACAGGGCGAGAGCCACCAGAGCCGACGGCACAGCGGCGAGTACTCGTGCGGGAACCAACTCAGGTGACCTCCAGTCGGGGTGGAGCCGGCACACGCCCACCCCGCGGCACCATTACGCCGGCCGCGCCGCCGGGAGATGACCTGACAGTGATAACCACCAGGACCCTCAGCGACGGTAGGGATCGCGCGTGGTCGGCATGTAGCCGTTCCCCATCCCCCTTCCGTAGGTCACTCGATCGTTCTGCGCCTGTATCCGCCGTGTTTGCTCGATGAGGAGTCCGTCGGCGTTTTCTGTCCTGCTGTTCTGCCGTCGCAGGAGCACGAAGATCAAAGCCAGCGCTGTCATCAGGAACAGGCCGAACAGTATGCCCAGCTCGATCACCAGAGTCCCCCTATGTGTCATGTGTGCGCATGGGTGCGCTGCCGGTGCGGGTCCGGTCAGGTCGTGATCGACCCGATGACTGCGCAGGTGCATCCTTCCCCCCAGGCCCGGCCATCACGCAACGTGACCCGGAGTCGGCCGAATGATCGACGGAGCGGCTCCGGCCGCAGCTGCTTCGGGCGAGTGATCAGGTACCCCGCCCGGGAAGTCGTCCGCTTCGGGTGTCTCCGCCGGTTGTCGGTGGTGGCCGGTGCGGCCCGTCGGAACGGTCGGCTGGCGCATGGCCCCATCGTGCCGGGAGGCGCGGCACATGGTCCACCCACGCCATGTCTGCCGTCGCGACGAGCGACTGGCCGGCCACGGTCGCGGGGGTCACACCGGTGAACGCCACGATGTCCCGGTGCAGATGCGACTGGTCGGCGTAGCCGCAGTCGGCCGCGACCCCGGCCGCCTCCTGGCCCCCGGCCGGGCGGGTGGCGGCCCGGCCTGCGCCCGATGCCCAGCTCCTCAGGTGCGCACCGTGCGATGAGGGGGCGCCGCCCCAAGCCGAGTCGTGCCGTGGTCCGGCCGCGAGGCGTCCGGGGTTCGCGATCCCGTCCCGTGGGCGGTAGCGGGCAGGGACGGGTCGCACGGATCGCGGCGCTGCCGGACCTGTCGCCGTCATGACGGTGCCCTCGTTTCGTGGCTCCGACCCGGACAGCGCGCAAGGAGGAATCGTTAGCGGGGTCGATCGTCCGGGATGTCGTACGGAGTTCGATACTTCGTTCAGCGATCGAAAGTATGGGCATGTCTGCCGAGCGTCAATATCTCTGCCGAAAGAAGGCACTCTCGCGCCGGGTGGCAGGCGGGCAGTCCGCTTCGCCCGCTGCCCCGCGTTACCCAAACGTGATGGCCTGCTTCTCGCGCAACCTCTTGACCAGGGGGGATGGTGAGCGCTCATATGACCTCCTCATCACTGACACACTTGAGGGAGGTACGGTCGTGGCATATCCGGCGCGCAGCAATACCTCCCTGGCAGGTTGCGGCCAACGATTAGACCGCGCTTCTCCTTGCGAAAACCGGGCGAAGTGAGCGCCCGTACTCCCTGCGACGCCGCCGGGTCCGGGTTCTCGCCCCGGAGCCGGAGTTCTCGGCACCTCTGCTGAGCGGGGTCTGCCAGGGCCTCTTCGCAGTGGCGGAGTGAAGCCGCGCCCTGCTCCTGGAGCCGTCGAGGAGTGGAACGAGGGAGCGGCCCGACCGGAACACCTCCGGTCGTCATCGAGCCCGGACCCATCGCCCGCGTCGGCCGGGCGGCATCAGTGTCACGACCACTTCGCCGACCCCCACCCTGATCCCGCCCTGCCCGCCGATCCGATCCTCCGGTGCCGAGCACCTCGCCGGCTCCCCGCCCTCTGTATCCGGTTGTTCCCAGCCGCACTCCACCCCGGCCACCCTCTGACGGCACGCGCCACGCATGTTCAATATTTCGAACGTTGGTCGGCCCGCAGAACGGCATTACTTCCCCGGTTTCCGACGGAACGTCAGAAGCCGCAGTGACCGAGTCCCATCCCCGGGCCGGCTCAACGAAGGAGATCAAGCATGCTCAGCAGAAGGAACTTCCTCACCGCGGCGGTCGGTGTCGCGGCTGCGACCGGACTCACGGCCTGCGCCAAGGAGGACGGCGCCTCTGCCGCTGCCGCCGGCAGCGGCAGCAAGGCGATCACCCTCGGCTTCTCCCAGGTCGGCTCGGAGAGCGGCTGGCGCACCGCCAACAGCGACTCGGTGAAGTCGGCGGCGAAGGAGGCGGGTTACACCCTCAAGTTCTCCGACGCCCAGCAGAAGCAGGAGAACCAGATCTCCGCGATCCGCAACTACATCGCGCAGAAGGTCGACGTCATCGCCTTCTCGCCGGTGGTCGTCACGGGCTGGGACGCGGTGCTCAAGGAGGCCAAGGCCGCGAAGATCCCGGTGGTCCTCACCGACCGCTCCGTCGAGACCTCCGACGACTCCCTGTACGTGACCCTGGTGGGCTCCGACTTCACGGACGAGGGCCGCCGCGCCGCCAAGATCCTGGAGAAGGTCCTGGAGAAGGCGGGCCACAAGGGCGCCGTGAAGATCGCACAGTTGGAGGGCACCACCGGCGCCGCCCCCGCGATCGAGCGCGCCAAGGGCTTCAAGGAGGTCATGGACGCCGACCACGCGGACGACTGGAAGATCGTCGTCAGCCAGACCGGTGACTTCACCCGCGCCGGCGGCAAACAGGTCATGGCGGCCTTCCTGCAGTCCAACCCGGACATCGACGTGCTCTTCGCGCACAACGACGACATGGGCATCGGCGCCATCCAGGCCATCGAGGCGGCCGGCAAGAAGCCCGGCAAGGACATCCTGATCGTCACGGTCGACGGCGTGAAGGACGGCTTCGTCGCCATGTCCGAGGGCAAGATCAACGCCATCGTCGAGTGCAACCCGCTGCTCGGCCCCCAGCTGATGGAGGTCGTGAAGAAGGTCAAGGACGGCGAGACGGTCGAGCGCTGGATCAAGACCAAGGAGAGCGACTTCATGCAGGACCAGGCCAAGGACGCGCTCCCCACCCGCAAGTACTGACCGACCGTCCCCACCGGCGGGGAGCCTCCGGCCGGCCGGCATCCCCCGGCCGGGAGGCTCCCCGCGGACCTGGACCCATTCATGAGGAGCGCTGCCATGGCAGAGCCGCGGCCCGTCCTGGAGATGACGGGCATAGTCAAGGAATTTCCGGGGGTCAGGGCTCTGTCGGGCGTCGACTTCCGGCTCTTCCCGGGTGAGATCCACGCCCTGATGGGCGAGAACGGCGCCGGAAAATCCACCCTCATCAAGGTGCTGACGGGCGTCTACTCCCTGGACGGCGGCACCATCAGCCTCGACGGCGAGTCCGTGCGGTTCGGCGGCCCGCTGCAGGCGCAGCAGGCCGGCATCAGCACGGTCTACCAGGAGGTCAACCTCTGCCCCAACCTGTCGGTGGCGGAGAACATCTTCATCGGACGCGAACCCACCCGCGCCGGCCGCATCCAGTGGAAGCGGCTGCGCAAGGAGGCGGCGGAACTGGTCGACCGGCTCGGACTCGACATCGACGTCGCCGCGCCGCTGTCCTCGTACCCGCTGGCCGTGCAGCAACTGGTCGCGATCGTACGGTCGGTGGGCACCGGGGACCGCGACGCCGCGGGATCCGGCACCAAGGTGCTGGTCCTCGACGAGCCGACCTCCAGCCTCGACCGCGACGAGGTCCTCGAACTGTTCCGCCTGATGCGGCAGTTGAGGGACGAGGGCGTCGCGATCCTGTTCGTGTCGCACTTCCTCGACCAGATCTACGAGGTCTGCGACCGGATGACCGTCCTGCGCAACGGCACCCTGGTCGGCGAGCACCTGGTCCGCGACCTCGACCAGGTCGGGCTGATCGAGCTGATGATCGGCAAGGCCCTGGACCAGCTCGACGAACTGGCCGAGCACCAGATGCACACCGACGTCGGCGAGACCCTGGTCAAGGCCGAGGGACTCGGCCGTACCGGCGGGATCGCCCCCTTCGACCTGCAGATCAACAAGGGCGAGGTGCTCGGACTCGCCGGCCTGCTGGGATCGGGCCGCACCGAACTCGCCCGGCTGCTGTTCGGAGCCGACCAGCCCGACAGCGGCAAGGTGACCATCGGCGGCAAGCAGGTCTCCATGAGCGCCCCGAACGACGCCATCGCGGCCGGTGTGGCGTTCTGCTCGGAGAACCGCAAGAGCGAGGGCCTGGTCCCCGACCTGACGGTGCGCGAGAACATCATCCTCGCCCTCCAGGCGTCCCGCGGCTGGACCCGGCCCATCCCGGCCTCCCAGCGCGACGAACTCGTCGCCAAGTACATCAGGGCGCTGGACATCCGCCCCGCCGACCCGGAAGCCCGCGTGGGCCGGCTCAGCGGCGGCAACCAGCAGAAGGTACTGCTCGCCCGCTGGCTGATCACCCAGCCGAAGCTGCTGATCCTGGACGAGCCGACGCGCGGCATCGACATCGGCGCCAAGACGGAGATCCAGAAACTGGTGGTGTCCCTCTCCGAGGACGGCATGTCGGTGCTGTACATCGCGGCCGAACTGGAGGAGGTGCTCCGGCTCAGCCACACCATCGGAGTGCTGCGCGACCGCCGGCTCGTGGCACGGCTGACCAACGGGCCCGAGATCACCACCAGCAGGATCCTCGAGACCATCGCGAGCGGAGAACACCAGTGACCACCACCTCCCGCTGGCGAGCACTGACGCATCACCACCTGTTCTGGCCGGTCGCCGTGCTGATCGCCCTGCTGCTCGTCAACGTCCCCTTCACGCCCGGCTTCTTCTCGGTCGACATGACGGACGGCCACCTCTACGGCAGCCTCGTCTCCATCGTGCTGTTCGGCTCACCGCTGATCCTGGTCGCGGTCGGCATGACCCTGGTCATCGCCACCGGCGGCATCGACCTCTCCGTCGGTGCCGTGGTCGCCATCACCGGAGCCCTGACCTGTTCGTACATCAGCGACCAGACCGACCAGAACACCCTGTCCGCGGTGTTCCTGGCGATGGGCATCGGGCTGGTGGCCGCGGTCGTCTGCGGTCTGTGGAACGGCTTCCTGGTGGCCAGGATGGGAATCCAGCCCATCATCGCGACCCTCATCATCATGGTCGCGGGCCGAGGTGTCGCCCAGCTGATCACCGACGGCCAGATCATCACCGTCAACAGCGAGCCGTACAAGCTGATCGGCGGCGGCTACTGGCTGACCCTGCCCTTCTCCATCTTCGTGGTGGCGGCGGTGGTGGCCGTCACCGTGGCGCTGACCCGCCGCACGGCGCTCGGCCTGCTGGTCGAATCGGTCGGCGGCAACGCCGAGGCCAGCCGCCTGGTCGGCATCAGATCCACCCGCATCAAGATCATGGTCTACATGTTCTGCGCCCTGTGCGCGGGCATCGCGGGCCTGATGATCAGCTCCAACACCTCGGCCGCCGACGGCAACAACGCCGGTCTGTGGATCGAACTCGACGCGATCCTCGCCGTGGTGATCGGCGGCACCTCGCTGCTCGGCGGCCGGTTCTCCATCGGCGGCACGGTCGTCGGCGCCCTCGTCATCCAGACCCTGACCACCACGATCTACACCATCGGCGTGCCGACCCAGACCAACCTGGTCTTCAAGGCCGCCGTCGTCATCGTCGTCTGCCTGCTGCAGTCCCCGAAGTTCCGGGCCAAGGTCTTCGGCGCGAAGGGCCCCAAGGGCCCGCGCCGGGACGCCGCCCCGGTGGAGCCCGCTCCGGCGGCCGACGCCGCCCCGAAGATGGAGGTGTCGCGATGAGCGCGACCGCCCAGACCCCCAAGGCGGCTCCGCGCGGCAGCACCGCCTCCCGCGCCCGCGCCACGCGCCTGCTCGGCGACCGGCGCCTGCCCGTCCTCGTCACGGCCGCCCTGTTCATCGCCATGTACGTCGGTGGCCTCAGCCGGTACCAGAACTACGGTTTCGGCGAACCCCAGGTGTTCCTCAACCTGTTCATCGACAACGGCTATCTGCTGGTCGCCGCCATCGGTGCCACCTTCGTCATCATGTCGGGCGGCATCGACCTGTCCGTGGGCTCGATGATCGGCTTCACCACCATGTTCACGGCGTGGCTGGTGGAGCGCCAGGGACTGCCGCTGCTCCTGGTCGTGCCCCTCGCACTGGCCGTCGGCGCCTTCGGCGGTTTCCTGATGGGCTACGTCATCCACAACTTCGAGATCCAGCCCTTCATCGTCACCCTCGCCGGGCTCTTCCTCTTCCGCGGGCTGTGCCTCGTCATCAGCAAGGAGTCCATCTCCATCAACGACGCCTCGGTGGGCACCCTGGCCCAGACGCGGGTGTCCCTGGGCGTGGGGGACCTGTCGATCGGCGCCGTCGTGGCCCTGGTCGTCCTCGCCGTCGCCGCCTACGTGCTCCACTACACCCGCTTCGGACGCCGGGTGTACGCCGTCGGCGGCAACGAGCAGTCGGCCCTGCTCATGGGCCTTCCGCTGGGCGGCACGAAGATCGCCGTGTACACGGTGAGCGGCTTCTGCTCGGCCCTGGCGGGCCTGCTGTTCATGCTCTACATCCAGTCGGGCGACCCGCTGCACGCCGTCGGCATGGAGCTCGACGCCATCGCCGCCGTGGTCATCGGCGGCACCCTGCTGACCGGCGGTTCCGGCTATGTGCTGGGCACGCTCTTCGGTGTCCTGGTGCTGGGTCTGATCAAGAGCGTGATCACGTTCGAGGGGACGCTCAGCTCCTGGTGGACGAAGATCGCCACCGGTGTGCTGCTGTGCGCCTTCATCCTGATCCAGCGGACCATGACGTCACGCCGGAAGACCTGACGGGCACGGCTGAGAGCCGCGACGGCGGCAAGCGATCGGGCGCGCTCGGCGCGGCCGACCACAGGGCAACGGAAAGTCGACAGACAGGACATCCACATGCGCGCGCTTCTCTCCAGGCTGTCGGCGATAGCGCTCGCCGCCTGCCTCCTCTTCACAGGCCAGGCCCTGACCACACCTGACCGGGCCGCCGCCGCCGACCCGGGCTACCTGATGACGCACTTCATCGGGGAGGGGTCGACCGGTCAGCAGATCTACTTCTCACACAGCACGGACGGCCTGAACTGGAGCGACCTCAACGGCGGCGGGATGACCCTGCGCTCCACGGTGGGAACCCGCGGGGTGCGCGACCCCGCACTGGTCAGAGCCCCCGGCGGTGACAAGTACTGGATCATCGCGACCGACCTGTGCATCGGCTGCGGGCAGTCATGGGACGACTCCGTGAACAACGGAAGTCGCAACCTCGTGGTGTGGGAGTCCACGGACCTGGCCACCTGGTCGCAGCCGCGGCTGCTCAACGTCGCCGGCACGATCCCCGACGGGCGCAACGCCTGGGCACCGGAAGCGATCTGGAACCCTGAGACCAACGACTACGTCCTGTACTGGGCGACGAACGCGACCCGGAACGGCGTGCTCAAGCACCGCATCTACTCCGCCCGCACCACCGACTTCCGCACCATCACCACGCCGCAGCTCTACATCGACCGCCCCGGCACCCAGAACATCATCGACACCCAGATCGTCGAGGTCCCTTCCGGCGTGGGCGACTACCGCTACGTACGGGCCTCCGGCGACGGCCAGATCACTCTCGAAGGCAGCAACTCGATCCTCGGTACGTGGACCAACCTCGGCAACCTCTCCGGCATCGGCCTGACCGGCTCCCAGGTCGAAGGCCCGATGTGGATGAAGTTCAGGGACCGCAACGAGTGGACCCTCTACCTCGACCAGTACGCGGCCGGAAAGGGATACATGCCGGTCACGACGACCAACCCCTCGGCCCCCAGCACCTACCGGCTCCCGGCATCGGGAAGCTACAACCTGGGCGGAACGAAGAAGCGCCACGGCTCGATCCTCCCCCTCACGGCCGCCGAGGAGAGCCGCGTACTAACCCGCTGGGCCGACACCCCGGCCAAGCGGCTCCAGTCGTTCAACTTCCAGGACCGCTACGTGCGGCACGCCAACTTCGACGTACGCATCGACCAGAACATCACCAACGCGGACGCCCAGTTCCGGCTGCGGCCCGGCCTGGCGGGCTCGGGCACCGTTTCCTTCGAGTCGGTCAACTTCCCCGGCCATTTCCTGCGGCACGCCGGCTACGACTTCCAACTGGCCCACAACGACGGCACCACCCGGTTCGCCGCGGACGCCACCTTCCGCCAGGTCGCCGGTCTCGCGGACCCGACATGGTCGTCCTTCCAGTCGTACAGCCACCCCGACCGGTACGTCCGCCACTACGCCTACGGACTCCGCCTCGACCCGATCACGACCACGACGGCCCGCAGCGACGCCACGTTCCGCGTGACGAACTGACCCACACCCGACGGGTGATCCCATGACGTGACGCGCCCCGCATCTGCGCGAGGCCCCTCGGCCATGGCGGGGCCGCAGACGGTTGCGCCTGCGGCCCCGCCCGGGTGCCTTGCAGTCGCTACGGCAACGGGAACCACCCCTAAGGCAGGTCGCGGCGGACCAACGCCTGAGCGAACGGTTCTCCGCTGGCCCGGGCGTAGGCCATCCGCTCGCGCACCTCGCTGAGGGTGCGTGGGCGGTAGCCGGGCCCGCCGCAACAGCTTTTGTGGAACCGCACACCGGCGTGCAGCAGCACGGAGAGGGTGCGCCAGGCGGCGGTGTCCCGCCTCTTGGGTGCCGCGAAGGCGGAGCCGACGTGGATCAGTGGTTCGGCGCAGCGTGGACAGACCCGGTCGTGGTCGTAGTAGCCGGGGTAGGGCTGCTTGTACGACGCCCGGCAGGGCAGGCAGACGTACGAGGTCTTTCCGTGGGCCATGGCGGCAAGGGTAGAGCCGCGGCAGGGTCGGGCTCGACAGATTTCCGGCAGGCTGCACAGCTCTTCAGCGGCTATGCCCGGGAACTCGTCCGCTTCGGGTGTCTCCGCCGGTTGTCGGTGGTGGCCGGTGCGGCCCGTCGGAACGGTCGGCCGGGGCATGGCCCCATCGTGCCGGGAGGCGCGGCACACGGTCCACCCACGCCATGTCTGCCGTCGCGACGAGCGACTGACCGGCCACGGTCGCGGGGGTCACACCGGTGAACGCCACGATGTCCCGGTGCAGATGCGACTGGTCGGCGTAGCCGCAGTCGGCCGCGACCCCGGCCGCCTCCTGGCCCCCGGCCAGGCGGGTGGCGGCCCGGTCGTAGCGGACGAGCTTCACGGCGCGCTTGGGCGGCAGACCGAGCTGCGCGTGGAAGCGGGACCACAGGCGCTTGCGGCTCCAGCCCAGCTCGTCGGCCAGCCCCTCGACCCGCACCCGGCCGTGCCCGGCGACGATACGGTCCCAGGCCCAGGCCAGCTCCGGCTCGATGGCGGGCCCCGAGGCGGCCGGCCGGGCGAGGTCCGTCTCGACGAGCGCGAAGCGTTCCTCCCACGAGGCGGCCTCGGACAGCTGCTCGCGCAGCCGGGCTGCCCGCCGCTGCCCCCACAGGTCGTCCAGGGCCACCACGGAGCTCTCCAGCTCAGCAGGGCCCACGCCCAGCACGGCGCGCGCGATGGCCGGGGACAGGCGCACCTGCACCCACTCGACGTTCGCCGCCCGCACCCGCGCCGCCCCGCCGACGCCGAACCCGAGACCGGTGACCAGGCTGCCGCGGTGCTGCCGCCCCGTCGACTCGCCGATGCCGAGCGCCGCCTCACCACAGGCCAGCGCCAGCGTCAGCACCGGGTGCGGGTCGAGCCGGTGGTCGACGGGAGCCGGGCCGCGGTCGCGGAATCCCGCCAGGACGACGCCGGGTACGCGGCCGGGCCGGGCCGGACGCGTGACCTGCCACACAGGGTCAAGGACGCGCTTTCGCACGGCAGTTGACATGCCTTCATGCTACGGCGCCCGCCCGGACGGAACATTTCTCCAATCCCGCGGGCCGCAACCGCGGCGAAGGTGAGCGCATGACCTCCACCGGAACCACCGCGCCGCAACCACCGGGCGTGGCCCGTCTGTTGCGCCCGTACGCGGGCGGCTTCGCCGTCGTCGTCGTCCTGCAGGTCATCGGCGCCGTCGCCGGTCTGGCGCCGCTGCTCGCGGTCGTCGAGCTCGGCCGTACGCTGCTGGCGCCGGGGCCGGCCGACGACGGTCACGCGCGCGACGTCGTGATCGCGGGCGCGGCGGGGCTGCTCGTACGGCTGCTGTTCACGGCCGTCTCTTCCGGCGTCGGACACCTCCTCGACACCCGGGTGCAGCTGTCGCTGCGCCGGCAACTCGCCGCGCAGCTGGGGCGGGTGCCGATCGGCCGGCTGGCGCGGCGGCGCAACGGAGAGCTGGCGAAGCTGGTGGGTGAGGACGTCAGCGCCGTGCACCCGCTCATCGCCCACACGCCGGGCGAGCTGGTCTCCGCCTTCGTGGTACCGCTGATCTCGCTCGGCTACCTCCTCACCGTGGACTGGCGGCTGACGCTGATCACACTGATCCCCGTGCTGCTGGCGGTCGCGCTGGTGCCGCTGATGATGACCCCCACGCGGCTGCGCGAGCAGGAGGAGTTCGACGCCGCGATGGGGCGGATCTCGGCGTCGGTGGTCGAGTTCGTGCAGGGCATCGCGGTGGTGAAGGCGTTCGGCGGGTCGGAGCGGGCACACAGCGCGTTCCGTACCGCGGTGGGTGACTTCACCCGGAGCTTCTACCGGATGGTGCGCGGTCTTTCCGGGGTCGCCGCCGGGATGCAGGTGGCGCTGTCGCCCCCGTTCGTGCTGCTGGCGGTGCTGGTCGGCGGCGCGTACCGGATCACCGAGGGCGGGCTCGCCCCGGCGGACCTGCTGCCTTTCCTGCTTCTCGGCCTCGGGCTGACCGCGCCCGTGGCCGCGCTCGGGCACGGCTTCGACGACCTGCAGGCCGCGCGGCGCGCGGTCGGCCGCATCCGGGACGTACTCGCCGAGCCGTCGCTGCCCGAGCCCGTACGGCCGGTGGCGCCCGAGGGAAACCGGGTGGAGCTGCGGGACGTCCGCTTCGGGTACGAGGATGCCGCGGCCGGGTACGAGGGTGCCGCGGCCGGGCGTGAGGTGCTGCGCGGTATCGACCTGGTGCTGGAGCCGGGGACGACCACGGCCGTGGTCGGGCCGTCCGGCAGCGGCAAGTCCACACTGGTGCAGCTGCTGCCGCGGTTCTACGACCCGACGCACGGCTCGGTGCTCCTCGGCGGCGTCGACCTGCGTGAGATGGGCAGCCAGGAGCTGTACCGGCGGGTGTCCTTCGTCTTCCAGGACGTCCGGCTGCTGCGCGCCTCGGTCGCGGACAACATCGCCCTCGCCGTCCCGCACGCCGACCGCGACGCCGTGGTCCGCGCCGCCCGCCGGGCGAGCATCCACGACCGCGTTCTCGAACTGCCCCGCGGCTACGACTCGGTGATCGGCGAGGACGCCCGCCTCTCCGGCGGCGAGGCGCAGCGTCTCTCGATCGCCCGCGCCCTGCTCGCGGACGCCCCCGTCCTGGTCCTCGACGAGGCCACCGCCTTCGCCGACCCGCAGACCGAGCAGGCGGTGCGCGAGGCACTGGCGCAGACCCGTCAGAAGCGGACGACGCTGGTCATCGCCCACCGCCTGGAGACGATCGCCGACGCCGACACCGTCGTGATGCTGCGCGACGGCGAGATCGTGGAGCGGGGCACGACCACGGAACTCCTCGCGCGGAACGGCGCGTTCGCCGAATTCTGGAACATCCACGCCGGTGCGGTGGGAGTCGGTGCGGTGAGAGCCGGTGCCGTGGAAGCCGGTGCCGCGAGAACCGGTCCCATGAAAGCCGGCGCCGTGGAAACCGGTGCCATGGAAGGGGAAGAGGCCCGATGATCAGCACACTGCTGCGGGTGCTCGGCCACGAGTACGCCGGGCCGGTGCGCCGCACCGTCGCCCTGATGACGGCGACCGCCCTCGTCGAGGGAGTGTCGTACGCGCTGCTGGTGCCCGTGCTGCGCGCGCTCTTCGGCAGCACACCCGAGGACGCCCGGCCCTGGCTGGCCGCCTTCGGCGCGGCGGTCGCGGTCTACGCGGTGCTGCGGTACGTCAGCGACCGCTCCGGTTTCCGCGTGGGCACGACGATGCTGCACGGCATGTACGAGCGCCTCGGCGAACACCTCGCCCGGCTGCCCATCGGCTGGTATCGACCCGCCCGCACCGGCGAAGTGTCCGTGCTCGCGAGCCAGGGCGTGTTGCAGGCGATGAGCGTGATCGCGCACCTGCTGGCCCCGTTCATCTCCGCCTTGGTGACGCCACTGACGATCGTCGCCGTGATGCTCGCCTTCAGCTGGCAGCTGGGACTCGCCGCCCTGGCCGCCGCGCCCTTGGTGGCCGCGGTCCAACTCCGCACGGCCCGCGCCACGACGGCGGCCGACACGGAGCGCGTGGAACGCGAGCGCGCGGCCACCGGCCGCGTCATCGAGTACCTCCAGGCCCAGCCGGTGCTGCGCGCGGGCGGCCGTACCGGCGAGCGATTCGGTCTGCTGGACGACTCCCTGAAGGAACTGCGCCGCGCCTCGCGTCGCTCCACCCTTGCGGCGCTGCCGGGTGTGCTGGGCCTCGCGGTCACCGTGCAGGCGGTGTTCACCGTGCTGCTCGCCCTCGGTGCGTACCTCGCCCTCGGCGGGGACATCGGCGCGGCCGAGGTGCTCGCGGTCCTGGTGCTCGCCGCCCGCTGCGCCGACCCGCTGCTGTCCCTCGCCGAGATGGGCGGTGGCATCCGCGCCGCCCGCGCCCAACTCACCCGCCTCGACGACGTCCTCACCACCCAGCCGCTCCCGGAACCCCGCGCACCGCGCGAACCGTCCCGCCACGACATCGAGTTCGACGCGGTCACCTTCCGCCACGGCGATCGCGTGGTCGCCGACGGGCTGACCCTGTCGGTACCCGAGGGCGGGCGGCTCGCCGTCGTCGGCCCGTCGGGCGCCGGCAAGACGACGCTGCTACAGCTGCTCGCCCGCTTCCACGACGTCTACGCGGGCGCGGTGCGGATCGGTGGCGTGGACGTACGGGAGATGGACACCGCGGCGCTGATGGCGCGGATCGCCATCGTCTTCCAGGACGTCTACCTCTTCGACGGCACGATCGAGGAGAACGTGCGCCTAGGCCGCCCGGACGCCACCGAAGCCGAGGTACGGGCCGCGGCCGCCGCGGCACGTCTCGACGAGGTGATCGAACGGTTGCCCGGCGGCTGGTCGACGGCCGTGGGCGAGGGCGGTGGGCTGCTGTCGGGCGGGGAGCGGCAGCGCGTCTCCATCGCCCGCGCGCTGCTCAAGGACGCGCCGATCGTGCTGCTCGACGAGGTCACGTCGGCCCTGGACCCGGTGAACGAGGCGGCCGTGCACGCCGGCATCGAGGAGCTGATGGCGGGCCGGACCGTAGTGCTGGTGGCGCACCGCATGGGGACCGTGCGCCGGGCCGACCGCGTCGCGTTCCTGGACGCCGGACGGGTGGTCGAACAGGGCAGTCACGAGGAGTTGCTGCGTCGCGCCGGCCGGTACGCCGCGTACTGGGACCTGTCCCGGGCCGGGACGGCGGGGGACTGAGACCGCCGTGCGGGGTTGCCGCAGCTGGAGGAAGCGAACTCGGAGAACACCGAAAGGGACAGGCGTCGACGCCCACCCATGAATGTGCTCAGCCGGCCAGGGCCTCTCCGGTCAGCAGGACGGTGAGCACGCACGGTTTCGCCGCTCGAGTCCGGGTCCGGGCCCTCGGTGGGTAAGCCGTTGTACGCGCTACCGGGCGCCGGCACGGCACGGCACGTACCGAGTCATGTCAGGCTCTGGGGAGCCGCTGCCCATGGAGACTGTCAGGTGCAATCGGCAGGCTGCGCAGTGTCAGCGCACTCGGCGGGGGCAGCGGTTCGTTGGCCGGGTCGGTGCGGAACGACTGGAGCAGACAGGCCACCAGGCGCCGGGACGCGGCACCATCATCCGGTAGGGCGGCCACCAGACCGCAGTGTGCCGACAACCACTCGCTCACCAGACGGTCGCCGCTCTCCAGGACAGCCGACAGCGGGGGTCGCGTCGCCTCAGAGGCTCTTGGCGCCCGTCTCGTAGTCCTTTGCCTGAGTGGGTGTCAGCAGGTTCGATACGCGGATGAGGATGCCGCCGGCGATGTAGTGATACTCGGTCGCGCCGGGCATGGACTTGGCGATCGTCTCGATGTACTTCGCCCGAGCCCTTGCCTCCTCGGCGGTCTTGAACACCTCGACGCTGCCGCCCCGCTCAACTGCGTCCTCGCCCAGGCCCTCGACGTCCGCGGAGGAGACACGACTGTCGGAGAAGGCGGCCTTGCTGGTGTAGCCGCCCGGCCGCCCGAGCAGGTGGTTCGGGTCGCTGGCCTCGGTGTAGTCCCGGACGAGCTTCAATCCCGGGATGAAATTCTTCAGCCCTGCTACAGCTTGCTTCGCCGTCAGAGCGTCCGACTTCTCCGCCGAGGCCGCAGCCTCGGAGTTAGCGCCCTTCGACGATGCGCTCGACGCGTTGTCGCTGGAGCCAGTGGAGCTACAGCCGGAGACCAGCGCTCCGGCAAGCGCTAGCCCGACTACGGTGGTGCGAATGTGCATGATCCCCCCAAGGGTGTGCAGGTGGGGCACATTACATCGCCGTGCCACCTCCCGGGGCGGGGTGCTCTCGTCGTCTTGTGCAGGAGCAAGGTCCTGCCGGGATGGCACACGTCTGACACCGTCAAGTGCCACCCCGCACCGCTGGGCCTCGTCCCTGGGAGTCACCGTTGACTGACTTGAGTGGCTTCTTTCCCGTCTGAACATGAGCTTGTCCGACAAGCTGTCGAGCAGCATCGGCGACCCCTACTGCGTCGCGTCGCAGCTCTCGCAGCGGCTCACAGCCGCCCGCTCGGTGTTGCCCTGGGTAGCGCGGAGCGGGCTGGAGGGAGCGAGACGACGCCATGCTCCGGGTGAAGGGGTGAGCACCCAGCCGTAGCGGGGTGGCTGGATGTCGGCCGGGACGATGTGCGTGCAGCCCGGAAGGTGGGCCTTGCCGCTGGGGTGGATGATGATCGAGGCTGCCGGCCAACCGTCCCAGTCGCTGGTCGTGGGTGTGCTGCCGTGAGGTTCGCGCGGAGCGCAGTCGGCGCAGTTGTTCATTTCATGGCGTTCGCAGTACTGCATCGTCCTCACCCCGTCAGGTCTCGAGCCGTTGCTCGGTGTGCTCGAGCCACCCTCGGTACCAGTGCGTGAAGTCATGCCCGGTCGCCTCGATTCCTCGGTCCATCGGCCTCAGATCCTTCCAGATGGCACCTCGGTGCGGGCCCGTCATCACCATCAGCTACGCGTAGCCGCATCCCGAAACGGCTGAGGGCCAGCCGGGGAGGAAACCCCTCCTGAGCTGGCCCTTCTGTCTGTGCCCCCGGCAGGATTCGAACCTGCGACACCCGCGGCAGGAGTGCCACAAGACTCCTGCCGAGTCGTGTCGGCCCGTGTCGCGTGGGGCTCACGCGGATCTGTGAGGGAAGACTTCCTCTGTTTCCCAACGCCGCCCCAGAGGAAAGCTTGAGAGACCTGTCAAAAGAGGTCGAGCTTGGCGGACTCGACGGCTCCCAGCATGCGGCACTTGCCGGTCTCTCCGTCGACGCACACGTAGCCCGTGCCGATGGCCATGTCCCGGAGGTCTCCGCTCCGTAGGTAGGCGACTGACTGACAATCGAAGTAGAACATGCTTCCGACCTGAGCGCGCTCTCCTTCGACGAGCGCGAAGGGCATGCCCTCGCGGCTCACTTCCTCATCCAGAAACCTCTGGGTCAATCTGGTCGCCTCTTCGATGTCCAGCATCAGTCCGACTCCTCCTCCGTTGGGCGACCTGGAACCGCCTCAAACGGGGGTAGCGATCGCCGACAGCCAGACATACGGCGGGCCGCTTACGCACGTCACGCTTCGACGACCAGCTCCCGCTGCGGGTCATAGGTCATAAGTCCCCGGCTCTTCGCCATGGTGATGAGGGTGTCGGAGACTTCACTCTTCCTGAACCAGGCGATGTTGACAAGTACGCACTCTCCGTTGAAATAAACGGAAGAAGTCCAGGGGGATTGATCTGCTTCCTCCTCCGTGGTGTCCTCCGTCAGATCCTGATAAGCCTTCTGAACATCCCGGTAGAATTCGGCAACCCGCGGACTCTCCGCAGCCACCCCGGACTCACCATCCGTCATCGCGTCGTATTTCCGATATGCCGCCGCTGCGTCAAGGGAACCGCTCTCGTACCAGAATGCGAGGTCGTAGCTCATGACCGTCCTTTCGATACGGCGTGGGAGCCCGTTGCTCAGGCGCCCACGCCGCTCACTCGACTCGAACTTACCCGTCCGGAATCGACCGGTTACTCGTCCAGGTGCTCTCGGGACTTCATGCTACCGGGCGGAATCCATGAGTCGAATACGCCTTCCAGTACGAGGCCGCCCTTCGTGGTGACCGTGTTTCCAGGAAGATTCAGCCAGTCGTCGAACTTCTTCTGGTCCGGATTTCGCTTGGCTGAGCCGCCCTTGGTCTCGATCCCGTACCAGTGGCCGTTTATGTTGACCAGGCCATCGAATTTCCGGACCTTGAATCCGGGTGCCTTGACCGAGACTTCTCTGGCGATGACCGTCGCACCGTCCAGCATAAGGTTTTCCCAGGTCGTCATTTCGTCGTTCGAGCCGTCGCGCCCCTCTTCGCCGTCACGCTTGGCGTACTTGCCTTTGGCATCTCGGGGGGCGACCCCTCCCGAGTAGAGGATCGACTCCTCGGCCTCGTACGCCTGTCGCCGCCACCCCGTGAGTCCGCCGACCCCGGTCACCGCGAGCTGCTGCGCAAGCTCGTCCGCAGCATCCGAGTAAAGGTCCGCCAGCGCGTCACAGCCCTGTTGCCGCAGCAGGTACTCGGCCCGGTAGAGCCGGTAGGCGGGTCGGACGGGGAGGTACTTGTCGACGAAGGCCCCAGCACCGCCGTTCTGGCCGGTGACGGCGTCATACGCGTCGCCGGCGAACTCGAACGGGGCCTTCAGCCCTTGGAGGAAGCCGTCACCGAAGATCTTGAGCCCCTCGCCGAGGCTGTCGACGCGCTCGTTGGGGTCCTCGGGTGTCAGGCCGCTGGGGTCGGTGAGGAGAGTGGGTTGGTTGTCGGCGTACGCGTACGTCGAGACGTATGGGGTGGTGAGGCTTCTTGTGGCCGGGTCGGGTCGGTCGAAGCGGCCGGTGGTGGTGTTGTACTGGCGGGCGTGCAGGTCGAGGTTGCCTGTGGTGGTCTCGTAGCGGGCGCCCGTGTAGGACGGAGTGCTGGCGGGAGCGCCGCTGGTGACCGTGTTCAGGGTGCGGGCGCCGTACGGGTCGTAGGCCCAGCGCTGGTGGAGCGTGCCGGTGCTGCCGGTGACGTCGACCGGAGAGCCTTGGGTGTCGTGGTGGTAGTAGAAAAGAGCGCCTGAGCCGGTCTCGGTGGCGGTGGGCTGGCCGAGCGGGTCGTAGCGGTAGGACTGCTTGATGGCCCAGGCGCTGTCGTACTCGGTGGCGAGGGTCGGTAGCGGGCCGTTGGGGTCCCACTGCGTGCGGCTGGTGACCGTGCCGTCCTTGCTGGTGGTGACCTGGTTGCCGCTGGCGTCGTGGTCGTAGGTGTAGGTGCTGCCGGCGACGGTTGCGGCCGAGATCTGTCCGGTCAGGTCGTAGGTGTAGGTGTCGGCGCCCGCCTTGGTCTGGTTGCCCTCGCCGTCGTAGTCGTAGGCGGTGGTCGCGGTGCCGGTGGTGGTGGACGTGAGCTGGTCGGCCGCGTCGTAGGTGTAGTTGGTGTTCGTGGTGCCGAGGGTGGAGGTCAGGCGGTTGCCGACCTTGTCGTAGGTGTAGGCCGTGGTGCGGCTGGTTGCGCAGCCGGTGATCCAGGGCTGCGGGGCGCAGCCGGAGGTGAGGCGGCCTGCGGTGTCGTAGGTGAGGCCCCAGCCGCCGGTGCCGACACTGGCCCGGGTGACGTCGACGTGGGTGGGCAGCCCGGCGGCGGAGAGGGTGAGCGCCGTCTTGGTGACGGTGGTCCCGGCCTTGGAGGACGTGACGGCGGTGAGCCGGCCCGCGCGGTCGTAGGCGCGGTCCTCGGTCTCGGTGTTGGGCAGCGCGGACCGGGTCAGGCGGTCGGCGGCGTCCCAGGTGTAGTTGGTGGTGGTTCCGTCGGCGGTCATGGACGACGTGCGGCCGTCGTTGTCGTAGGAGTAGGTGATGGTGTTGCCGTCGGAGTACTTGCGGGTGAGCATCTGGCCGGCGGCGTCGTAGGTGTAGGAGAAGCCGCGGGTCTTGGTGAGGTTGCCCACCGCGTCGTAGTCGAAGTCCTCGGAGATCTTCGCGTTGGCGCGTGCCGTCATGCGCCCGGCGGCGTTGTAGCCGAAGCTCACGTCCGGCGTCGAGTCCGAGTAGTCGACCTTGGTGGGCAGCCCGCGGGTGTCGAAGGCGTAGCTGGTGGAGCCGCGCGGGGTGGTCTTCTTGGTGAGGTTGCCCTCGGCGTCGTACGCGTAGGAGGTCACGCGGTCCAGCGGGTCGGTGACCTTCGTCAGGTGGCGGGCCGCGTCGTAGCTGTAGGCGGTCGCGTGGTGGTTGGCGTCGGTGCGCTTGGTGACGTTGCCGGCCGCGTCGTACTCGTAGGCCGTCTTTCCGCCGTCCGGGGCGGTGACCGTGGTGAGCTGGTCGAGTTTGTCGTAGCCGTAGGTGGTGGCGCGCTTGTCCGCGTCGGTGCGCTTGGTGACGTTGCCCGCCGCGTCGTACTCGGTCCTGGTCACCCCTTCGAGCGGGTCGGTGACGGTGATGAGGTTGCCGGCCGCGTCGTAGCTGTTGGTGGTGGTGTACTGGGCCGGGTCGGCGCCGGTTGCGTTGCCGCGGGGGTCGACGGTGGTGGCCTGGCGGCCGTCGCCGTCGTAGGTCCAGGTCTCCTTGTTGCCCAACGGGGAGGTGCGGCTGAGGAGATTGCCGTCGGCGTCGTAGGCGTGGGTGGTGGTCTTGCCCAGCTGGTTGGTGGTGCTGGCCAGCCGGTTGTTCTTGTCGTACACCGAGGAGACGCTCTTGCCGAGGGCGTCGGTGACCTTGGTGACGTTGTCGACCGCGTCGTAGGTGTAGGCGGTCGTCTTGCCCAGCGGCTCGGTGACCTTGAGGGGCCGGTTCACGGCGTCGTACTCGGTGCTGACAGCAGCGCCGCTGGGGTCGGTGACCTTCGTGCGGTTTCCTGCGGCGTCGTAGGTGTAGCTCGTGGTGTAGGCGGCCGGATCGGCGCCGGTGACGTTGCCTCGGGCGGAGACTGTGCTCAGCAGCCGGCCGAGCTTGTCGTAGGCGTAGGTCGTCTTGTTGCCCAGCGGGTCGGTCTCGGAGGTGAGACGGCCGCCGGAATCGTAACCACGGGTGACGGACTTGCCCGCCGCGTCGGTGGTCTTCGTCAGGTTCCCGGCGTCGTCGTACTCGTAGCGGGTGGTGTTGCCGGCCGGGTCCTTGGCCGAGGTCAGCTGTTCGGCGCCGTTGTAGCCGTAGCTGGTGGTGCGGCCCAGGGGGTCGGTGGCCGTGCTGAGCAGGCCGCGGCCGTCGTAGGTGTACTTCGTGGTGTAGGCGGCCGGGTCGGCGCCGGAGATGTTGCCGCGGGGGTCGGTCTTGGAGGTGATGCGGCCGGCGTCGTCGTAGGTGAAGGTGGTCTTCTCACCGAGTGAGGTGGTGACCGAGGTGCGGTTGCCTTTCGCGTCGTACCCGTACGTCGTGGTCTTGCCGCGCGGTGTCGTCACGGTCGCCAGGGCACCGAGTGCGGTGTACGTGTACGTCGTCCTGCCGCTGAGCGGATCGGTGCTGGAGGTCAGCTGGTTGGACGTGTTGTAGGTGTACGTCGTCTTGTTGCCGCGGCCGTCCGTGTGGCTGAGGATGTTGCCGGCGCTGTCGTACGTCCAGCTCTCCTTGTAGCCGAGGGACTTGGGCGCGCTGCGGGTGAGCATGCGTCCGGCGCCGTCGTACGTCATCGACGTGGTGTTGCCGCGCTGATCGGTGATCTCGACCGGGCGCAGGTAGCGGTCGTAGGTGTAGGAGACCTTCTTGCCGTACGGGTCGATGCTCTCCATCAGCACGTTGCCGGCGTAGATGTCGGTCCACACTCCGCCGTCCGGGGCTGTCATGTGGGACTCTTCGCCGCCGCTGTCCCAGGTGAAGGACGTGGTCTTGCCCTTCTGGTCCGTCTGGGACTTGATTCTGCCGTTGGCTTCGTAGGTGTTGGAGACCTTGCCGCCCGCCGGGTCGGTGAGGGAGGAGAGCCGCTTGTCGGCGTTGTAGCCGTAGGTGGAGACCTTGCCCGCTGGATCGGTGACGGAGGTCAGCAGACCATCCGTGTAGGCGTAGGAGACCGACGTGGCATCGGGGAGGCTGACCTTGGTGACCTGGCCGCCGGCGTTCATGGTGAAGCCGGTGATGCGGCCGGCGGCGTCCTTGACGGAGGACAGCTTGCCGGACGTGTACGTCAGCGCCAGGCCCTGGCCGCCGCCGTCGACGACCGACGTCAGCTGACCGGTGCTGCTGAAGGTGCGCTTGGTGTGATCAGGAGTGGTGACGGTGTAGGTGCTGCCGCCCTTGACCAGCTTCGCGGCCGAACCCGCCGGCGCGGTGTACGTGCCGTCGCTCTTCTGCGTGAAGACGAACTTCGCCCCGTCGTCGGCCTGATAGGTGACCTTGCCGGAGGCGACCGTCAGTTTCACGTCGAAGGGCGTGGCCCAGCCGCGACCCAGCAGATTGGTCGTCGTGGAGTCGGAGCGATACGTGCGCTCCAGGGTCACCTGCTTGCCGACGCCAACCAGTTGGGCATCGGTGAGCTGCTCGAAGAACATGCCGGTGGCCGTGTTGACCGGGTCGGCGCGGTGAGCCTGCGCGTAGCAGGAGCAGATGCCGGCCTGGGCGCCCGGGATGTCCGGGGTGTAAAACGCCTCGATCAGCGGAGAGGTGGTGCCCTTCGGACTGTAAGTACCGTCCGAACCCATGAGGTAGACGTGGGCGTAGTACTTCTTGCCGTCCTCGAGGTGTCCGCCCAGCGCGCTCGAACTCCACCAGAAGCATTCGTCAGCACGGTCAGGGTATGGGTTGGGCGCCCACCAGCCGTAGCACCAGGCTCCGCTGTCCAGGTGCCCCTTTCCCTCCGGATCGTAGGTGGCCTTGTCGATCTCCTCGGCCTTGACGACCGTCCCCGCCTCGTTCCGGAGAAGCAGCAACAGCCTTGAATAGGACGAACCGGTGCCGGAGAAGAACTTCACGTGCCCGCCGATCGAGAGGGTCCCCGGCCACACCCCGGACGAGCCCGACACCCACGCCGGATCAGCAGTCGCCGCCACCGCGAGCGGCTGGCGCGTCGGGCTCCCCCCGGCGAGGAGGCGGCGCTCGACAGCGCTTTTGTCGGGCCGAGGGTGGGGCTTGCCCACCGGCTTCCTGGCGGGTGAGTCCCGGTAGCCCCGCATGGACGACAACTCGTCCCGGGACTGCTTCACCTGCTTGCGCCGCTCCGTCAACGTCATGGCCTTGGGCGGCTTCGGCAGGTCAGCCGCCGTCCGGGCCTTGAGCTGTTGAACGGCGGCCAGGGTGGAAGCAGGTTGCTCGGGCAGAGCCCAAGCCGGTACGACGCCGGCGGTGGCCATCAAGGCCAGAACCAGCAGGGCTATGACTGATCTTCGTGATCTCTTCCGCACTGTGCATCCCTTGCGTGACGGCTGTGAACGAAGTGCAGGGATGATCCTTGATCAGGAGGCGTGGGAAATAACCTGCAGTTTGCAGCTATGGCTGGATTCGGAGCCCTGGCTCCGACCGATCCGGTGCAGAGTCACTGGCTGGATTGGCGTCCGGTACGGACTCTCTTCCAAATATGGCTGGAACATGCCAAACCAGGTTGCTTTTCGCATGTGAACGCGAAGTTGAGCGACAGTGTCTGCACGATGGATGCCGGGGAGGGTCGTACGGTGCGGATCGGTACAGCCGTCACCGGCGGGGTCGGCGACGGCCGACTCTGCCCGAGGCCCTCATCGCCACGCCTTGTAGAGGCGTCCTGGTCGGGAGAGGTCAGAGTCTGGCGACTCATCCGCTCACGCAAACGGCCCCGGACGGGCCGTCCGGGGCCGAATAGAAAGCCTTCGTGGGGGAGAAACCCCAGGCCGGCGGCTTAACATGTTGTGCCCCGGCAGGATTCGAACCTGCGACACCCGCTTTAAGGAGTTCGATCCGCTCCCGCTCCAACTGCTGTCGGCACCTGGTGCGACGGCCGGACAGAGACGCTGGTGTACGTCCCTGTCCGGCGTCGTTGATGCCAGCTATGGATGTCACGGACCTTCCGATCCGTAGCTCTATGCATATCGGTCACGAGCAGCCGTACTGGCCTTGCTGCGGCCTTACAAGTGGGTTACCAGACGACGGAGCTTGATGCGGTTGCTGTACTTCGCTGCCATACAGCTGCGGCCGTTGTCACTCGGAGTGCTGGGCTTGGGAAGGCCACTGCCCGTCGGCGAACTGCGGCCCCCAGTAATAGGGGTTCACTTCCGCGAGGGAGCGCGCCTCCCAACGGGTCGGGTCGTCCTTCCGCGGGACGGCGACTTCGACGGACGGTCCCCACAGCGCGAGCCGTTCCTGACAGATGCCGCAGGGCGGCAAGATCAGTATTCTGCCGCGTTCCATGTCACGGCAGACGCAGACGGAGGCAGTGACGGTTCGGTTTTGGGTGTATGCCTGGATGAACGCCCCGGTCTCCTGGCAGAGCACGACCGAGCCGTGCATGTTGTCAAGGCCGACGCTGGTCAGGATGCCTCCGTCGGCGAGCCGCACAGCGGCTGCCCCGCCAGGTTCGTCCGCAGGCCAGCGTCGGTTCATGAGTTCCATGGCCGCGTCTACCAGCGTCTGGTCGAGTTTCATGCGCCGGAGTTTGTCACGGAGCCCTGTCTGCGGCATGTCCAATTTTGCCTTCCTCTCTCGACGGCAGGGCCGCACGAGGAGCCGAGTCCCTGGGGCCTGACTTCCTTGCGCAGCGATCCGCTCTACGCGGCCTTCGTGCTCGCCTGAGATGGGCCTTCGTCGGGGTGAGAGCATCGGCCTCCGGTGGTCGGATCTCGACCTTGAACAAGCCCACGACAAGTGGGAATCCGGCGCGGTGGACTCGTCGCCAGAGGATCGGAACACGGTCGGCGGCACCACTGGCCTGGCGGCCACACCGGTGAGCGCTGAAACACCCGGCGACGTGACCGTCGCGAAACCCTCGGCCGCAGAGCAGCATGGTTGTGGTGATGCTGCTTCTGGAGGAAGCGGGTCAGGAAGCCGGACCGTCGAGGTCGAGGCGGATCACGGCGAGCGCCTCGGCGATCTCGACGGTCTCTCGTCCTCCGGGCCGAACACCATGCACATGTCCTGGTGGAGTGGTTCGAGGACCTGCCGCGCCTCGGCGGTCCGGCCCTGGGCGAGCAGCAGCATCCCGATGTTGTGCCGCAGCTCCACGGCTTCCTCGCTCACGTCGCTGTCGACGGCCCGCACGACGTTCAGCACGCCCTGGAGCGCGGCCAGCGCGTCGGTGACCTGGCCGAGTTCGGCGCGGCAGCGGGCCGCCTGGGCGCGGCAGGCGCGGGCCTGCTCGCCGGTGGGCCCGGCGATACGGGCGTAGGAGTCGGCGAGGGCGTCGGACTCGGGCAGGGCGGCCCGGTAGTCACCGCCGAGGAGGCGGATCGCCGCCCGCTGGCGGCGCAGCGCCAGGACCTGCCTGCTCTCGGAGCCGAGGGCGACGGCGGCGGGCTCGATGACCTCGCCGAGCACCTCTGCGGCCTGCGCGAACCGCTCCTCCTCCAGCAGGGCGTCGGAATGCGCGTACGCCTCCTTGATGTCCTCGCGCAGCCGGGCGGGGGCGGGCACCGGCTGGACCCCCGGGAGGACGGCCGTCGGCGTCGGACCACCGGGCACCGGGGCGTGGCCGTGGCCGCGGGCGCGGGGTGCGAAGGGGTGACGGAACACGCCCGTCGGGTCGGGCGCTCCGGCCGGCCCGGTGTCCGCCGTGCCGGGCTCTTGGCCCTGCGGCGGGAGGAACGGCAGCAGCCGCGCGTACACCTCCTGTGTGTCGGCGGGCCGCGCCTCGGGCGCCTTGCGCAGCAGGTGCAGGACCAGCTCCTCCAGCGCCTCGGGGACGTCGGGCCGCAGCTGTCTGAGCGGGGTGGGGGCGGCATTGACGTGCTGGTACATCAGCAGGTACTCGCTCTCCGCCTCGAACACGAGCCGCCCGCTGAGGAGTTCGTGCAGCACACAGCCGAGCGCGTACAGGTCGGTCTACCCCTCCTGAGCTGGCCCTTCTGGCTGTGCCCCCGGCAGGATTCGAACCTGCGACACCCGCTTTAGGAGTTCGATCCCTCCTCGGCATTGCCGAGGCACCACCCGGCCACGCCAGCCGTGCAGGACCGCCTAGGAGTATTGGCGTCCGGGGTCGTTGATGTCACCTGTGGATGTCAGAGCGGTGCAACCACACGCGCTCGCTGGCACGATGATCCTGTGGTTGACCTGGAGCGCATCAAAGCGGAGAGCGTGGCGTACTTCCGATCTCTTGACGAGAGAGCCACCTTGCGGCACCACTTCCGCCACGGCGACGCGGAGGGCGGCTTGTGGTACATCGAAGCCGTACCCGATCGCGGCGAGTTGGTCGCCATCAAGCAAGCCGAGCTGACCCCGACCGGCCGACTCCACCGGTACAGCTGGGAGCACCTGGAGGACGAGCACGGCTTCCTGACGGACCATGCGATCGACCCGGAAGAGGACCCGCTGGAAGCCATCCCGGCCGAAGAGTTCCGGCAGGTGTGGGCTCAGTGACAGGGGTGGACAACCACTTTAGGAGAGAGGCTGGGGCTTCCGGCTGGTGACCAGCGACTTCGTGGGTTGAGCTAGCGGGCACGGATGCCCCCCGCTCGTCACCACTGTTGACCGTGGCTGACCCCTACATCCGGCACGACTGTGGCACGCGAACTCTTCGTCCCGAAGCAACTTGGGTGGGGGCTGATCCTTGGGCGGCTCCACCCTTCGCCCTGTGCTGATGGTCCGTAGGCGTCCGCGCGCGTCCGCCGCTGTTCGTCAGCGTAGTCACGCAGTCAGACACTCACGGGCGGTCCGGCGTAGTTCCGGGCCGGCTTGGCATCAGGGGTGCGGCTGCCGCCATGAGTGCCCGACGAAGAGCGCGCCGACCGTGTGTCCGTTCCAGGCCGCTTTCATCGATGGCCTTCTGAAGAACGGCCTCACTCACTTTGCAGGCACGCTGCACACTCGCTCCTTGAGCCTTGGTATCAGGGCTCCAGTCACGTACCGGCCCGTTCTCACGAACGTGCTCAACGAGCCTCAGCCGAGCTGCGTACACGCTGAGCTGCAATGCGACCAAGCCCCGGGGAAGCTCGATGTCGACCATGCGCGAAGGGTACGTGCCGGACTCTCAGCTTGGGAAGCTGCGATCCGTGAGGGCTGATTCCTGCCCTGACCTGGGGAAACAGTGATGGTTGAGCCCTCTCGAGCTCGGGATCTTTTCCCGTGGATCCCCGCTGTTCCCCGCCTCATCTGGTGCGCTTGTGGTGCGCGCCTGCTGCGCAGTCGTGAGCTTCAGCCCCGAGTGGCTGAGCGTCGCGACCACCTGTGCCACTGGCCCGTGAACATGTCCCTCGGCCTTGACGCCGCGCCCGGCGCTCGGGCGTCCGCTGTTACCCGGTCGGGCATGGCTCCCATGGAGCGGGTGAATCCGCCGCCCAGTGCGTTGATACCGGGGACTTCCCGCGCGGCGATCCCGGCCATTTTCTCCACCACCCCGTCCGCCATCGTCGCTTTGCCGCGGGGTTCCGACGCAGCCGACAGCACCGTGCCCAGGCGAGCGCGGGGCTCATCCGGACCGTGCTCCTGCAGAGTTGAACTGTTCGGCTCCGTCATGCGAGCCCCCTCCTCAGGCGGTGTGAGGAGTGCCGAGCTCGGACGGCTGTCGGCCGCCGTGATTCACGTCCGAGTACCGCCCAGTGCCTCGGATATGCGCGCACCATGCTCTTGCACCGTCTACACCCTGGGATCGGGCGGCTTCGAACCGTCCACCAAACGACGCGAGGACTAGGCTGCTGCGTAGACGTCCCAGACCCCGGCGGCATGCTGTTGCTGAACGCAGATCGCTGCAGGGTGCGGACTCTTCGTCTGTCACCCGGCGCATCCCTGGAGGGAACCGGGTGGGTCCACTGTCCTGCTGCACAGGCTGTCGAACCGGCCGTTGGTCTGCCTCCGCCGAAAGTACGCCCCTGCCGGGAGCGCGCTCAGGGACCGGAACTCCGGCACCTCCGCGCCCGCTGCCGGATGGTCTTCCGAACCGAGGCGTCATGCCGCTGCCACAACTCACCGTCAACCGCCATGACCGAAGTACACGGGCCCTGATCACCCTGTCCGGTGAGATCGACCTCCGCGCCGTTGGTGCGCGTGTCCCTGGAGCGGTGCCTGCGGGACGGTATCCGCGCCATCGACGTCGACCTCACCCCCGTCACCTTCTGCGACTGCAGCGGACTCAACGCATTCCTCCGCGCTGCGCAAGAGACCACCGTGGTCGGCGGGACCCTGCGACTGCACCATCCGCCGACGACGCTGGTTCGGATTCTCGACCTCACCGACTGCGGGTTCCTGCTCGTCGGCCTTCCGCTCGACCACCTGCCACCTCCTCTCGGCGACACCCCGGCCCCGCCCCTTCCGGCCCCGCCGCACCCGTCTGCCCCGCCTGCGCCTGTTCTCCCGGGCGATGTGCGATGACGGCCGAACCCGGGCGGGGACAGCCACGGAAGCCGGGGGACGGCGAGCCCTCAGCCATGGCTCCGGTGCGGTTACGTCGGCTGAACCATTGGCTGGTGGAGGACCTGTGTGAGGATCTGGCGGATCTGTATGTGGAATCCCGCGTAACGGCGCCGGGTGATGCGTACCGCCGTCCCAGCCGCCAGAACTTCATGGACCGTCTCACCACGGACATGCGCCGGCCGGGATTCGCCATGGTGATCGCCGAGATGGACAGAGTGATGGGACGCGCTTTCGGATTCCCGGTACCCGGCGACGGCTCCTGGTGGGTCGGCTTCGACGGAACATTGCCACGCAGCATCGATCAACTCACGCTATCCGGCAGGGCCTTCGCGTTCGGTAACATCTTTGTTCGGTCGCACCCCCAGGACCGGGACCTCGCCCTTCGTTCGCAGGAACGGCTGCTGACCGAACACCAGGCGTCACTCGGCGCCACCTTGGTGGACCAGGCCGATCGGGTAACCCTCGCTGCGCTCCGCTCCCGGGGATGGCCGGACATCGGAGTGTTCCGCAGACCGGCCGGTCCCACCACGTTCCGCGTGCTGGTGCTTCCCGTTGGGGAACGCACCGCGGCGAGGTTGGAGGACCTTGTCACAATGCCCGGAGGCGGTGGCCCGGGTGGGCCCTGACAGCCGGTCGGCCCGCATACAGATGTTGGTGGCGGAGCAGGCGGCCCGACGAGGTGCCCGGGTCGGGGTGGTGGACGTGTGCACCGCTGCCGTGGCCGAGCTGCCGGTCAGCGGGGCCGGGCTGTCGGCGATGTCCCGGGCCGGGCCGAGCCACCCGCTGTGCAGCACCGACGACATCAGCGAGCAACTGGAAGAGCTCCAGCTCACGCTGAGCGAGGGGCCCTGTGTGGATGCCTTCCTGCACGGCTCGGCCGTCCTGACACCCGATCTGCTCACCCGTGACCTGCAGGACCGTTGGATGGTGTTCGCCGAGGCGGCCCTGGAAGCCGGGGCGCGCGCGGTGTTCGCGCTCCCTCTGCAGATGGGGGCGATCAGCCCGGGAGTTCTGGACCTGTACGCCCGCGTTCCGGTCCGGTTGAACGCAGAGGAACTGGCAGACGCGTTGGCGTTCGCGGATCTCGCGACTCTGGTGCTGCTCGACGCGCGAATCGACGAGACGGGCGGGTCGCGCAGCACCCCCGCCGAGGACCTGGGCGCGTACCGGGCGGAGATCGACCAAGCCAGCGGCATCCTGACCGTCCAGCTTGGCGTCGGCATCGAAGAAGCCTTCGTCCGGCTTCGTGCCCACGCCTTCGCGCAGGGGCGCCGACTCGCCGACGTGGCCGCGGACGTGGTGGCCCGTCGGCTCCGCTTCTCCCCTGACACGGAACCGGACCAGGCAGGTGACGAAACCTGACGCGTTGGTGCCGACCGAGAAACGTGCCGTACTTCCCGCCGCTTCAGGCAGGGACTAGTCTCAATCGAGGGTGCCCACGATGGATCAACAGCTTCTGGCCAAGACCTTCGTCGAGCTGGCCGACAACCTGGTCGCCGACTTCGACCTCATCGACTTCCTGCGCCTGCTGACCGACCGCTGCGTCGGCATGCTCGACGCGAGCGCCGCCGGGGTACTGCTCGCCGACCGGGACGGCAAACTCCGCGTCATGGCCGCATCCGACGAACAGGTGCGCCTGCTGGAGCTCTTCCAGCTCCAGAGCGACCAAGGCCCATGCCTCGATTGCTTCCGCACCGGCGCACCGGTGATCATCCACGACCTGACCCGGGAGGTCGATCGCTGGCCGCGCTTCGTCACGATGGCCCACCGCAGCGGATTCGGGGCCGTCCAAGCCCTGCCCATGCGCCTGCGGGACGAGACCGTGGGCGCCCTGAACCTTTTCCGCGCCGCGCCTGGCCCCTTCGATCCGGCCGCCACACTCGTCGCCCAGGCCCTGGCCGACGTCGCCACCATCAGCCTGCTGCAACAACGCACCACTCAGCGCAGCACAGTGCTCAACGAACAACTGCAGACGGCGCTGAACAGCCGGGTGCTGATCGAACAGGCCAAGGGGAAACTCGCCGAACGCCAGGGCATCGACATGGAGCAGGCGTTCACCGCACTGCGCGGCTACGCCCGCGCCCACAACCGGCGCCTGGCCGATGTGGCCCGAGCCCTCATCGACGACTCCGAACCCCTTGCCGACCTGGGGTCCTGAGCCACGCCCTGGCGGAGGCCCGCTACTGCTCTGCGCCGTCCTCGATCAGACGGTGGGTTGGAAGGCCGCCTGCCGGTTCTGGCAACCGCTGGGCACTGCCGGCTTTTCCGCTGAGCGCCGACCCCGGTCCCCGGCAGTCCGGTGCCGCCCGTGCACCCGGGATGTCGTCACAGTGTCCGCCTCGGAGAGGATTCACCGTTCGCGTGCGGGCAGCGCCAGCGGCGGGCGAAGCGCCTCACGGTTGACGATCAGGTCGCACCCGGGCTCCAGGCCACCGAGCATCGGCCAGTGGATGGCTGTGCTCGGAGCGGCCGCGTACCGGCGTCCAGGGACACTGCGGTGAAACTCTCCCGCGCCCCCTCGCCCAGCCGTACCTCCGACTCGGTGAGACCGGCGTGCGCGGCGATCTCGTGGACGGAGGGTTCGCGACCGCAGAGCGAAGCGCACTCGTTCCCGGCGGAGCGGGCCCGGCCGCACAGCTTCTGTACGCGTCAAGGCACATGCACGCCCCATCTGAAGCACACCCGGCGGGTTCCCGGGCTGTCCGCCTTCAACAGGGCCGCGAGGTTGGAGGTCCACGAGGCGGGCTGCACGGCAGAGGCGTTCGACGGCCGTCCTGGACGAAGACACCGGAGAGTTGAACTCGCAGCTTCCGGTGCCGTCCGCTGGACGCGTGCGCCGTCATCTCCGGTCCTCCGCATGGAGGCGACTCAGTGCTCGGCGCAGTTCCCGTTGTATCGGTTCCGGGAGCGTCCGGTCCTTCGTCGTGGCAACCAGAGCCTCAGCCACGTCGCGGAGCTTGACGTTGCAGTGCTGCGACACGTCCACCAGGAGGTCCCAGGCCCGGTCGCTGGCACACGGCGCCAGGGCCATCACCATGCCGCGCGCCTGGTCGATCACCGCACGGCTCGCCAACGCTCGCGCCAACTGCTCGTTCTCGGCGCGTAGTTCGACGACTTCGGCGAGCAGAACCGCGTCCTCCTCCGAAGGCACAGTTCTCAATAACCGCTGTTCTTCACGGGGCGGGGTCACCTGGTGCATGGTCCGTACCTCACAGGGCAGTCATCCCGTCCATAGGTGATCAGCGACGCGCCAGTTGCCGTTCTCCGGCTGCACCGGGCTTGTAGGCCAGTCCGTAGTGCTTGAAGATCGCTTCCTCCTGCTCGGCGGGCAGGACGTCGTCGGTGCCGATCGAAGGAGCCTGCTTCACCAGCGCTCTGACGTAGCCGACCTTGAGGTAGTCCGGCCCGGCGATCGCGTCCTCAAGTGGGACGAAGACCAGACGGTGCCGGGTTGGCAGTCCGGTCCGTACCGTGGCCATGGTCGGCTCGTCGGTGGTGGTGTCCACATAGACCGCCTCCAGGACACCGATCTTGTGCGACTCGGTGTCGACGACATCGCGGTTGCGCCATTCCCGGACGTCGGCTGCGTGAATCATGACCTCTCCCTACCTGGACGATCCGCCCGGTTGCCGTGAGTCGCACTCCTGGTTTTCACCGTGAAACCGCCGCAGCGTACGACGCAGCGCCGCTCCATCCGCTCCCGGAGCGGCTCGCCCTCCCAGACGGTGACCAGGGCCGCGGCCACCTCTGGAGGTCTGGCGTCGCACTGCCGTGAGACATCCACCAGCAGCTTCCTGGCCGCCCCACGGCTGCGGGGGTCAGCACCATCACCATGCCGCGGGCCTGGTCGATGACGTCCTGCCTGGCTGGAGCCGTCCCGGAACCCGTGGCTGTCGGTCCACTTCCCGGGTCACCTGCGGTGTTCGTGGTCCCGACGGTCCTCGCGCCGCCAGCGTGCCCGGTTCTGACGGCTGTAGCGGCGGTCCCAGCGTTCCCGACGGTCCCGGAGCTCCTGGTAGTCCCGGTAGTCCCCGAGATCGGAACCCTCGTTACGGCTCCGGCCTCCTCCGCGATCGCGGCCGTGGCGGGTGACGCCGTAGACGAGCACCGCTCCGACCACCCACCAGATGGGATTGAGGAAGCCGAAGCCGAACAGGGCCACGATGAGGATGAGGAGCAGGACGAACACGGCGGGCCTCCCCGGGAGCGGAACACAGCATCGAAACCGGGGACTGGGGCCTCACCCCACAGCGTAGTCCTACCCAAGGGGTGCGGATACCGTGCGACGTCAGCGCGCCCTGCCCGGCATGGATGGCTACTTGACGCCTGTTCGGGAACTGCTGCAAGCGCTAGCGTGCGACATGCCGCCCCTGCCCCCGGCAGCGTCGCACCGCCAACGCGCTCCCCAGCGAGCGCACCCTGCGCATCAGTGTTGGTACCTGCCGCGTCACGAGCGAGGCCGTGCCCGCACGCGCCCATCGGCACGCGATACCGGCGCGCCCGATGCGCCCCGAGCGGGCACCGATCTGCTGCCCGCCGCGCACGCAGCCCACAACAGGCGGTGCACATGTACGCGCTGATCGTTCCCGCTTCAGCCCTCCTTCGTCCTGCTCGCCACCGTGCTGGGCCTGTCCTGGTGGGAGGACCGCATCTGCCGACGCCGCCGGCCAGGCCGGTTGAAGCCCTCGTCGAGGCTCCGTTCACCTCAGCGGCCCCTGCCACCGTGCGCCGTGCTCAGGCCGAGCTACAGGACGGCCGACTCTTCGACAAGGCACCGAAGTCCGCCGCAGGGGTGCGCTCCGTCTCCTTCCCGGCCGAACTGCTCGATGCGGTCACGCACCACCTGGAGCACTTCGCCGCTCCTGGTCGTGAGGGTCACGTCTTCGTCGGGCCGCAGGGTGGGCAGTTGCGTCGCAGCAACTTCCGCGACGACTGGGTCAAGGCCCGGAAGGCAGCTGGCGTCACGGCCGAACTGCACTTTCACGACCTACGGCACACGGGCAACACGCTCGCCTCCACGGCCGGAGCCAGCACCCGGGAGCTGATGACGGGGATGGGGCACAGTAGCTCCCGAGCCGCGCTGATCTATCAGCACATGACCAGTGACCGGGACAGGGCCATCGCGGACCGCCTTGGGGCCATGATCCGGGGCGGCGGGGGAGTGGCTTCAGGTTCCCCTGGAGAGGACCCCGAGCGGACGTAGTGGCACGCGTGTGGCACGGCGCCTGAAACGGCTAAGGGCCAGCCTGGGAGGAAACCCCTCCTGAGCTGGCCCTTCTCGCTGTGCCCCCGGCAGGATTCGAACCTGCGACACCCGCTTTAGGAGTTCGAGCTCGGCTCCGGGCGACCTGGCGGAAACCTGTACGCGTGCTGAGCGCTCGGTTCTCCTGGGATCGGCCTAGTTCGCCAGCGTCCGACGACGTTGATGTCAGCTGGTGATGTCAGGGCGTGTCGGCGTCCGCTCCAGCGCACTTGACCCCCCTGTGCATGGCGGTAGATGTTTCCGCCGGTCGGAGGACACACGGCGCACGAGCCACCGTTTCTGTGAGCTGCCGTTGTGTTGGTGCGCATAGCGTGTGGTCCCAAGTGGCCCCAACGGATCCGGCATCAATGAGCCTCTTCAGCGTTGCCGCTCCAGGGTGAGAATGGCTTTGGCGATTGACGTCATGCGGTAGGGGCTGCAGCGGGACCTGCGGAAGATCCGCCAGGACTTCAGGCAGGCCACGCCGCGCTCCATTTCCACACTCCTGGCCCGCCTCATCGCCTGCGGAAAGAACGTCAGCCAAGGTCCCTTTGCCAGCGCCCCAGACTTCCTCGTCCGCATCCTCGACACGGCCGACCCTGGCCACCGCCACCTGGTGTACGGCGTCTCGGCCACGCTGGAGACGCTGGTCTCCGTCCTGCACGCAGACACGGACCCCCACGGTGCTACCCACCTCGACGACACCGAGGCCCTCGAACTCGCCACGGTCCTCGCCATCCGTCTCGCGGCTCTGCCCGGCTCACTCGTCATGAGGAGCGCAGCTCAGGAGCCCCGGACTCCGTCAACGGCTGTCGGCTGCGAGCGGGAGACCTCAACCCCGTCACGGCCGGAGACGATGTCGACGCCTACTGCATCGACATCGACTCCCGTGACCCCATCTCACGAGGAGCACTACGTCGGGAAAATCCGGTACGGGTCGCGAGGCTCGGACCCGTACCGTAGGCCCACAAAAGTCCAGTTCAAGGACGGCGAACTGGCCACACCCTGCCGAATGCTGTACTGCAGCCCTTTAACGGACAGCCCATTTTCGGACAGTCCTTATCGAGGCTATTGACTGCCACCCACCCCCTGACCCAAGATCATTACTGAAACTCCCACTGGGGGAGTTAGGGGAGGAATACCGTGAGGATATCCGGCAGATCGATCGTTCTTGGCTTTGCGAGCGTGGCACTCGCAGCATTTAGCTTCGCTACGCCGGCGGCCGCAGACGCCTCTCAGGCCGCCACCGTTACGGCGAACGGCACTGTCGTCGCCGCGGATGGTTCCAAGATCGGCCAGGTCACCTTCCATAAGCGTGGTGACGGGACAAAGCCGCCCGCAGAACTGGGTAACCCCTCAAAATGGGGTGCGATGGTGATCAACACAGGCAATTCTCCTGCTGCGGCGCAGGGCTGCATCGGTGCCAGTGGCGGAAATTGGTGCTACGGCTACAACCTGACCACCGACGGTAAATACTGCTACTCGAACTACTACCACGGCACTAAATTTCACCATTCCACGGTCAAGATTGGCTCACAGGAGGGGAGCGGTTACGCGGCCCCTGGCAAAACCTCCTATGCCAACCGGACAGGGGGCGGTGCCTACACCTGCCAAAGCTTCTACAGTATTGATGAGTAGATTCTGATCCCCGCATGACGCGGTGACCCTTTCGGTAAGTGAGGTAAGTCGGTGCGCCACTCGGGTCTGTTCCTTCGCCTGCGCAGTATCCGAGTGACGCCACCTCCTACTTTGAGTTACTCACGGAACAAGGAAGAAGAAATCGCACACTTTCCGCGCACTCGTGTTGCGCCGCTCACAGTGCCCCTCGGGGTCGGTTTTCTACTTGGACTAGCGGGTCCCCTTACCGAAAAATGGGGCAATCCCGTTTGCGCCTCTCTAAACGTTGTTTTTTCCGATGGATGGTCCTGGGTCTGTTATGCATTCTTGGTAGGCTATTTCAGCCGATCCAAAATCGAGTCAGCGTTGCTGTCCTCTTTCGGGCTGGCTATCGGCGTGGTCACATACTATGTATTCAAGGACCTGAGCCCCACCATCCCGGCCGGACTGCAATCTGGCGCCACCGGCGAGGTAAATTACTCCAGTATACTTGTATGGGGAATAGCAGCTTTCGTCCTTGGAGCACCCGTCGGGCTCTTGGGCAACCTGGCGCGAATTCCAAGTGTTGGCGGTCTCCCATTCCGACTGATTGTTCCGCTCGTAGCACTTGTCGAGACCTCCATGCAGCTGGCTGCAGAGGCGGATGGGCAACGTGCGGTCCTAGGAATTACTTGGAATGTGATTCGGTTTATCGCGGGCGCTGTTGCTTTGGCTCTAGTAATTCACACCATCCGGAGTCGGTGGCACTCTCGGCGTACTCGTTCCGTGGAGTCGGATGAGCACCGCGCCAGAAGGGACATTTCGCCCTTGTGACCTTCTGAAGTCCAGCCTCCATTCGTCAGCTGGGACCGTCGGTCATTTGATGGCACTGGTCCGCAAGGGATCGCGACGGATCGTTATCGACGGCACGGCCTACCGGTGGCGGCTGCGGGGCAGGCCTACGTACGTCCAGGGGCTGGTCGCCGTGCACCTTTGTAGCCGAGTATGCGGTCCCCCGGGCGTGACGCTCGCGGTCACCACCGACCAGTCGCATCCGAGTACCTGAATGGGGCGCAGGCTGAGAAGGGTTTTCTGTGGAGAGTCACTCGCTCGGCAACGTCTGCCGAGCGGGAACCAACAGACGCGTCCCGTCGTCCTCACAGCATGCACGGTTGTGGCATGAATTTCAGCTGACGACAGTCCTTGTGGCGGGTGCGCCATGAATACGTCATGGAATTTTCCGCGACACGAGCGTGCCACCGGACCGCTAAGAACGTGACAGTATGGCGGTATGGATGGCGGTATTGCAGCGGTACTTGGAGCGCTTGTCGGGGTTTCCGGAACAGTGGGTTCCGCTTGGCTTGGTTACCAGGCCTCTCGCGCTCAAGTGAAGGATCAGACGTAGGTCGGCGTAGCGACTTTGGCCGGGAGCTGCTTTGGCGCGAGTGATCATGGCCCCGTAAGCTTCCGGCGCGTCGGGCAGTCTGTGGACCTGCCCGCTAAAGCACGACGTTGGGGCCATGATCTTCGAGGCTCGCGCCAAAGTGGCTGGCTAAAGTCGCGGAGCCGACCGCCCCAGCCACGATGTACCCCTTCTCTCACGTCAGGCCGCTGATTGCTGTGCGCGCGGCACGGGCGCCGGCCGGGCTGGAGCGGGGCGGAGACTGGAGCGCAGGCCCGGCCGGGGGCCGGGCCGCGCGCTGGGAGCGGAGCGAGCCGCCTTGAACCAGTAGAGAAAGTTGTAACTCAGTCTGTGGCGCGGGGGTGTCCGGTCCCGGTAGATGCTTGACACTTCGGTCCCAGCTGATGGTTGACAGTGGCCGTGTTCGGCTTTTCTGTGCGCGTCGTTGCGGTGCGTGTGGGGAGGCCGCGATTCTGGCTGGCAGTGCTGGCAGTGCTGGCAGTGCTGGCAGTGAGGTCGAGGTGATCACTCACTGCGGTCGGTACAAGAGCACTGGGTCAGCCCATCCGCCGAGACGGCGGGATAGCCCGAAGCGTCGAGCTAGCCACCAGCGTCGCTTGACGTGGTCAGGCCTGACCGCAGACCACTGAGGACCGGAGAGGTCTTCTACACCCCACCACGTCTTGACGGCCTTGTTCCCGTGCAGCTTCAGGAGCGGCCAACGCGGAAGGTGCAAGCCGACGAAGAACATTGAGACGTCATCGCCGCACTTGGTGGTGTAGAAGTAGCGCTCAACGTCTGTGTAGCTGGTTCCTAAGCCACGGTCCAACCCCATGGTTCCGCCGAGCCACGTCAGGGCCAGCTTGCCGCCGACGGGGATTGACGGGACCAGTACCGGATTGAACCAAACCTCGCCATTGAGACCCCGTTTGAGAGCGGTCTTTTCGGCCTGAGCAACGACGATGTTGGTTGCTGGGCCCGTTCCTACGTTGACGAGCCACCACTTCGGTTCGCCGGTGCCGCCCTGCCCGCTGTCCCACATGAACTGCAAGACGGGCATGTGGGAGCGCCGACTGGACGTATAGGCGACAGCCAAGGAGCCCACTGAGACGAGGATTGCAAGAACTGAGATAAGGATGGTCAGCATCGCCCCTCCTGTGCGCGCGACAAGCGCGGATCCTCCATACCCGCTACTGCGTGGCCGAACGCATCTCAGCCGAAGAGGTGGCAGGCTGGCGGCTACAGAGAGGTGCCGGGCTTGAAGTCGTAGGCGCACGCTGGGAGTTCGATCACTTGGCGATGGGCCATCGGCACGAAGACCACTGGCCGGATCGTCCATGTGATGCGGGTGCTGGCGTGGGTCAGAGAGACCGTGCAGGGTTCCATGCGTAAGAGGGCTCGTCGCGTGTCGATGCGACCGTCGTAGAGCCATTCCCAGGCCTCGTCGGAGGCGTCCGGGTCCAGCGCCGGTGAGATGGTGCGCAGGGCGACCGCTACCCATCTGTCAGCCTGCGGTGCTGAGTAGGCGTCGAAGGATGCCCGAAGTGCCGGCCACCCTGTCTCGTCGTTGACGTCCTGCGTCCAGCACTCGCACCAGAAGCCCCGCTGAGGCTTGTCCATCAGCACGGGTGTCCTCCCGGCTGGGTGTCCGTGAAGAGTTCCGCGGTGACGGTGTAGCCGCTGTGGCTGCCGTGGACGACGACCCGGTGTGCGATGACTCTGACCATGCCCAGGCCGCGGCCGTGTACCGCGTCCTGGCTCGGCTGCTCGACCTTCGGGGCCGTGCCTGTCCCTCCCTGGTCGGTGACCGACAGGGCGACCACCTTGGGGGAGACCGCGAGGGCCAGGTGAAAGCTGCCGAGTCCGCCGCTCGCGGTGTGGAGGATCGCGTTCGCGCTCAGCTCGCTCACGATCAGTTCGGCGTCGTCGGCCAGGGGAGATCCGCGCAGGATGTCCCGTGTCCAGCGGCGGGCCCGGCTCACCTCTTCCGGAAAACCTGGGCAAGTGAGTCCCCAGACCCGGGCGGTGCTCGTATACTCGTGCATACAAGTTCCTTCGTGCTGGTAGGCCGCCATGTGCAGCGGGTTCGGGCTAGACGAGTTTCACGCCGTCGTGGGCGCGGATGGCCGGCGGGGATACCGCGTCGAGTGCGTCCAGGACGCGGATCGCGTATGCCTCGTCGGCGAGTTCGATGACTTCTTCGCGGGTGGCCCAGCGCAGTGCGCGGGTCTCGTCCCCGGTGGTGGGCGTGCCGTCGGCGGCCTCACAGCGGAAGACCATGGAGACGATCAAGCCCTTCATGTTCTTGTAGATGCCGGTCAGGGTCGCGGGAAGCGCGATCTTGATGCCGGTCTCTTCGAGAACTTCGCGCTGGAGGGCCTCGGGGATGGTTTCCTCGCGTTCGAGGATTCCGCCCGGGGGTTCCCAGTGGCCGTTGTCGCGGCGCTTGATCAAGAGGGCGCGGTCCTGGTCGTCGACGATGACTCCGGCGACGCTCACGGAGTGCGGACGGTCGGTGCTCACGTTCCTCTGCCCTCTCGGATGGCTAGGCTCTCCACCGTAGCAACAAAGCTCGCCCACTCGTCTAGATACCTAAAGGAGTACACGTGCCCTCTCTTTCCTCCGGCCTCCTCGGCGATCTCGACCCCACGAGCGATCGTGCGGTCTTCCGGCAGATCGCCGACCAGCTGCGCGAGGCCATCGACCGTGGGCGATTCAAGGAGGGCGAAAAGCTGCCCTCCGAGGCCGAACTAGTCGAGCATTACGGGGTTTCCCGTATGACGGTTCGAAACTCCTTCTCCGTCCTCCAGGGCGAGGGCCTGGTGCACGCCGAGCACGGCAAGGGCGTCTTCGTGCGACCACGACCGCCCGTGCGACGGCTCGCCTCCGACCGCTTCGCCCGACGCCACCGCGAGCAGGGGAAGTCCGCGTTCATCGTGGAGGCCGACGCCGCCGGCAGTCACCCGCAGGTGGACAGCCTGGAGGTCAAGGAAGAGAAGGCCAGCCAGGACGTCTCCACCCGGCTTGGGTCCGTGCGGCGGGTGCTGGCCCGGCGTCGCCGGTATCTGCTGGACGGGCGGCCGGTGGAGTTCGCCACCTCGTATCTGCCGCTCGACATCGCGCGTGGTACACCGATCGCCGAGCCGAACCCCGGGCCCGGCGGCATCTACGCCCGGCTTGAGGAGCTGGGCCACCGCCTCGACCACTTCGAGGAAGAGATCCGTGCCCGGATGCCCTCACCGGATGAGGTGCGCACGCTGCGGCTGGCCTCCGGCGTGCCGGTCATTCACCTGATCCGCACAGCGTTCGACCAGGAAGGGCGGGCCGTGGAGGTCTGCGACACGGTCATGGCGGCCGACGCATACGTCCTGTCGTACCAGCTCCCGGCGACGTGAGCGCCTAATCGGCGGTGGTGCGCGGGGGCGCTTCTCCGAACTCGTACACCCCAACAGGCTTACTCGTATAGACGAGTGGGCAAGTTGTGTGGCAAGGTGGTTGTCGTTCCCGGAGATCGGGCTCGAACGCCGCATCTTGTATAGACGAGTAGATGGGAAGAAGTCTTGCGCACCATCCGTGTAGAGACCTCGGCCGCGACGATCCTGCTGACCGAGGCGCCCGAGCCCAAGGTCCGCGACCGGCAGACGGGCGAGATCGCCAAGGACGCCACCAGCGGCGAGGCCCTGATGACGCTCGGCGTCGTCTACCTGGAGGACGGCGAGTCGTCGCTGATCAAGGTCACCGTTCCGGAGAGCGGAGTGTCCGAGGGGCTGAACCTCGGGGCTCCGGTCTCGCTGCCGGGGCTGGTGGCCCGGCCGTGGGAGAGCGTCTTCAACGGCCAGCAGCGCCACGGCATCGCCTACCGCGCTGCCGCCGTGACACCGGCCGCGTTCTCGGCCGCCACCGGGGCCGCTGCCTGATGACCGACCTGACGACACTCCTGGAGGTGGGTGGTCCTGCTGCCGCACTCGGCGGCGGGGCCGCCTACGCCCGGGCCAAGCATCCCGGGGTGTACTGGTCCACGGTCGGCCTGCCGATATCCACCGCCCGGCTCCTCAGCTCCTACGGCTCGGTCATGGAAGCCTGCGGCCTGACCGTAGCTCCGTCCCGGCTGCGGATGCTGGCGGTCAAGGCCACCACCCGCCGTGAGGTCCGGCCCGTGCCGCCGCGTCGGGGCATCATCCGGCCTACCTCGACCGGGTTGCGGCTCCGTCTGCGGCTCGCTCCGGGGCAGGAACCAGCCGACGTCGCCGCCTCGGCCGAACGGCTGCGGCACGCCTGGGGCGTTCATGCGGTGTACGTGACCACGGTCAAGCCCGGTGTGGTTGAGCTGCGGTTGGTCGGCTTCGATGTGCTGCGGCGGGTGCGGATGCCGCGCAAGGTGGACGCCGGGTTCCTTCAGGTGCCGGTGGCCCTGCGAGAGGACGCCATGCCGTTCATACGCGACTACCGGGCCGTGCCCCACCAACTCACCCTCGGCGCCACGCTGTCGGGCAAGTCCATGTACCTGCGGCACCTGATCGCCGGGCTCGCCCCTCAGCCGGTCGCCCTGGTCGGGATCGACTGCAAGCGCGGTGTGGAGCTGGCACCGTTCGTCTCCCGGCTCTCCGCGCTGGCGACCGATCCGGAGCAGGCCGCCGAGCTGCTGCCCGTACTCGTGAAGGAAATGGAGGACCGCTACGACCTGATCAAGGCCCGGCAAGGCATCGCCCCGAACACTCCGGCCGAGGAAATCACCTCGGACGTCTGGGGACTGCCCGAGTCCGAACGCCCGGTCCCGATCGTGCTGTTCGTGGACGAGGTGGCTGAACTCTTCCTCGTCGCCACGAGGAAGGACGAGGAACGCCGGGACGAGATGGTCACTCAGCTCATTCGCCTCGCACAGCTCGGCCGCGCGGCCGGCATCTACTTGGAGGTATGCGGCCAGCGTTTCGGTGCCGAGTTGGGCAAGGGCGCGACCATGCTGCGGGCCCAGTTGACCGGTCGCGTCTGCCACCGGGTGAACGACGAAGCCTCCGCGAAGATGGCGCTCGGCGACATCGCCCCCGAAGCGGTCACGGCCGCCTGCGCCATTGCCCCCGAACGGCCCGGCCTCGCCGTGGCCGGTGACACCTCCGGTGGCTGGTCGCGCATCCGCACGCCGTACCTGTCCCTCGGCGACGCTGCCGAGACCTGCCGCGAGTCGGCCCACCTGGTCCCCGACCTGCCCGCGCTCAAGCCCTTCCGGCCCGACGTGCCCGTACGGCCCGTCGAGGCACCGGGACCGGCTGTGCGGCCCCGGCCCGTGACCGACTGACCCGCGTCCCCACTCAACCCCGGTCGGCGTGACCGCCTCATGCCACGTCCCTACCCCTCCCATGCCCGAACCCGGAAGGAGCCGCAGCATGCGCGCCCACCTGGCCCGCGTCGATGCGGTGCTCGTTCAGGCGGTCATCGCCGCCGCGCTGTCCTTCGCCCACCTGCACGATGTCGCCTCGGCGGCCGGACAAGACGGGTGGAAAGCGTGGGCCTACCCGATCAGCGTTGACCTGCTGCTCGTCGCCGCCTGGCGCCGACTGCGCTCCGGAGAAGCGAAAGCGGCCGGGTGGTGCTGGTTCCTGATCGCACTCGCCGCGTCCCTGGGCGCGAACATCGCCACCGCCGGCCTACTCGACCTGGATCACGTACCGGCCTGGCTGCGCATCCTCGTGGCGGGCTGGCCCGCGGTCGCCTTCCTCGGCGGAACCCTCCTGGTCCACTCGCCGCCGACAGCACACGACGAGACCACTGACGCCGTAGACCAACTGGAACCCGACGACAGCGAGGACCAGGAGAACGTGCCCGATCCCACGCCAGACCCCCCGACGCCACCGGCGGCCGACCCGGCACCGGCCCCACCGTTGGCCCCTCCGCCGGTCGCTGTCCCGGCCGCCCTGGTCGAGCACGCCCGCAAAGTCGCCGCCGACCACCACACCCGCACCGGAACAGCCATCGACACCCCGACCCTGCGCGCCCGCCTCGGTGTCCCGCCGCCCATGGCCGAAGCCATCGCCGCCCAACTCACCTGACCAGCAAAGGGAGACCATGCCGCTCTTCTGCTTCAACACGGCCGCCGACTACCTCTCAGCGGCCCGCGAGATGGCCGTCAGCGGCCGATCGGCGCTCGCCCGGCTCCTCGCCGAGGAAGCCGCCGACCGCACGCCGGATCCGGAGGAAGCCGCCCGGATCCTGCGCGACTTCCCCCACCCCAGCCCGCGACAGGAGGACTGACCATGCCCGCACCGAAGCGCTTCCGCCACGTCAGCCGCATCGGCCCCGTCCAGGTCGGCACGTCCTACGACGGTCGCGGCCGGGAGAAGCACACCGCCGCCTGCACCGCCCCGCGCTGCGGCTTCTCCGCCGACTACGACAGCCGCGCCGCCGCCGAGCTGGCCGCCCGCACCCACCGCTGCCCCGTGCGCTGAAAGGATTCCCGCCCCCGTGACCGTCAGCCTGCCGCTTGTCGTCGTCCTCGGCTTCTTCGCCTGGGGAGCAGTCAGGTTCCTCGGCGTCCGCGTCTGGATCGTCGTCCTGATCGCCCTCTTCGGCTTCTGGCTCTCCCGCACCTTCCTCGCCCCCGCCATCGAGTCCGGCACGCGCTCCGGCGTGACCGTCATAAACGGCTCACACACCTAGACGAGTAGATAAGGAGACCTGGCCCGTGTTCCTCCCGAAGTACCCCGACAGCCCGACCCCGCCGCCCGCGCACACCCACACCCCGACCGAGCCGCCGCCCGTACGGCGTTCGCTCCCGTCGGTCTCCATCGATCAGAAGACCGTCGTGGCCCTGGTCGTCGGCGGGGTCGTCCTCACCGCGCTCTTGGCGGCCGTCGCCGTCACGGCCATTTCCGTAGCCGTGGCCGCCGTCGTCCTGCGCTCCATGCTCCGCGATCACCACCGCCGCTGAACCGAGCTGGCCTCCGGGGCGGCGGCACACGACCAAGCATCTCGCCGCCCCGGCGCCTGCTCCTCCCGACCGACCGAGCCAGTCAAAAGGGGAATCGCCATCTTCACCCGCACCACTCCGGCCCCACTTCCGGAACTCGCGAACCTGGCCGCGCAGGGCACGCTGCCGGGTATCCTCCGCCAACTCTCCGGACTCGGCGGCTGCACCCACCCGATCCGCCTCGACGGCCACCGCACCGAGTACGACGTCGACACCCGCACCGGTGAGATCGGCGACGTCCTCCACCGCCTCGACTCGACCAGCCTCCCGGCCGGACAGCTCCTCGTCCGCTGCAACAACCGCCGCACGACCCGTTGCGCCGCGTGCGCCGAGGTCTACCGCCGCGACACCTTCCACCTGATCACCTCCGGCCTGCGGGGCGGCAAGGGCACCCCCGAACACGTCGCCACGCACCCTCGTGTGTTCGCCACCTTCACCGCGCCGAGCTTCGGCCCGGTCCACAACCGCCCCTCCAGCGGTCGCCCCTGCCGCTGCGGCACCCACCACGACCAGGACGACGACGAACTCGGCTCCCCGCTCGCCCCGGACACCTACGACTACGAAGCCGCCATCCTCTGGAACGCCCACGCCGGTCCGCTCTGGCGGCGCTTCTCCACCTACCTGCGCCGAGAGGTCGCCAAGCGCGCCGGCCTGTCCCAGCGGCGCTTCCGCGAGCACGCCCGCGTGAGCTTCGCCAAGGTCGCCGAATACCAGAAGCGCGGCGCAGTCCACTTCCACGCCGTCATCCGCATCGACGGCCCAGGAGGTGGCGACACCCCACCCCCTACCTGGGCAACCGCCGAACTACTCACGGACGCCATCCGCACTGCCGCCGCCAAGGTCCGCGTGGACGGCCCGACCATTGACGGCCGCCCTCACACCTTCACCTTCGGCCGCCAACTCGACGTCCGCACCATCCGCTCGGCCGACTTCAACAACGGCCAGGAGCTCACCGAACGAGCCGTCGCCGCCTACATCGCCAAGTACGCCACCAAGGGCGCCAAAACCGCGACAGGAGCTCTCGACCGGCCACTCAAGTTCGCCGCCGAACTCGCCCAGCTCGACATCAGCGACCACGCCCGCCGCCTGATCCGCACCGCATGGTTCCTCGGCGCCCGCAAGGACCTCGAACACCTCCGCCTGCGCGCCTGGGCCCACATGCTCGGCTTCCGCGGCCACTTCTCCACCAAATCCCGCCGCTACTCCACCACCCTCGGCGCCCTCCGCGACGCCCGCGCCGAATGGCGCCGTGCGCAAGCCACACCTGCCAACGGCCCCGAGCCCGACACGACCTACGTGCTCTCGCACTGGGTCTTCGCCGGAACCGGCCTCTCGGACGCCGAAGCCTGGCTTGCCGCATCCCTCGAACCCGCCCCCGGAACGGAAGGAGAGCCCACCCATGCATGACGACGAACTGCTGACGGTGCCTGACGTGATGGAGCGGCTGAAGCTCGGCCGCTCCACCGTCTACGACCTCATCCGCTCCCGTCGTCTGCCCTCGATCACCATCGGCCGGTGCCGTCGGATCCCCGCGCGGGCTGTCCGCGCGTACATCACCCACGAACTGGAGGCGGCCGCCTGATGGCCCAGCAACGCAAGCGGAACCCCAACGGCGCCGGCACCATCACCAAGCGCAAGGACGGCCGCTTCCAGTGCGCGGTCTACGTCCTCCAGCCGGACGGCACCCGCGCCCGTAAGTTCGCCTACGGCCAGACCTGGGCCGAGTGCGACGCCAAGCGTCGTGAGCTGCTCGACAAGGTCGACCAGGGCGTGCCCGTGCCCACCAAGTCGGCCAAGCTCTCGGACTGGCTCCCGTACTGGCTGGACAACGTCATCAAGCCCCGGCGGAAACTCAGCACGTTCGACAAGTACGAGGCACACGTCCGGCTCTACCTGGTGCCCCTGCTCGGTGCCAAGCGGCTGGAATCCCTCGGCGTCGCCGACGTCCGCCGGTTCCTCGTCCGCCTGGAGAAGGAGACGACCGCCGCAACGGCCAAGGAGTCGCACCGAGTTCTGCGCTCGGCTCTGTCTTCCGCCTGTCGCGAGGAACTCATCACGCGCAACGTCGCCAAGCTCGTCGAGCCGCCCCGCACGGACAAGCCCGAGCTGCACCCCTGGACCCTCGACGAGACGCTCGACTTCCTCGCTGCCTCCCGCAAGGACCCGCTCTACGCGGCCTTCGTGCTCGCCATCGCCATGGGGCTCCGCCGGGGAGAGATCGTGGGCCTGCGCTGGTCGGACCTCGACCTCGACAACCGCGTCCTCTACGTCCGCCACCAGGTCCAGCGCCGCCGTGGCGTTCTGTACGACGACGACCCCAAGAGCCGTCGTCGCCGCGCAGTCCCTCTGCCCGCCCTCTGCATCGCGCCCCTGCGCTGGCACCGCCTACGGCAGGCGGACGCTCGCGCCAAGGCGGGGGAGAAGTGGCCGGAGTCGGACTACGTCTTCGCCACCCGAACCGGCCGCCCCGTGGAGCCGCGCAACCTGTACCGCTCCTTCACCCGCGTCGCCGAGTCCGCCGACCTCCGCGTGATCCGGCTGCACGACGCTCGCCACGGGACGGCCACCCTGCTCACGGCGGCCGGAGTCGCGCCCCGCGTCGTGATGGAGATCCTCGGTCACTCCCAGATCAGCATCACCATGGACGTCTATACACACGTCGTCCAGGACACGCAGCGCGAAGCCATGAGCCACATGGACCGGCTGCTCAGGAGACGCCCCATCCGCGAGTGACCGCCCGCGTTGATGTCAGAAGTAGATGTCAAAGGCCCCGGACCATGATCGGTCCGGGGCCTTTTGGCTGGTGCCCCCGGCAGGATTCGAACCTGCGACACCCGCTTTAGGAGAGCGGTGCTCTATCCCCTGAGCTACGAAGGCAGTGGCAGCGGACGCAAGCAGCGACATGCCTGTGGTCTGGGAGGACCACAGGCGTCAGCGTACCGGATGCGGGTCGGGCGGGTGTGGGGGTCATGTCGGGATCCGGGGCCGGTAGGTGGCATGGGGGCACGTCAGGGACCAGGCGGGCAGGTGGTATGGAGGAACGTCAGGCCTCCGCTGCCGGGCCCGTCAGAGCCGTGAGTCGGGCCGGTGGGGCATTCACGACGTCGGAACGCGTGTGAAGCGCGCTGCCGTATGGAAGTCCGTCTGGATGCGCGTCGCCGTCGCTGTCAGTTCCGGGAGGAGGTCCGTCACGCACTCCCTGGGGGTGCGGCGGCTGGCGTGCAGCGCTGTGTTCAGGGCCGCCACCACCCGGCCCGACCGGTCGCGGATCGGGACCGCGATCGAGCGGAGGCCCTCTTCCAGCTCCTCGTCCACCAGGGCGTAGCCCTGCGAGCGGACCGAGGCCAGGACCCCTTCATCACCAGGGTTCGGGTTCGTGCCGGCGGCCGCGTCCGCCAGCAGGACCCGGCCCAGTGCCGTCGGGTACGCCGGCAGGCGCGTGCCCACCGTGATGTTCACGCTCATCACCCGGGCCGTGGTCACCCGGGCCGTGTACTGGATCTCCTCACCGGAGTCCGACAGCACCGCCAGCGACGTCGACTCGTGGATGCGGGACGTCAGGTCCGCCAGGTGGGGCTGGGCGATCTCGGGGAGAGAAGTGCGGGACAGGGGCGGGAAGCCGAGGGAGAGGACCCGGGGGGTCAGTGTGAAGGTGCGGCCGGCCGGAGCCACCAGGCCCAGGTGTTCGTAGGTGATCAGGGCCCGGCGGGCCGTCGCCCGGGCCAGGCCCGTCGCCCGGGCCACCTCCGTCAGGGTCAGCTCCTGCCTGCCCTCGCCGAAGGCCGTGAGGACGGTCAGTCCCCGGGCCAGGGATTCGATGAACCCGCGCCCCAGCTGCTGCTTGGACGCGCCCGTCCAGAGCGCCAGGTCCGAGGGGGGCGGGCCGGGCTCGGGGGGCGGGGTGTGGCGGAGTTCGCGTTCCATCGCCTCGACCGTGGAGCGCAGCCTCGGGAGGAGGGTCGTCCGCAGGTGGTGCGCGGTGTGGCGGCTCGTGTGGCTGACCACGCTCGCCACACTCGCGATCCGGCCGTCCACATTCGCGATCCGGCCGTCCGCTCCCGGGATGCGGCCGTCCGCACTCGTGATCCGGCCGTCCGCTCTCGGGGCGCGGACCGGCACCGAGATCGCCACCAGTCCCGGCTCGATCAACTGGTCGTCCAGGGACCAGCCGTTGGCGGACGCCTCTTCCGTGCGGCGGGCGAAGGTGTCGTCGTCCCGCGCGCCCGGTTCCTGCGTCCGTGGTGGTACGGCCGTGAACGACAGGTCCCTCGGGTCCGCCACCCTGCGGTCCCGCCAGCGCTGCCAGTCCGCGGCCGTCCACTCCGCCGCGAACAGCGGGCCCGGAGCGGTGCGTTCGGCCGGGAGCAGGTCGCCGATGCGGAAGCTGAGGGACATCGCGCGACGGCGGGTCGCCTGGTGGATGAAGCGGATGCCGTCCTGGTCGGCGACCGCGAGGGAGACCGACTCGTCCAGTTCGTCTGCCAGGGCGTCCGCGTGCGGGGAGAGCAGAGCGGGGAGGCGCAGGGCCGACAGGTAGGCGTTGCCCAGTTCCATCAGGCGGGGGGACAGGTGGACGTCCCGGCCGTCGAAGCGGACGTAGCCCATGCGGGCGAGGGTGGCCGTGATGCGGTCGACCGTGGAGCGGGCGAGGCCGGTTGCGCGTTCCAGACCGCTCAGGCTCAGCGTGCCGTTCGCCTCCGTCAGTTCCCGCAGCACCGCGATGCCGCGGATGAGGGGAGCGACCGCCTCGGCGGGGACGCTCCCACCGGTGAGGGCAGCAGTCCTGGCGGTGGTGGCGGTGGTGGCGGTGGTGGCGGTGGTGGCGGTAGTGGTCCCCTCCGCCGGCGGCCCCTTCTCGTCGGCCGTCGGGGCGGACCCCTCCGGAGTCGTCTCGGGCATGGGCTTCGCTGGCATCGGTTCTCCGGTACGGCGGTCGCTACGGCCGCGACGACCGCGACGGTCGCGGCAGGCCCACCGTAATGCGGAGACGGTGGTCCGGGGTCCGCGGTCCGGATCCGTAGCCGGGCCTGAGGCCGGGGTCCGAGGGCCGGGAGCTGGGCGTGAACCTGGCGCCCGCCCCTGTACGTCGGCCACGCTTCCTGCCCCCTCGTCACCCACCCGCCCCTGTACGTCGCGCGTGCTTCCTACCCCCTCGTCACCCGCACCCGGTACCCCCCGCCCGCACCGGCCCCCGCCGCTCCCGCCCCCACCCCCGTCACCTCGATCGTGATCCCCCTCCCCACGTCACGGAACGTCTCCCCGGGCGTGAACGGCGCGTCCGACAGTTCCGCGTGGACGTTCGGCGCGCGGGTGCAGCCGCCGCTGTCGCGGCGGGAGTCGACGACGGTGACCGGGCCCATGCCCGTGTCCACCTCCGCGTCGACCTGGTAGATCAGGACGCCCGGGCGGCACACCGCCTCGTCGTTGCCGGCGCGGGTGCGCAGTTCGACGGCGTAGCCGGTTCTGCCGTCCAGGGGGACGAAGACCAGCTTGGAGCCGCCGGTGAGGGCCAGGGGCGTCAGGGTGTACTCCGTGGTGCCGGGGGACGCCGCGCAGTGGACCTGGGCGGCGTCGAGCCAGCCCAGCTTCCATTTGTGCCAGCCGAGGAAGTCGTTGTTGGCCCCCCAGTCCTCGCTCATGATGTCCCAGTGGCCGACCGCGCCCCCGCCCTCCGCGGTGTACAGGTCGGGCAGGCCGAAGACATGGCCGTTCTCGTGAGGGAGGACGCGGTAGCCGGTGCGGCCGTAGGAGCCGGAGCCGTCGTCCTGGCGGGAGTAGACGAAGGAAGCGTTGGCCACGGGTATGCCGTCGGCCCTGGGTGCCTCCGGGTTGCCCGCGAAGGTGACGGACAGGACCGTGTCCAGGGCGGAGGGGCCGGCGTTCGGAGTGACCAGGACGTTCAGCAGGTCGTACGCGCGGAAGTCCACCTTCGGGTCGGCCGTGGCGACCAGGTCCTCGACCAGGGCGCGGTAGCCGGGCTCGAACGGAGCCCCCCGCTCTATACCGTAATCGCGGAACGACTTCGGCATCCGCAGCCATCCCGGGACCGGGGTCTCGGGGCGGTAGTCGAGGCGGCCGTAGGAGCTGGTGCGGAACCAGTCCCGGGTCTGCGGGAAGAACTCGTGGAAGCGGTCCAGGGCCTTGCCCTCGCCGGGGGCGTCGGAGAAGTCGATCATGAGGGTGAGGGCGCGGACGGTGCCGGTGGAGCGGGTGTAGCCGGCGGAGGTGGGGATGCCCTCGGACATCTGGACCTCGCGGGCGCCGCGGATCATGCAGGGGCCGTGTGCGGAGGTGTGGGACAGGGTGATGGGCCCTGCTCCCGCCGTGCCGGCGCCCGGGGCGAGTCGGCCCGTGCCCGCCGAGGTGCTGACCGTGAAGGTCAGGGCGGTCACGCAGGCCAGGGCGGCCAGACGGCGCCTGGGTATCCGGTGGCCGGTCGCGCAGCCCGGCCCCGTGCCGTCCGTACGGGGGCGCCGGGGCCGCGGCTGCCTGCAAGGGACCTGCAAGGGACCTCCCGCGCGACGGCAGCCGCCGGTCTCCGGCTGCACCCTTGCGATCACCCTGCGTCGCGGGGTGGGGGGACGCGCGCTGGAAGAGACCGATCGTGGGTTTCCCGTCGGTAAGGGACGAAGGTGCTTGTGAGGCAGGTCACAAACAATTTCCGCTGGAGCGGGAAATACCGGGGACCCACTCCCCGTTTAGCCATGTGTCCGACCGAAACGGGGATGCAGTCCCCGGATCGCCTCACTCACCAGGAGTATGCCGTGCAGACCGCAACCCCCGAAGCGCGCAAGGCGCCCCGGCCCCGCGCCGACGCCCTGCGCAACCGGGAGCGGATCGTCACCGCCGCCCGGGAGATGTTCGTCGAGCACGGCCCCGAGGTGCCGCTCGACGAGATCGCCCGCCGGGCCGGCGTCGGCAACGCCACGGTGTACCGCAACTTCCCGGACCGTGATGCGCTCGTCCGCGAGGTCGTCTGCTCCGTCATGAACCGTACGGCCGCGGCCGCGGAGGCCGCGCTCACCGAGACCGGCGACGCGTTCGAGGCGCTGGAGCGCTTCGTGCACGCCGCCGCCGACGAGCGGATCAGCGCGCTGTGCCCGATGGTCTCCAGCACGTTCGACAAGCACCACCCGGATCTGGAGGCCGCGCGTGAACGGGTCGAACGGCTGGTCGCCGAGGTCATGGACCGAGCCAGGGAGGCCGGGCAGCTCCGGTCCGACGTGGACGTCGGAGACGTCATGATCACCGTCGCCCAGCTCAGCCGGCCCCCGGCCGGCACGGACTGTTTCCGGGCCGACCGCTTCGTCCACCGCCATCTTCAGCTGTTCCTGGACGGGCTGCGGGCTCCCGCCCGCTCCGTCCTCCCGGGCACGGCCGTGACCCTGGAAGACCTGCGCCGGCCCTGACCCGTCCGTCCAGTCCGATGCGTCCAGTCCGATGCCTCAGTCCATGCCTCCCGTCCGATGCCCCAGTCCATGCCTCCAGTCCGATGCCTCGTCCGATCGCTTCCGTTCGATCACTCCGTCCGATGAGTTTCAGGCCGCCCCACCGGTCTGAACCCTGAACGACAGTCCCAGCGGCCGTCCCCACACGAGCCGTGCCTTTCGTCACCCTTTTCCGTCACGAAGTCCCGAAGTGGGTATCCCCATGTCTGAAACAGCCTCGAAGAGCCTCGGCGCACCGGCCGGAGAGCCGGACGCCGGCCGCTGGAAAGCGCTCGTCTTCATCGCGCTCGCCCAGCTGATGGTCGTCCTGGACGCCACCATCGTGAACATCGCCCTGCCCTCCGCCCAGCAGGACCTGGGCATCTCCGACGGCAACCGGCAGTGGGTCGTCACGGCCTACGCGCTCGCCTTCGGCGGTCTGCTCTTGTTCGGCGGCCGGATAGCGGACCTGTGGGGCCGCAAGAAGGCCTTCGTCGTCGGTCTGGGCGGTTTCGCCGCGGCCTCCGCGCTCGGCGGCGCGGCCACCAACGAGGCGATGATGTTCGGCGCCCGCGCCCTCCAGGGCGTCTTCGGAGCCCTGCTCGCGCCCGCCGCGCTCTCCCTGCTGGCCGTGATGTTCACGGACGCCAAGGAGCGTGCCAAGGCGTTCGGCATCTACGGCGCGATCGCCGGTGGTGGCGGTGCGGTCGGTCTGATCCTCGGCGGTTTCCTCACCGAGTACCTGGACTGGCGCTGGACGTTCTTCGTGAACATCCCGTTCGCCGTCGTCGCCGCGGCCGGTGCGTACTTCGTCATCCGTGAGCCGGAGGGCGGCCGCAACCGCTCGCCGCTCGACCTTCCCGGTGTGGTCCTGTCCACCCTCGGCCTGGTCGCCCTGGTCTACGGCTTCACCCGCGCCGAGTCCGACGGCTGGAGCGACTCCGTCACCGTCGGCATGTTCGTCGCCTCGGCCGTGCTGCTCGCGACCTTCGTGCTCGTCGAGTCCAAGGTCAAGGCCCCGCTGCTGCCGCTGCGGGTGATCACCGAGCGCAACCGCGGCGGGATCTACCTCTCCCTCGGTCTCGCGATCATCGCGATGTTCGGCCTGTTCCTCTTCCTCACCTACTACCTGCAGATCGTGAAGGGCTACTCGCCGGTCAAGACCGGGTTCGCGTTCCTGCCGATGATCGTGGGCATGATCACCGGTTCCACCCAGATCGGCACCCGCCTGATGACCCGGGTCGCGCCGCGCCTGCTGATGGGCCCGGGCTTCCTGGTCGCCGCGCTGGGCATGCTGCTGCTGACCCAGCTGGAGATCGGCTCCTCGTACGCCGCTCTGCTGCTGCCGGCGATGCTGCTGCTCGGTCTCGGCATGGGTACGGCGTTCATGCCGGCCATGTCGCTGGCCACCCAGGGCGTCGAGCCGCGGGACTCCGGTGTCGCCTCCGCGATGGTCAACACCTCGCAGCAGGTGGGCGGCGCGATCGGTACGGCCCTGCTGAACACCATCGCCGCCTCGGCGACGACGGCGTACGTCGCCGACCACATCGCCGGCGCGACCAGCCGGTCCCAGCAGCAGCTGGTCCAGCTGGAGGCCATGGTGCAGGGCTACACCAGTGCCATCTGGTTCGCCGTCGGCATCCTCGTGGTGGCCGCCGCGATCGCCCTGACCTTCGTCAACGCCGGCCGCCCGGGCGGTACGACGGCGGCGTCCTCCGATGAGGGCGCGGCGGACGAGGTGCAGATTCCGGTCGTCGCCCACTGACGCCCGCGCACCGCACCCCTTCGGGCCATCCGTAGGCGCGGGGAAGGGGACGCCTCGCACCGACGGAATCCAGGACCTGCCCGGTTCCCGCGTCAGCGGAGCCAGGGCAGGTCCGCACCCGCTTCGGCCGGCTGAAGTCCCTCGGCGACGATCCGCATGATCTCGCCGAGGGACTTCTGCTGTTGTGGGGTCAGCCGGTCGAAGACCGCCTGGCGTACGGCCTCCACATGGCCCGGCGCGGTCTGCCGCAGCACGTCGTATCCCTCGTCCGTGAGGACGGCGAACTGGCCCCGCTTGTCGTCGGGGCAGTCCTCCCGGTGCACCCAGCCGTTCTTCTCCAGACGCGCGATGGCGTGCGAGAGCCGGGACCGGGTGATCTTCGCCAGCATCGCGAGCTCGGTCATCCGCAGCCGTCGCCGCGGCGCCTCTGCCAGCTTGACCAGAAGGCCGTAGTAGACGTGCGGCATGCCCGCGTCGCGCTGCAGCTGACGGTCGAGATGGTCGTCGAGGAGGGTGACGCCCTCCATGAAGGAACGCCAGACGTGCTGCTCCTCGTCGGTGAGCCAGCGCGGTTCCTGGGGCGCCTGGGCTGAGCCCGGTGTCGATGCGGGTGCCTTCATGCGTTCCACTTTACGCGGCTCCTCCTTGAACTTTAAACAAATGGTCCGTACAGTTTTGTAGGGAACCACGTTTTGGAAGGAGCCGCAGCATGTCCGCCGTCACCCAGGAGCGCATGCCCGCTCTGTACCTCAGCCATGGCGCCCCGCCCCTGGCGGACGACCCTGTCTGGCCCGGTGAACTGGCCGCCTGGTCCGCCGGACTGCCGCGCCCCAAGGCCGTCCTGATCGTCTCCGCCCACTGGGAGGAGGCCCCGCTAGCCCTCGGCGCCACCGAGACCGTCCCGCTCGTCTACGACTTCTGGGGCTTCCCGGAGCACTACTACCGGGTGAAGTACGACGCCCCCGGCGCACCGGAGCTCGCAGAGTCCGTACGCAAGCTGCTGCGCGCCCCCGGCATCCCTGTCCAGGACGTCCCCGACCGCGGTCTCGACCACGGCGCGTACGTCCCGCTGGTCGAGATGTACCCGGAGGCCGACCTCCCGGTCCTCCAGGTGTCCATGCCGACGCTCGACCCGGTACGGCTCATGGAGATCGGCCGCAAGCTCGCCCCCCTGCGGGACGAGGGCGTGCTCATCGTCGGCTCCGGCTTCTTCACCCACAACCTGGCCGCACTGCGGCAGGGCGGCACCCCCGCCTGGTCGGCCGAGTTCGACGACTGGGGCCGACGGGCGCTGGAGGCACGTGATGTGGACGCCCTGCTCGACTTCACCCGCAAGTCCCCCGCCGGGCAGCTGGCCCACCCGCGCACCGAGCACTTCGCCCCGCTCTTCGTGACGATGGGCGCGGCCGACGCGGCCGGTGAGCTGGACGCGCAGAAGTCGGTGATCGACGGGTTCTGGATGGGCCTGGCGAAGCGGTCGGTGCAGTTCGGCTGAAACGGGCCCGGTGGGCGTGCCCGCGAGGGTGTTCCTGCGAACGGGCCCAGGTGGGCCTGCCCGAGGGCGCTGCCCGGCAGGACCTCGCTCCTGCGAACGGACCCCGGCAGGACCTCGCTCCTGCGAACGGACCCCGGCGAGCCTGCCCGCGAGGGTGCTCCTACAGCGGCTTCTCGTACCAGGCCACGTCCCAGTACCGGCCGAACTTGCGGCCCACCTCCCGGTACGTCCCGACGTGCCGGAAGCCGAAGCGCTCGTGCAGCCGGGCCGACGCCTCGTTCGGCAGCGCGATGCCCGCGTAGGCGCGGTGCAGATCCTCGCCCGACAGCGCCTCGAAGAGGGCCGTGTAGAGGAGCGTGCCGACGCCGCGCCGGCCGGCGCCCGGGGCCACGTACGCGGTCGTCTCCACCGAGGTGGCATAGGCGGGCTTCATTCGGAAAGGGCTGGATGTGGCGTAGCCCAGGATCTCCCGTGTGTCGGGCTCCGTGGCAACCATGAGGCGGTGCGGCCCGTCTTCAGGGTGGGAGAGCAGCCAAGGGCGGCGCTCCTCCGGAGTGAAGATCGCGGTATCGAATGTGATCGGCGTCTCATGTACATAGTGGTTGTAGAGGGCGGTGAGGGCTTCGAGGTCACCCTCGACCCCCGGCCTGACCTGCACCTCTGTACGTTCCGACCGCACCGCGCCTCCCCGTGTGGGCCAGACAGGGTACTGCATGATCAGAAAAATCGGGGGCCGGGTTGGGAATTCTGTCCTGATTCCAGTCGTTGTTTCCATCGGATGCAGGGCACCCGAGGAGAGTCCGGAGAGTCCCGGAAGACGGAGTCCAGCGTCCGAAGGACCACCCGCTGACCTCACCATCGCAAGGGAGCTCGCATGGCAACCCGTGCCGTCGCCCGTCGTCAGTCCGCCACCGGCGAGACGGCCGACGCGGCAAGCAGTGTTCGCACCCATGGCGGCGAGATCGCCGACCGCGACCTGGTCGGCATGTACCTCGACGAGATCGCGCGCACACCGCTGCTCGACGCCGCCAAGGAGGTCGAGCTGTCGCAGATCATCGAAGCGGGTGTGTTCGCACAGCAGATCCTCGACGGCCAGGAGGAGAACAAGGCCGGGGCCTCACCCGAGGAACTGCAGGCCCTGGTCGACGCGAGCGAGCGGGCCAAGGACGTCTTCATCCGCTCCAACCTGCGCCTGGTCGTCGCGGTCGCCCGCCGCTACCCCCGCAGCGGGCTGCCGCTGCTGGACCTGATCCAGGAGGGCAACGCCGGCCTGGTGCGCGCGGTCGAGAAGTTCGACTACCGCAAGGGCTTCAAGTTCTCCACGTACGCCACGTGGTGGATCCGCCAGGCCATCACCCGGTCGATAGCCGACCAGTCCCGTACGATCCGCCTGCCCGTCCACCTCGTGGAGGAGCTCGGCCGGATCCGCCGTGTGCAGCGCGAGTTCAACCGCGAGCACGGCCGGGACCCGGAGCCCGCGGAGATCGCGGCCGAGCTCGGCTCGAACCCGGAGCGCGTCACCGACGTCCTGGACTGGGCCCGTGACCCGGTCTCGCTGAACATGTCCGTGGACGACGAGGGCGAGACCCAGTTCGGCGACCTCCTGGAGGACACCTCGGCGGTGTCGCCCGAGCAGTCGGTCCTCACCCTGCTGCGCAGCGAGGAGCTCGACGACCTGATCGGCCGGCTCGACCAGCGCACGGCCTCCATCATCAAGATGCGCTACGGCATCGAGGACGGCCGGGAGCGCACGCTGACCGAGGTCGGCAAGGAGCACGGCCTGACCCGTGAGCGCATCCGCCAGATCGAGAAGCACGCGCTGCTTGAGCTGAAGAAGCTGGCCCGCAGCACCGGGTTCGACGCGGCGGCGTGACGCCTCGGTCCGCGCGGCGGGGCAACACCCCTTCGCCGGGCGGCCGGACCGGTGAACACGGTGTGCGTCCGGGCGTACGACCCGTCCCCACGGCCAGTTGGTGACGGACCGTGTGCGCCCGGAGGGCACCGCGTACGCCGGGTGGCGAAAGACCGCGCAAACATGGCGATGTAACGCCGCTTCAACCCGCGGACTCAGGGAACAAGACTTCTGGGTCCACCAGTTCGACCCGGGGTCACACCCCCTGACCCCCGAAAGCCACGTCCCGTCGCACTCCCCCCGGCGCCGGGACATTCCCCGAGGCCGGGCTTCGGCGTCCTTCCCCCCGGACGTCGGAGCCCGGCTCTCTTGCTGGGGGGCGGGGCACCCCGTACCTGAACCACGGGGTGGCCCGCCAGATGGCAGATTGTGTCACATGGGCATAGCCTGCCGGGCGTGAGCAGCACCACCCCGACCCCGCCTTCGCCCTCGCTGACCGAGCGGCGGAAGGCCGAGACGCGTATGGAGATCGCCCGGGCGGCGGCCGGTCTCTTCGTGCGGCACGGCCTGCGTGCCACTCGCGCGGAGGACATCGCCCAGGCCGCGGGCATCGCCCCGCGCACCTTCTACCGGTACTTCGCCACCAAGGAGGAGGCCGTCGCCCCGCTCTACGCGGCCGGCTCCCAGCGCTGGGTGGAGGCGGTGCGCGCCGCCCCCGCCGACGCCGGGGTCCTCCGGGCCCTGGAGCATGGGGTGCGCCACACCCTCACCCCGGGCGTCGGCGTCTCGGCGTCGTCCTGGGAGTGGGTCCGCACGCTCCTGCGCCTGGCAGAGGCGACCCCGTCCCTGCGCAGGGTGTGGGCGGAGGTGTGCCAGGCGTCCGAGCGGCTGCTGGGGGAGGTGCTGGCGCAACGGGTGACACGTGCAGGCGGGCCAGGGGTGCCCGCAGTGGCTGGTGTGCCCGCAGTGGCCGGGGCGCCCGGCCGAGACACCGACGCCCAGAGTGAGGGCGGCGACAACGTTGCCGCCACCGGCGAACCACCCGCGATCACCCCTGAGCTGCGCTTCGCCGCCGCCGTGGCGAGCGCCGCCGTCCGTGCCGCGCTGGAGGCTTGGGCCGCGGGCGACGAGCCCGTCGAGGGTCCGGGCGGGCCGGCGGAGCTCGCCCTGCGCAATTTCAGGGCCTTGCGGGACTTCCCGTGGGGGCCGTGAGGCGAGGGTCCGGGCGGGCCGGCGGAGGTCGCCCTGCGTATTCTCAGGGCCTTGCGGGACTTCCCGTGGGGGCCGTGAGGCGAGGGTCCGGGCGGGCCGGCGGAGGTCGCCCTGCGTATTCTCAGGGCCTTGCGGGACTTCCGTGGGGGCCGTGACGCGACGGCTCACACTCCGCCCGCGTCCCGCCCGCCGGCCGCCCTGCTCAACCGCGCCCCCAACTCCCTGACCGCGGCGACGAGTTCTGCAGGCTCGTGCACCACGAAGTCGCACTCCAGCATCGCCAGCCGGAACGCCACCCACTGCACCGCGTCCCCGGCGGACCCCCGCAGCCGGCAGCTGCCGTCGTCCAACGGCTCGGGCGTGCCCAGCCAGTGGGGTACCCGGGTGGCGACGAAGTCGGCCGGTGCGGCGAACGTGACCTCGAAGTCGTAGGACTGCTGCTGCCGTTGCATCGAGCGCCGCAGGTACTCGGCCGCGCTCCCCGTCGGCAGTTCGCGCGGTGCGAACCGGGCCCCGGTGGCGAACGGCTCGCTGACCCGGTCGACGCGGAAGGTGCGCCAGTCGTCCCGGTCGATGTCGTACGCGACGAGGTACCAGCGGCGTCCCGTCGACACCAGCCGGTACGGCTCCGTCAGGCGCCGCGATTCGGTGCCGTCAGCGGCCCGGTAGGCGAACCGCAGCCGCTCGTGGCCGGCCACCGTCGAGGCCATGACGGTCAGCGTCTCGGGCGCGATGCTCGGACCGTCCCCGCTGGTCAGTGGTGTGGTCGCGGCCTGGAGGGTGGTCACGCGGTGGCGCAGCCGGCCCGGCAGGACCTGCTCCAGCTTGGCCAGCGCCCGCACCGAGGCCTCGTCCAGGCCCTCCACCGCGTGTCCCGCCCCGGCGCGCAGCCCGACCGCGATGGCCACGGCCTCCTCGTCGTCGAGCACGAGCGGCGGCATGGCCTTGCCGGCGACCAGACGGTAGCCGCCGTCGGCGCCCATGGTCGCCTGCACGGGGTAGCCCAGTTCGCGCAGCCGGTCGATGTCCCGCCGGACGGTGCGGCGGGAGACCCCGAGTCGCTCGGAGAGCTCGCCGCCGGGCCATTCGCGGGGCGTCTGGAGGAGGGACAGGAGCGTCAGCAGCCGGGCCGGAGTGTCCGTCGTCATACCGAAGAGGATGCCGCACCAGTAGGACACGTCCTGACCTACTGGGGGTCTAACTTCGCACCATGAACTCCACCGACACCACCCTCGGCACGGCGGGCGGCGGGACCGACCGCCGGCGCTGGTTCGCCCTCGCGATCGTGATGACCGCGGCCTTCATGGACCTCGTCGACGTGACGATCGTCAACATCGCCATCCCCTCGATCCAGCGGGAGGCGGGCGCGTCCTTCAGCCAGATCCAGTGGATCACCGCCGGTTACGCCCTCGCCTTCGCCGCCGGGCTGATCACCGGCGGGCGGCTCGGTGACATCCACGGCCGCAAGCGGGTCTTCCTCGTCGGCATCGGCGGGTTCACGGTCGCCTCCGCGCTCTGCGGTCTCGCGGTGAACCCGGAGATGCTGGTCGCCTCGCGGTTCCTGCAGGGCGGCATGGCGGCACTGATGGTGCCGCAGGTGCTGTCGATCGTGCACGCGACCTTCCCGGCGCACGAGCGGGGCAAGGTGTTCGGGCTGTTCGGCGCGGTCGTCGGTCTCGGGGCCGTGTCCGGTCCGCTGCTGGGCGCGCTGCTGACCGAGTGGAACCTGTTCGGCTGGGAGTGGCGGTCGATCTTCCTGATCAACCTGCCGGTGGGTGTCGCCGGCCTGATCCTCGGCAGCCGCTTCATCAGCGAGTCCAAGGCGCCACGCGCCCTGAAGCTGGACCTGGTGGGTGTCGCGCTCGTGACGCTGGGCCTGCTGATGCTGCTCTACCCGCTCATTCGCGGCCGTGAGCTGGGCTGGCCGGTGTGGGGGTACGTCTCGATGGCCGGGTCGCTCGTCGTCCTCGCGGTGCTGGTGGTGTACGAGAGGCGCAAGACCGCGCGGGACGGTTCCCCGCTGGTCGAGCTGTCGCTGTTCAAGGTCAAGAGCTTCGCGGCCGGGATCGCCGTGCAGACCGTCTTCGGTGTGGCGCTCGGCGTGTTCTTCCTGGTGTGGACGCTGTACATGCAGTTCGGGCTGGGCTGGAGCCCGCTGAAGGCCGGGCTGACCGGAGTGCCGTTCTCGATCGCCGTGTCGGTGGCGGCAGGGATGTCGGTGCAGAAGCTGGTCCCGCGCTTCGGGCGCAAGGTGCTCCAGGCGGGCGCGCTGGTGATGGCGGCCGGAGTGCTGCTCTACATGTGGGAGGCCGGGCACTACGGTCTCGCCATAGCGCCCTGGCAGATGGCCCTCCCGCTCGTCGTGATGGGCGTGGGCATGGGGCTGATCGTCGCTCCGCTGACCGACGCGATCCTCTCGGAGGTGCCGCGCGAGCACGCCGGTTCGGCGTCGGGGCTGCTCAACACCGTGCAGCAGATGGGGAACGCGCTGGGGCTCGGCCTGGTGTCGGTGGTGTTCTTCGGCACGATCTCCGAGCACCTGCGGCCGGAGCAGACCGGACCGGCCTACGCGGACGCCTTCCAGAACGCGCTCGGCTGGGTCGCCGCGGTGATGGGCGTCATCTTCCTGCTGATGTTCGCGTTGCCGAAGCGCCCCGCGCAGCACGTGGAGGGCGAACAGGTGCCGGTGGGGGAGAAGGAACCTGCTCGCGGCCCCGCGTTGGTCTGACCGCGGGAAACGGGCCCGGCACCTCGGTGCCGGGCCCGTTCGCGTTCCCGTTCGCGTTCCCGCCCACGGTGCTGCCCCCGAGTCCGCCCACGGTGCTGCTCCAGATGTCCACCCGCAATGCTGCTCCCGTTTCTGCTCATGCCCGATTGGGTCCGAACCTGTTTACTTTGCGGAAAACTCGGCGTAGCCTCCCGCTGAAACCACACGTTCGGGCATGAGGCGGAGGCGAACGGACATGTACGCACCGGAGCGGCAGCAGGAGATCCTCCGGCTCGCCCGTGACGGCGGCCGAGTGGATGTCGTGTCGCTGGCCGAGGAGTTCCAGGTGACCGCGGAGACGATCCGCCGGGACCTGAAGGCCCTCGACCGCGCGGGTCTCGTCCGCCGGGTGCACGGCGGGGCCATCCCGGCCGGGCGCCTCGACTTCGAGCCGGACCTCGCCGAGCGCGAGACGACCGCCGCCGACGAGAAGGACGGCATCGCCAAGGCGGCCCTCGCGGAACTGCCCGGTGCGGGCACGGTCATCCTCGACGCCGGGACGACGGTGGCCCGGATGGCCGCCGCCCTCCCGCTGGAGGCCTCCCTCACCGTCGTCACGCACAGCCTCCCCATCGCCGCCCGCCTCGCCGACCACCCCGGCATCCAGCTCCACCTCATCGGAGGGCGCGTACGGCACCGTACGCGCGCCGCCGTGGACGCCTGGGCGCTCAGGGCGTACGGCGAGATCCGCGCTGACGTGCTGTTCGTGGCCGCCAACGGCTTCTCCGCCGAACACGGTCTGACCACCCCCGACCTCGCCGAGGCCGCGGTCAAGCGCGCGGCCGTGGCCGCCGCCCGCCGTGTGGTGCTGCTCGCCGACTCCTCCAAGCACGGCCAGGAGCACTTCGCCCGCTTCGGCGACCTGAGCGATGTGGACCTGCTGATCACCGACAGCGGGCTGAGCCCCGAAGACGCCGTCGCGATCGAGCGCGGCGGCACGGAAGTAGTGCGCGCATGATCCTCACCGTCACCCCCAATCCGTCCCTGGACCGCACCTACGAGGTGCCGTCCCTCGACCGCGGCGAGGTCATCCGCGCCACCGGAGAGCGGATGGACCCGGGCGGCAAGGGCGTGAACGTCTCGCGCGCCGTCGCCGCGGCGGGGCAGCGCACGGTGGCGGTCCTGCCCCTGGGCGGCGCCCCGGGCGCCCTCGTCGCCGACCTGCTCGACCAGCAGGGCATCGAGGTCGCGCCCGTCCCGGTCGCCGGAGCCACCCGCTCCAACATCGCCCTCGCCGAGTCCGACGGCGTCCTGACGAAGATCAACGCGCCCGGCCCCGAACTCTCCGGCGCCGAGCGGGAACTGCTCCTGGAGACCGTGCGCCGGCAGTCCCGCGACGCCTCCTGGATCGCCTGCTGCGGCAGCCTGCCGCGCGGACTCGCCCCCTCCTGGTACGCCGAGCTGGTCGCCCGTGCCCACGCCGCCGGTGCGCGGATCGCCCTGGACACCTCCGGGCCCGCGTTGCTCGCCGCCCTGCGTGAGCGGCCGGACGTGGTCAAGCCCAACGCCGAGGAGCTCGCGGAAGCCGTCGGTCGCCCCCTGAGCACGGTCGGCGACGCCGTCAAGGCCGCCGAGGAACTGCGCGAGATGGGCGCCCGGGCCGTCCTCGCGAGCCTCGGCGCCGACGGGCAGCTGCTCGTCTCCCACGAGGGCGCCTGGTTCGGCAGCGCCCGGGTGGCCGCGGTCCGCAGCAACGTGGGCGCCGGCGACTCCTCCCTCGCCGGCTTCCTGATCGCCGGCGGCAACGGCCCCGAGGCCCTCGCCTCCGCGGTCGCCCACGGCGCGGCGGCCGTCCAGCTCCCCGGCAGCGTCATGCCGACACCGAGCGACCTGGACCCGGCGGCGGTGACGGTCACGGCCGAGGTCCCGGCGGACCGCGTGCTGAAGGAGCCGGTGTCATGACCTACGACGAGCAGCGCGGACCGAGGCACGAGCGGCGGGCCCCCTCCCCGTTACCCGCGGGCCCCGCGGCCACCCCCGTCACCCCCCACCGCACCCCCGTTCCCCTCCCCGCCCACCCCTCCCACCGGGCGATACGCGTGCTAAGGAGCCCGCGATGAGCGACATGATCACGGCGGACCTGGTCGATCTCGACCTGCCCGCCGACACCAAGGAAGCGGCGGCGCGAGCCCTCGCCGAGCGCATGGTGGCCCTGGGCCGGGTGACCGACCTGGACGGCTTCCTCGCCGACGTGGCCGCCCGCGAGGCCCAGATGCCGACCGGCCTCGACGGCGGCATCGGCATCCCGCACTGCCGCAGCGAGCACGTCACCGAGCCGACGCTCGCCTTCGGCCGCAGCGCCGCCGGCATCGACTTCGGCGCCGCGGACGGCCCCGCCGACCTGATCTTCCTGATCGCCGCGCCGGCCGGTGCGGACGACGCCCATCTGACGATCCTGTCGTCGCTGGCCCGACAGCTGATGAACAGCGAGTTCACCGACGCCCTGCGCGCGGTGGGCGACGCGCCGGCCGCGGCGGCCCTGATCCGCGGCGACGAGCCGGACGCACCCGCACCCGCGGGTTCCGCAGACACCGTGGCGTCGGCGGGAGCGGCCTCTCCCGCCGCCGCCACGGTCACCGACGACACCGCCCCCGCGCAGGAGCGGCCGTTCCGCATCGTCGCCGTCACGTCCTGCCCCACCGGCATCGCCCACACCTACATGGCGGCCGAGTCCCTGGAGAACGCCGGCCGCGAGGCAGGCGTGGAACTCGCCGTCGAACCCCAGGGCTCGGCCGGTTTCACCCGGCTCGACCCGCAGGTCATCGCGGCGGCAGACGCCGTGATCTTCGCCCATGACGTGCCCGTACGGGAGAAGGAGCGGTTCGCCGGCAAGGCCACCGTCGACGTCGGTGTGAAGGCGGGCATCAACCGCCCCGCCGAACTCATCGCCGAGGTCCGCGAGAAGGCCGCGCGCGGCGAGGTCACCTCCGGTTCCGCCCCGTCCTCCCCGGTGGACCGCTCCGGCGACTCCAGCGAGGGCTACGGCACCAAGCTGCGCAAGTGGCTGATGTCCGGCGTCAGTTACATGGTGCCGTTCGTCGCCGCGGGCGGTCTGCTGATCGCCCTCGGGTTCGCGATCGGCGGCTACAAGGTCGACAAGGCCCCGTCGGTGATGGACCACTTCATGTGGATGCAGACCGACAGCTGGGCGGCCCTGTTCTTCCAGATCGGCGGTGTCGCCTTCGGCTTCCTCGTCCCGGTCCTGGCCGGCTACATCGCCTACGGCATGGCCGACCGGCCCGGCATCGTCCCCGGCTTCGTCGGCGGCATGATCGCGTTCAACATCAACGCCGGCTTCCTCGGCGGCCTGGCGGCCGGTCTGATCGCCGGCGGCGTGGTGATGGCGATCCAGAAGGTGAACGTCCCGGCGGCGCTGCGCGGCATCATGCCCGTGGTGGTGATCCCGCTGATCTCCTCGGCGGTCGTCGGGTTCCTCATGTTCGTCGTCATCGGCAAGCCCATCGCCGAGGCCCGGAAGGGCATGACCGACTGGCTGAACGGTCTGTCCGGCAGCAACGCGATCCTGCTCGGCACCCTCCTCGGCCTGATGATGTGCTGCGACCTCGGCGGCCCCGTCAACAAGGTCGCCTACACCTTCGCCACGGCCGGTATCGCGGTGGCCAGCCCCAGCGACTCGGCGATGAAGATCATGGCTGCGGTGATGGCGGCAGGCATGGTCCCGCCGCTGGCCATGGCTCTGGCCACGACCGTGCGCGGCAAGCTCTTCACCCAGACCGAACGCGAGAACGGCAAGGCCGCCTGGGTGCTCGGCGCCTCCTTCATCTCAGAAGGCGCGATCCCGTTCGCCGCTGCCGACCCGCTGCGCGTCATCCCGGCCTCCATGGCCGGCGGCGCGGTCACCGGCGCCTTGTCGATGGCCTTCGGCGCCACTCTGCGCGCCCCGCACGGCGGCATCTTCGTGGTCCCGCTGATCGGCAACGCGTTCCTCTACCTGATCGCCATCGCCGCCGGCGTCTGCGTCACGACGGCCCTGGTGATCGTCCTCAAGGGCCTGCGCAAGCCGGTCGAGGGTGCCGCAGCGGCCTCCGGCGAGGGCGGCGCGGCCCGGGCGGCGGAGACGAAGCAGCCCGTCGCGGCGTGAAGCGACTGAAGGTTCGCCCCTTTCGAGGCGTGTGAACCGTTCATGCCGCCTGCGAGATAGATCACGAAAATCACGGCCCGGGACAATGGTCCCGGGCCGTGGTGTCTACTGGAGCGCATGCCCGAGCACCTCTCCCGATGGCCCGAAGGCCACTCGCTCCCCGCCCTCCCGCAACAGCGGCAGACGGGCCCCCGGTCGGAGTCCGTGGAACTGACCACCGAGGAGAGAGCCGCCTTCGCCGATCTGGTGCGCCAACTCGGCGACAGAGACGTCTAGTAGGACTCCGTTAGGTTGCTCTGGCTCTTGAGTTTGGGCTGGTGGTGGATGCTCTGGGCAGGGGGGCGGTGGCAGGTGGCGCAGGTGCCGGTCCAGCAGTTCAGCAGGTCTTGGATGGTGTCGAGGATCTGGTAGAGGGTGAGTTCGCTGTATCGGCTTTTGGGGCCAGGCGCTGTTCGGTGAGGAATGCGTGGGCGGCGGTGACCAGGGTGACGTGGTGGTGCCAGCCGGTCCAGGAGCGGCCCTCGAAGTGGTCCAGGCCGAGGCCGTGTTTGAGTTCGCGGTAGTCGTGCTCGATGCGCCAGCGGATCTTGGC
>NZ_JBIBEP010000007.1:0-371951 GCF_042955185.1 Streptomyces sp. NPDC012474
CGTCTGTTCCGTGCGGGGCATGAGCGGGTGCTGTTGCTGGCGTCGTTCGCGTTCGACCCGTCGACGTATGCGTTGTGGGTGCCGTTGTTGCGTGGCGATCGGGTGGTGGTGTCCCCTCCGGGTGATCTGGAGGTGGCCACGGTGGCGCGGCTGCTGCGGGAGGAGAAGATCACCGGCCTGGACGTGCCGGCGGGTCTGTTCCGGGTGATCGCGGAGGAAGATCCGGAGTGCTTCGCCGGAGTGCCCGAGGTCTTCACCGGTGGTGATGTGATCTCCCCGACGGCAGTGCGACGGGTCCTGGAAGCCTGCCCCGACACCGTCGTCCAAGCGACATGCGGTGCCACCGAGACCACCCTCTTCGGCATGCACCACGCCCTCAGCTCGCCCGACCAGGTGGGCACCGTGGTCCCCATCGGCCGCCCGCTCGACAACATGCAGAACTATGTGCTCGACAACCGTCTCCAGCCCGTGCCCGTGGGAGTACCGGGGGAGCTGTACACCGCCGGTGCCGGTCTGGCGCGGGGGTATGTGGGCCGGGCCGGGTTGACGGCCGAGCGGTTTGTGGCGAACCCGTTCGGTGAGGCGGGCGAGCGGATGTATCGCACGGGTGATGTGGTGCGGTGGAACTCGGCGGGTGCGCTGGAGTTCGTGGGGCGGGCCGACAGGCAGGTGAAGATCCGTGGGTTCCGGGTCGAGCCCGGTGAGATCGAGGCGGTGCTGTCCGGCTGCCCGGGTATGTCCCAGGTGGCGGTGGTGGTGCGCGAGGCCGCTCCGGGGGACAAGCGGATCGTGGCCTATGTGGTGGGCTCGGTGGAGCAGGCGCGGGCCTTCGCCCGGGAGTCGCTGGCGGAGTACATGGTGCCGTCGGTGTTCATGGAACTGGAGCGTCTGCCGCTGACCCGCAACGGCAAGGTCGACCATTCCGCCCTGCCCGAACCGGTGTTCGCCGAATCGGCGGGTGGCCGCGGGCCGCGGACCGTGCTGGAAGAGGTCCTGTGCGGGATCTTCTCCCAGTTGCTGGGTGTGGACACGGTCAGCATCGACGACGGGTTCTTCGCCCTGGGCGGTCACTCCCTCCTCGCCACCAAACTCGTCAGCCGCGTGCGGTCCGTCCTCGGGGTCGACATTTCCGTACGGGAGCTTTTCGAGGCCCCGTCGGTGGCCGGGCTGGCCGCCCGCATCGAGAGCGCGCGGAGTCTCCCCGCCCGTCCGGCTCTGCGCACGGGCGAGCGGCCGGAACTGCTTCCCTTGTCCTTCGCGCAGCGGCGGTTGTGGTTCCTGTCGCGGGTCGAGGGCGCGTCGGGCACGTACAACGTGCCGTTGGTGGTGCGGTTTTCGGGGCTGCTGGACGTGGCGGCGCTGGAGGGTGCGCTCGCGGACGTGGTGGGGCGTCACGAGAGCTTGCGGACGGTGTTCCGTGAGGAGGGTGACAAGCCGGTCCAGGTCCTGCTGGAAGATGTCGCTCCGGCGCTGGAGGTGCGGGAGGTCTCCGCGTCGCGCCTGGAGGAGGAACTCGCCCGGGCGGGTGGCTGGACGTTCGATCTGGCTGCCGATATCCCCCTCCGCGCGGTGGTGTTCCGGGTGGACACAACCTTCGACGTCCTGGTGCTGGCGATGCATCACATCGCAACGGACGGGTGGTCGACGGGTCCGTTGATGCGGGATCTCGGGGTGGCCTATCGGGCGCGGTGTGCCGGCGGGTCTCCTGTGTGGTCCCAGTTGCCGGTGCAGTACGCGGATTACGCGTTGTGGCAGCGGGAGTTGCTGGAGCAGGTGGGTGAGGGGCAGCTGGCGTTCTGGCGTGAGGCTCTGCGGGGTGTGCCGGAGGAGCTGGCTTTGCCGTACGACCGGCCGCGGCCCGCGGTGGCGTCGTTCGACGGTGACTCGACGTCGTTCTCGGCGGATGCCGAAGCGCTGCGGGGACTGGAGGAGCTGGCCCGGCGTTCGGGCAGCACCCTGTTCATGGCCGCCCAAGCGGTGACCGTGGCACTGCTGAGCAGGATCGGCGGGGGTACGGACATCGTGCTCGGCACGCCGGTGGCGGGCCGCTCGGACGAGGCGCTGGACGATCTGGTCGGCTTCTTCGTGAACACGGTGGTCCTGCGGACGGACGTGTCGGGCGACCCGTCGTTCGAGGAGCTTCTGGCACGCGTACGGACCACCGATCTGTCGGCCCTGTCGCACCAGGACATGCCGTTCGAGCAGGTCGTGGAAGCCGTCAACCCGCGGCGCAATCTCGCTCGCAACCCCCTGTTCCAGGTGATGTACAGCTTCCAGGAAGAAGGCACGGAGAGCGGCGTGGTCGAGTTCGCGCCGCTGCTCGGTGAGCTGGACGGGACGGAGCTGAAGCAGTCCAAGTTCGACGCCCACGTCACGTTCACCGCTCGGCGTGACAGTGACCGTCAGGCGCTCGGGCTGGACATCCAGATCGAGTACGCGACCGCGCTGTTCGACCGCTCGACGGTGGAGTCGATCGGACGGGCGCTGACCGGTCTGCTGCGGCACGCGGTGGCCGATCCGCAGGTACCGATCGGGGCACTGGAACTGCCCCTGGCCGACGCGTTGGCCGAACGGTCCGCCGCCGTTCCGACGGTGACCGACTCGCCGTCCCCGTCGGCCGCGGACACCGGCGACCGGCACCACGAGATGCTGCTGTCGCTGTTCCGGGAGCTGCTGCAGGACGAGGAGATCGGCCCGGACGACGACTTCTTCGACCTGGGCGGACACTCCCTGCTCGCCGCCCAGCTGATCGCCCGGATCCGTGAGGCGACCGGTGCGGAGATCAGCATCCGGGAACTCTTCGAAGCACCCACGGTCGCGGGCCTGGCGCAGGCGATCGCCGCGGGCGGAGCCGCCGGCGCGGTGGCGGGCGCGCTGGCGCCCGTGTTGCCTCTGCGGTCCGGTGGTTCCGGCACACCGTTGTTCTGCGTGCACCCCGTGGCCGGCATCGGCTGGGTCTACTCCGGCCTGCTGCGCCACCTGGACACGGAACGGCCCGTCCACGCCTTGCAGGCCCGCGGGCTCACCGACCCGGACGGCAAGCCGGCCTCGCTGTCGGAACTGGTGGCGGACTACGTCAGGCAGGTCCGCACGGTCAGCCCGGAAGGGCCGTACCACCTGCTGGGCTGGTCCTTCGGCGGTGTGGTCGCCCAGGCCATGGCCACCGAACTGCAACGTGCCGGTGCCGAGGTGGCGTCGCTCAGTCTGCTGGACAGTTATCCGCCGGACCCCGCACACAGGTGGAACGAGCGGTTCGACCACGACGACCCGCGCGCGGCCGAGGAACTGGCCAGGTCACTGGGCGTGGAGCCGGACGCGCAGGAAGGCCCGCTCGCGGACCTGACACCGGCACAGCAGGAAGCGGTGCGGCATGTGTTCGTCGACAACCACGCCTTGATGGGCGAGGCGGACCCTGCTCTCTTCGACGGGGACGTGCTCTTCTTCCGCGCCACCGAGGACAAGCCGGCGGACGCGACGCTCCCCGAGGCATGGCTGCCCTGGGTGTCGGGCGAGCTGGTGGTTCACCCGGTCCCCAGTACGCACGGGGAGATGTGCGGCAGTGCCGCGCTGGGGGTTGTCGGGCCGGTCCTCGAAAAATGGCTCAGGTCCCACAGCGAATAGCGGAGAATTACCGAAAAGGAACCCTTGATGTTTCCAGTCGCGCTGATACCGCGGCTGGATACATCAGCCTTGCCAAATGCTTGCCGGGTGCTTTCGAGTGCGTTTCTGAGAGCATTGACAGTGCTCTTCCCGGGGAAATACTCTCGAATTCGCTGATTTCCTTCGAGTTTTTGCCTCGGATGCGGCGCCCTGTATTTCGGCAGCCCGCTGAAACAGCCACCGAGTGAGCATGGGCAACCAGGTGGAGCACCGCACACGGGCCTTCACGGCGCGGATGGACGCGTCCGCCTGACCCGCCGGCAGTCACCACGAGCAGCGAGAGGGACCGGGGATGACCAAGGCGCGGGAAGCTTCGACCGCATGACCACCGACGACACCAGGGCCCGTGACGCAACCCGGTTCGAGTGCTCCGTCGGCCGTCCCGCCGCCGTGTGGCCCGTACACCGGCGGGACGACCACCCACATCCGGGCCGAAGCCGAGCATCCGCACCTGATGACCCACGCCGTACCGGAGCGGCACGGACCGAGCGCCACCCGCCGTCTCGCGCCGACCGCCTGAGGAGCCAGCGACATGCCCATACCTGAATCCTTCGTCGACACCGGGCTCGACGACGACATCGGCCTCGACCTGACCGATCCCGCCACCTTCGTCGGTCAGGGCCTCGACGAGTTCTGGCAGCGACTGCGGACCGAGCAGCCGGTCGCCAGGCACCGGGCCACCGCCTCCGCCCCCGCCTTCTGGGTGCTCAGCCGCTACGACGACGTCATGGCCGTGATGAAGGAGGCGGAGCGTTTCGTCTCCCGGCACGGCAACATGCTCACCTCGCTGCTCAGCGGCGGCGACCCGGCGGGCGGCCGGCTGCTCGCGGTGATGGACGCCCCCCGGCACACGGCGTTGCGCACCACCTTGCTGAAGTCCTTCTCGCCCCGGGCGCTGCGCGGTGTCGTGGCGAAGGTGCGGGCGCGCGCCGAGGAGCGGGTCACCGCCGCGGTGGCCATGGGCGAGTGCGACTTCGCGGTCGAGGTGTCCGACCACGTGCCGATGGGCACGATCTGCGACCTGCTGGGTGTCCCCGACGGCGATCAGGCTGAACTGCTGCGGCTGAGCAAGCAGGCCCTCAGCTCCGACGAGGCCGGACAGTCCGCCGAGGACGCCTGGCTGGCCCGCAACGAGATCCTGCTCTACTTCGCCGAACTCGCCGCACACCGCCGTGCCGCTCCGCAGGACGACCTGATCACCGCGCTCACCACCGTCCAGGTCGACGGCGCGCCCCTTGCGGAGGAAGAGCTGGTCCTCAACTGCTACGGCCTGGTGCTGGCCGGCGACGAGACCGGCCGGCTGGCCGCCACCGGGACCGTCTGGAACCTGCTGCGGCACCCCGACCAGTGGGCCGCGCTGAAGGAGGGCCGGGTGGAAGTCGCCACCGCGGTCGAGGAGATCCTGCGCTGGACCAGCCCCGCCCTGCACGTGGGCCGTACCGCGGCGACCGATGTGCGGATCGGCGGGCGGACCATCAAGGCCGGGGAGGCCGTCACCGCCTGGAACGTCTCCGCGAACCGCGACGAATCCGTCTTCGCCGACCCCTACCGCTTCGACCTCGCCCGCACCCCCAACCGGCACCTCACCTTCGGTTTCGGACCACACTTCTGCCTGGGCTCCTACCTGGGCCGGGCGGAGCTGACAGCGGTCCTGGAGGCGCTGTTGCGCCGGGTCGACTCCATCGAGTCGCTCGGTGCGCCCAAGCCCGTCTACTCGACGTTCCTCCAGGGCTACAGCAGCCTGCCGGTACGGCTGCACGCTGCCGAGGACGGTGAGCGGTGACCGCCACGACCGCGCTCGGCAACCCGCGGGGGAGCGGCGTCGTGGGCGACGGACCGCTGCGCACCGCCCTGGTGATCGGAACCGGCCTCATCGGCACCTCGGTGGCGCTGGCCCTCCTGGACGCCGGGGTCCGGGTCTACCTCAGCGACAGCGACCCCGGCGCGGCCCGGACGGCGTTCGCCCTGGGCGCGGGCAGACTGGACCGTCCCGGCGTCCCGGTGGACCTCGCCGTGATCGCGGTGCCTCCGGCCCAGGTCGGCGCGGTGCTGGCGCGCGCCCAGGCGGACGGTCTGGCCCGCGCCTACACCGACGTGGCCAGCGTCAAGTGCCTCCCGCGCGAAGACGCCTCCCGGCTGGGCTGTGACACCGCCCTGTACGTGGGCGGGCACCCCATGGCGGGCCGGGAGCGCTCGGGGCCCTTCGCCGCGCGCGCCGACCTGTTCCGGGGCTGCTCCTGGGTGCTGACCCCGGACGCCGGCACGGCAGAGGAGACGGTCGCGCTGGCACACGAGCTGGTCGCGCTGTGCGGTGCCGCCCCGGTGACCATGACGGCCAGGGCCCACGACGAGGCCGTGGCCCTGGTCTCGCACGGCCCGCACCTGCTGTCTGCCCTGATGGCGGCCCAACTGCCTGCCGCCGAAGGTGCCGTGACGGGCCTGGCCGGTCAGGGCCTGCGCGACATGGTGCGGATCGCGGGCGGCGACGCGGGGCTGTGGTCGGACATCCTCTCGGCCAACGCACCGGCCGTCGCCGCGGTGCTGGAAGGTCTGCTGGTCGACCTGAGCGTCATCCTGCGAGCCCTGCGCGCCCTCGACTCCGAGGGCCGCCACGACGACTCCCTGGCCCGGCTGAACGATCTGCTGGAGCGGGGCAGGACGGGACACCGGCGGGTGCCCGCCAAACCGCACACCGCTCCCGTGACCACCGTCGGGCTCGAGGTCGTGGTGGGCGACGAACCCGGCACCCTGGGCCAACTGCTGGCCGAGGTCGGAGCGGCAGGGGTGAACGTCGAGGACCTGGAGATCGAGCACGACGCACAGGGCACCGCCGGCACGGTCACGCTCACCGTCGACGAGCGTTCCGCCCAGGACCTGGCCCTGGCCCTCGGCCAGGGCGGCTGGCGCTGTGCCCTGCCCGGCCTGGAAGCGACCCGTCCCGAACCGCTCGGACACTTCGCCCACACGAAACGAAAGCGAACCTCATCATGACAGAACGGCCCAGGAGCTCCAGGCGGACGAGCCCGCACCGTGGACGGGTGCTGCGTACCGAGTGGCTCAGCCCGCACATGGTCCGCGTGGTCCTCGGTGGCGAAGGGCTGGCGGACTTCTCGGTACGGGGATTCACCGACCACTACATCAAACTGCTCTTCCCGCCCACCGGTGTCGCCCACCCCCAGCCCTTCGACCCGATGGCGGCCGGCGCCGCGCCGTCACGCCGGCACCGGCCGGTGACCCGCACCTACACGGTCCGGCACTGGGACGAGCCCGCCCGCGAACTGAGCGTGGACTTCGTCCACCACGGCCATGACGGAGTGGCCGGTCCGTGGGCTGCCCGCGCGCGGCCGGGAGACGTGCTCCACTTCACCGGCCCCGGCGGTGGCTACGCCCCCGCACCCGACGCGGACTGGCACCTGCTGGCCGGCGACGAGAGCGCGCTGCCCGCGATCGCCGCGGCGCTGGAAGCCATGCCGGACGACGCCCGTGGCACCGCGTTCGTGGAAGTGGCCGACGCGGCCGAGGAAGTGGACATCAAGACGCGGGCGGCGGTGGACCTCGTCTGGCTGCACCGGGGTGGCGCACGGGTGGGCGAGCGGCTCACCGCGGCGGTCCGCGCCGCCGAGTTCGCACCGGGCACCGTACAGGCCTTCGTCCACGGCGAGGCACATTTCGTGAAGGCCCTTCGCGGCCACCTGCTGGGCGAACGTGGACTGGACCGCGCCCGGGCGTCGATCTCCGGGTACTGGCGCGGCGGGGCCGACGAGGACGGTTGGCAGGCGACCAAACACGAATGGAACTGACGTCGTGACCGTCACCGAAACCGCCCGCCTGCTCGCCGGACTGGGCCTCATCTGTGTCGTGGCGCACGGGTGCGGCCATCTCTTCGCCCGGCTGAAGCAGCCGCCCGTGATCGGAGAGATCGTCGGCGGCATCCTGCTCGGCCCCTCCCTGCTGGGCCTGTTCGCCCCCGAGGCGGGGCAGTGGCTGTTCCCCACGTCCGGGCCGGTGTCCTCCGCGGTGGACGTGGTCTACCAACTCGGCCAGCTGCTGCTGATGTTCCTGGCCGGTGCCGAACTGCACCTCCGCGTCGACCGACGGCAGCGGCGCACCGGCGTGCTCGTCGGGGCGGCCGGTCTGCTGGCGCCGTTCGCGGTCGGCGCACTGATCGCCGCAGCACGTCCCGCGTGGTTCACGGGCCCCTCCGGCACCACGGTGACCACCGTGCTGGTGGTGGGCCTGGCGATGTCGGTGGCGGCCATTCCGGTGATCTCCCGCATCATGATGGACCTGGGGATCCTGGACGCACCCTTCGGCCGGATCGTGCTCGCGGTGGCGGTCATCGAGGACGTCATCCTCTACGTCGTCCTGGCTATCGCCCTCGGCCTCGCGAACTCCGGTGAGGCCACGGGCCTGTGGCCGGCGGTGGGCAGCTCGGCCGTGGTGCCGTCGGTGGCGTACTACACCGTCGTCAGCGCCCTGTTCTTCGCCCTCGCCCTGTTCGCGGGGCCGCGCGTGTTCCGCCGGCTGGCGCAGCACCGCTGGAACCTCGTCGCCCGGCAGAGCCCGCTCGCGTTCCGGTTGGTCTTCCTCTTCGGCGTGGTGCTGTGCTGCATGGGATTCGGCATCAACGCGGTGTTCGGGGCCTTGGTGGCGGGCATGTGCGCGGTGCGCGGCGACCTGGCGACCGGCGAGGCGACGGCCGACGCACACGGTCAGCAAGTGTGGGGCGCCATCCGGCAGTTCTCGATGGCCTTCTTCGTACCTGTCTTCTTCGCGCTGGTCGGGGTCCGGCTCGACCTCGCGCGCAGCTTCGACGCCTGGTTCTTCTTGTGGTTCCTGGTGGTCGCGTGCGCCGTCAAGGCCGTCAGCATCTGGGGCGCCGCGCTGCTGGCCGGCGAGAGCCGGGCGGTCGCGGGCTCGCTGGCCGCCGCGCTGAACGCGCGCGGCACGGTGGGCGTGGTGCTGGCCGGGCTGACCTACCGGGCGGAACTGATCAACGAGAGGTTCTTCGTGGTGCTGGTCCTCGTCTCGCTGGTGACGTCCCAGCTCGCGGGCGCCGTGCTGGCCCGCACCGCGCCCAAGCTGCGGTCCTCGCGCGAGACCGGTCCGGTACAGGTGGAGGTCGGGTGAGCGGACCCGGCGTGCCACGCTTGCTGGTGGCGGTCCATCTGCTGGGCAGCGTCGGCTTCGGGCTGTACGCCTCCGGCAGCGCGGTCTACTTCACCCGCCAGGTGGGTCTGCCGGTCGTCCAGGTCGGCACCGGTCTCACCGTGGCGGGCCTGGTCTGGCTGCCCCTGTCGCTGTACATCGGACGGTTCTGTGACCGGATCGGCGCCCGCCGGGCCACCGTCGGGCTGGGCTGCGCGCAGGTGCTGTTGCTGGTGACGGCCACCGGGGTGCGCGGCATGGGGGAGTTCGTGGTGCTGGCCGCCCTGCTGGGCGCCTGCGTGCACGGCGGCTGGATCTGCCGGGAGGCGCTGGTCGCCGACCTGGTCGACCCGGCCGGCCGGGTCAGCGCCTCCGCCCGGCTGCGCAGCGTCTTCAACATCGGTGTCGTCGCGGGCGCCCTGGGGTGCGGCCTCGCGCTGTCCGTGGACAGCGCGCCCGGCTACCTGGGTCTGATCCTGGGCAGCGCGCTGGCCGAGGCGGCGGCCACCGTCTGCTGCCTGGGCCTGCCGGAGCGCCGCCGCGGGCAGGTCGTACGGCAGGACACGGTCCGGCTCCGGCAGGCCTTGCACGACCGGCCCTACCTCGCGCTCTCGCTGCTGTACGGCCTGCTCGCGGTCGGCGACATCGTGCTGCGGGTCGGTATCCCGCTGTGGGTCGTGGCGCACGCCGCCCTGCCCAAGGGACTGGGCGCCTGGCTGTACGGCCTCAACGCCGTCCTGGTGGTGGGCCTCCAGGTCCGGTTGAGCCGGGGCGCGGAGAGCTTCGCCGGGACAAGACGCCTGCTGCTCCTCTCCGGCACGACGGCCGCCGTCTCGTGCGCAGCCGTGGCAGCCGGCGGCACGGGCGGTGCGCTGCCCGGCACAGCCGCCCTGGTGGCGGCGGTCCTGCTGCTGTCACTGGCCGAACTGTGGAGCTCGGCGGCCGGCTGGAAACTCCGGTTCGACCTGGCGCCGGACCATGCGCAGGGCACCTGGGGCGGACTGTTCGCGTTGGGCAGTTCCGTCAACCTGGTCCTCGGCCCGGCCGCGGTCACCCTCCTCGTCTCGCACTACGGCGCCGCCGGCTGGCTGCTGCTCGGCCTGGGGTTCCTCGGCGTGGCGGCGCTCTGCCCGCCCGCCTTGGCCTGGGCCCTGCGCACCCGCCCTGGCCAACTCGCCGCCGTCCCCCACTGATCTGGTGAAACGGAGTCACCGAAGGATGGACCGTTCGACACCGCGGCCGCTGGACGTCGTGGACGCGATCCTCGCCGCAGCCCGCCGCCACCCGGACCGCCCGGCCGTCACCGACGGCGTTGAGACGTGGAGTTACACCCGGCTGCTGGAGCGTGCGCGCCGGGTCGAAGGGTTGCTGCGTCTGCGCGGTGCGGCGGCGGGCGACGTGGTGGTGGTCCAGGGGCGGCGCCGTCCGCACCTGGTGGCCGCGCTGCTCGGCGTTCTGCTCAGCGATGCCGCCTACCTGGCCATGACCGAGCAACCGCCGCCCGCCCGGCTGGCCCGTGTCCTCCGGCAGACCGCGCCGCGCGTAATCCTGGCGGACGACCGGGACATGTTCACCGACGCCCTGCGCGCGGAGCTCCCGCAGAACCCGGGAGGACGCGGGGACACAACGCCAGTGGTGGCGGACCACCGGGAGACCGCCGCACACCCACCTGCTCCCGACCCGTACCGGAAGGCCACCGCGCCGGACCGGCCGGCCTACGTGATCCACACCTCCGGCAGCACCGGCATCCCCAAAGCCGTCCTGATCGGCCGCGCCTCGCTCGGATGGCACGCCCGCGCGATCCGCGATCTGTTCGAACTCCAGCCGCAGGACCGGGTGTTGCAGGCCGCCTCGATCGACTTCGACGTGGCCGCCGAAGAGATCTGGCCCACCCTCTGCGCCGGTGCCTGCGTCGAGCTGCTGCCGGACGGCCTGGGCCGGACCGGCTTCGACCGGCTCACCGCGCTGGTGGGCGAGCGTCGCCTCACCGTCGTCAACCTGCCCGCCTCGTACTTCAGCGGCTGGGCCGCCCACCTCTCCCGTACCGGCGCCGCCCCCGGGACGCTGCGCCTGGTGGTGGCCGGCAGCGAGGAGATGCCCGTCGCGGCCGCCCGCCGGTGGTGCGCCGAACCGGACCGGCCCCGGCTGCTCAACGCCTACGGAGCGTCGGAAGCCACGATCACCTCGGTGGCGTGCACCCTGCTCCCGTACCTCGTCGAAGGCGCACGGGTGCCGATCGGCACCGCCCTGCCCGGCGTCACCACGGCCGTGGTCGGCGACGACGGCCTGCCCGTTCCGCCCGGCACCCCGGGCGAGCTGCTGCTCGGCGGGGCGGGCATCGCACTCGGCTACCTGGACGCGGACGACGGCTCACGCTTCGTCCGGAACGGCGCCGAGCGCTGGTACCGCACCGGCGACCGGGTCCGCGAGCAGAACGGGCTCCTGTACTTCCTCGGCCGGTCCGACGACCGGCTCAAGGTCAACGGGGTGCGCATCGACCCCGGTGAGATCGCCGCCCACCTGGCCGAGACGCCCGCGGTGACGGACGTCCGGGTGCTGCTGGTGGGCGACCGGCTGATCGGCTTCCTGACGACGGACGGCCCCGTCGACACGGGCCGGTTGCTGGACGACCTGCGAAGGGTCCTACCCGCGACGATGATCCCCGGCGAGCTGCTCGTCCTGCCCGAGTTCCCGCTCACCCCGGGCGGGAAGGTCGACCTGCCCGCGCTGGAGCCGGCCGCGGTCCGCCTCGCGGAAGCGGCGGCCCCGGGCCCCGGCGACCTGGTGCCGTTGCTGCGGCGCCTGTGGCAGGAGGTGCTCGGCGCACCCGAGATCGACGGCGACAGCGACTTCTTCGCCCTGGGCGGGGACTCACTGCTCGCCGCACGGCTGGCCGCCGCCCTCCACCGGGAGGCGGGCGTCCGCTGCCGGCTCCGGACGATCTTCGCTCATCCGCGGTTCGACGACCACGTCGCGCAAGTCCGGTTGCTCCTGGCCCCGGCGGGCCGAACCCCGATCGGAGTGCCATGACCAGTTATCCGATGACCTTCGAGCAGACCTCCATCTGGCTCAACGACCGGATCGGCCAAGGTGGTTCGCGGTACCTGGAGTCATGGGCATACCGGCTGCGGGGACCCGTGGAGCCGTCAGCGGTCGAGTCCGCGCTCACCGCGATCGTCAGCCGTCACGAAGGGCTCCGCAGCAGACTCGAACTGACCGACGCCGGCCCGGTGCAGACCGTGCTGCCACCCGCGCCGGTGCGGCTGGCACGACGAACCGTGCCGACGCACCGGCTGTCCGCGGTGCTGGCGCAGTCGATGGCCGAGCCGCTGCCGCTCGACGCCCCTCCGCTCCTGCGGGCCACCCTGCTGGAGATGGAGGACGCCGACGACGAGCACGTCCTGGCCGTGGTGCTGCACCACGCCACCATGGACGGTGCCGCTCTGCGGCTGCTGGACACCGAGTTCAGCGCCCTGTACAGAGCCGCGCTCGACGGCGGCGCGGATCCGCTGCCCATGGTGCCCCGCCAGATCGGCCCGCATGCCGCACTCCGCCACCGGGACGCGAGCGGCCTCGCGGACACCGCTGCCCACTGGCGTACCGCCCTGGACGGCGCGCCGCCCGAGACCGCCCTCCCCGGCGACCGCCCCCGGCCGCGCACCCTCGGACCGCGCGGCGGGGAGGTGGGCTTCCTCCTGGACCAGGAACTCACCGGGCGGATCGCCCGTCTCGCCCGGCACCTGAGCAGTTCCCCGCAGGCGGTGCTGCTGGCCGCCCTGACCGCGCTCACCCACCGGTTGACGGGCGCGCGCGACGTGGTGCTGGGCGTGCCGGTCTCCCTGCGCGACGAGCCTGACCTGGACCCGCTGATCGCCTGCCTGACCGAGGTGCTTCCGGTACGTCAGCTGCTCCACCCCGCCGACTCCTTCGCCGCTCTGGTGAACGAGACGCAGCTCGCCCTGCTGGACACCGTCGAGAACCGTGCTCTGCCCTTCACCCGGCTGCTCGGCGAACTCGGTGTCGAACGCACGCTCAGCCGGTTCCCGCTCTTCCAGATCGTGATGAACGCCGAGTCGGCGCAGGCCCCCGGGCTCGACCTCCCCGGCGTCACAGCCGAGCGACTGCACGTGCCCACCGGAACCGCCAAGTACGACCTGTTCTGCAACCTCACCCCGCAGCAGGGCCACTGGTCGGGAGTACTGGAATACGCGGCGGACCTCTACGATCACGACAGTGCCGTGCGGCTCGTCGAGCGCTACCGCACCCTGCTGGCCGACGCGGTCGCCCACCCCGAACGCCCGCTCACCGACCTGGCGCTGCTGCCCGCGGCGGAGGAGCGGGTGATCCGCTCGACCTGGACCACCGGGCGGCCGCCCCTTGAACCGCCGCTGGTGCACGAGCTGTTCACCGCACAGGCGCGCCGCACCCCCGACGCCCCGGCCGTCCTGCACGGCGAGCGACGGCTGACCTACGGCGAACTGGAGACGGCCTCCGCTGCGCTCGCCGCCCGGCTGGTCGAAGAGGGCTGCGCGGGCCGGCGGATCGCGGTCTGCGTGGGGCGCTCCCTCGCGCTTCCGCAGGCCGTCCTCGCCGTCCTGCGGGCGGGCGCCACCTGCGTCCCGGTGGATCCGTCCCACCCGGCCGAACGGATCGACTTCCTGCTCCGCGACAGCGGGGCCGCCGCCGTGGTCACCGACCGCCCGCTGCCCACCACCCTGCCCGTCGTCGGCCCGGACGCGCCGCCCGCCACGCTCGGACCGCTGCCGACGGCCGGCCCCGAAGACCTCTGCTACGTGCTGTACACCTCCGGCTCCACGGGCACCCCCAAGGGCGTGGGGATGCCGCACCGCTCCACCGCCGGCCTCATCGCCTGGCAACGCGCCGCCTCGGTGTGCGACGAGGGCTCGCGCACCCTGCAGTTCGCTCCGCTGAGCTTCGACGTCGCCTTCCAGGAGATGTTCGCCACCTGGGCCTGCGGCGGCTGTCTGGTGATGGCCGACGACACGTTCCGCACGGATCCCGAGCGTCTGTGCGACCTGCTCGTCGAACAGCGGGTGGACCGCCTGTTCCTGCCGTACGTGGCGCTGCGCCAGCTGGCCGAGTACGCGTGTGCCACGGGGTGCCGCCTGCCCGCGCTGCGCGAGGTGATCACGGCCGGGGAGCAGCTCTACGTCACAGACGAGGTGCGGCGCTTCTTCACAGACCACACCGACGCCGTACTGGAGAACCAGTACGGGCCCACCGAGACGCATGTGGTCACCGCCGAACGGCTGACCGGTCCCCCCGCGCTCTGGCCCGAACGCCCGACGATAGGCCGCCCCGTCCCGGGCGCACGCGTGTACGTGCTGGACGACGGACTGCGTCCCGCCCCGGTCGGAACGGTCGGCGAACTCTGCGTCGGCGGCCCCTCGCTCGCCGCCGGGTACCTGGATCGACCCCGGCCGACCGCCGAGCGGTTCCTCCCGGACCCGCACGCCCCGGCGGCCGGGTCCGGGGCACCGCACGCGGCGCGGGACACACCGTCCGGACGGCTCTACCGCACCGGTGACCTGGCACGGCTGCGGTCCGACGGCCGGATCGAGTACCTCGGCCGCCGCGACGACCAGGTGAAGATCCGTGGGCACCGCGTCGAACCGGCCGAGGTCGAGGCGGCGGTGAAGGCGTTGCCGCAGGTGCGGGACGCCGTGGTGGTGACCGCCGAACCAGGACCGGGCGCCGGACACCGGCTCGTGGTCGGCTACGTCGGCGACGTCGCGTCCGACGAACTGCGTGCCGCTCTGGCCGAGCGGCTGCCGAAGGCACTGCTGCCCAGCGCCTTCCTGCACGTGCCGCGCCTTCCGCTGACCCACAGCGGCAAGGTGGACCGCGCTGCCGTCGCCCAGGCATGGAGTGCCGCACCCGCCGACCGGCCGGCCGCCGCCGCGGCCTCCTTGCGCACAGCGGCCGAGCACACGGTCGCCGGCCACATGGCCGGGCTGCTCAACCTGCGGGAGACAGGTGCCGACGACGACTTCTTCCACCACGGCGGCGACTCTCTGCTGGCCGTACGCCTCGTCCTCGCGCTGCGCGCCGAGTTCGACGCCGGGATTCCCATGAACGCCGTCTTCACCGCACCCACCGTGCGGGCGCTGGCAGCGTTGGTGGAGGATCTGGAACCGACCGCACCGGGGCCCGTACCGCCCGGCGATCTGCTGCTGCCCGCCGACGTCCGGGCCGGTCCACCCGACGCCGGTACCCGCTCCGGGCAGCCGGAGGAAGTACTGCTCACCGGTGCCACCGGCTTCCTCGGCGCCTTCCTGCTGCGCGATCTGCTGGCCCGCACCACGGCACGGGTGCACTGCCTGGTGCGCGGCACCGACCGGGAACACGCCGAGAAGAGGCTGCGCGCCGCGCTGGAGGAGTTCGGCCTGTGGGACCCCGCCGTCCGGCACCGGATCACCGTGCACCAGGGCGACCTGGGCGCCCCCCGGCTGGGAGTCGGCGCGGCGGCCTTCGACCAGCTCGCCCGGCAGGTCGGAGCCGTCTACCACTGCGGGGCACAGGTCAACCTGGCCCATGCGTACGCCCAGGCACGGGACGCCAACGTGACCGGCACGGTGGAGGTGCTGCGGCTGGCCGCCGTCCGAGGCGTGCCCGTGCACCACATCTCCACGGTCGGGGTCTTCGCCGGTCCGGCTCTGGCCGGACGTGGCATCGGGCCGTACGAGCCGCTCGGCCGCCCCGAGCGGCTGGTGCACGGTTACACCCAGACCAAGTGGGTGGCCGAGCACCTGGTCGAGCAGGCCCGGCGGCGCGGTGTGACCGTCTCCGTCTACCGTCCCACCCGCATCTGCGGGGCGGTGAGCAACGGTGCCTGTCAGCGGGCCGACTTCCTGTGGCTGCTCCTCAAGGGCTGCGTCCAGCTGGGACTGGCACCCGCGCTCCCCGAGGTCGCCTTCGACCTCGTCCCGGTGGACTACGTCAGCCGGGCCGTGGTGGCCCTTTCCGGCAGCCCGCAGGCGGCCGGGCGTACCTTCCACCTCGCGAGCGAACGACTGCTGCCGTTCGGTGCCGCCGTGCACCGGCTGCGCGAGCGGGGGTACGCGCTGACGGAGGTGCCGGTCGACGCCTGGCTGCGGGCCGTTGCGGGCTCGTCCGGCAACGCCGCCTTTCCCCTGCTCGGCGCGTTCGGCGAGAACGGCGCGGACGAGGATCCCGAGGGCAGTGTCCGCTTCGACGCCACCGACACCCGGCGGCTGCTGGCCGGTACCGGCGTCAACTGCCCGGAGGTCGACGGCCCGCTCTTCGACCGCTACCTGTCCTACTTCCAGGCCGTCGGGTTTCTGCCCGGTCCCGGGAACGCCCGGTGAAGCCGCGCATTCTGCTGCTCGGCGGTACCGAGGCCGCTACCCGCAAGGCCGCCGACTGCGGACTGGACGTCGTGAACATCGACAAGCCGGCCCTCTTCGACCCCGCTGCCCGCGCGCACTGCGTCCAGACCCACCTGGTGGACTACCAGGACATCAGCCTGGTCACCGCGCTGGCCCGGGCCCTGCACGCGCACCGGCCGTTCCGGCGCGTGGTGAGCCAGACCGAGGCCGGTCCGCTGGTCGCCGGCCACCTCACCACGGCCCTCGGCCTGCCCGGCACCGGAGCGGCCACGGCGCGCCTGGTGCACGACAAGGCGGCCCTGCGCGCCCTGCTGACGGCGCGAGGGATCAGCCCGGTGGCCTTCCAGGTGGGCGCCTCGCACTCCGTGCTGCGAGCCTTCGCCGAACGGCACGGCGCCCTGGTGGTCAAACCGACCATGGCATCGGGGAGCCTGGGAGTGCGCAAGGTCCGCTCGCCGCGGGAGGTGCCGGAGGCGTTGGCCTGGCTGGCGGGCTTCGGCGTGGGGGAGTTCATGGTGGAGGAGCTGCTCACCGGCACCGAGATCAGCGTGGAGAGCTTCTCGGTCGCCGGACGCCACACCGTCCTCGCCGTCTCCCGGAAGGACAACGGCGGCGGTGTCGTGGCCCTCGGCCACGCTCTCCCGGCGCCGCTGTCGGCCGAGTGCGCGGCCGAGGTCGACGACGTGGTGTGCAGGATGCTCGACGCAGTGGGCCTGATCGACGGGCCGGCCCATACGGAACTGATTCTCACCGCCGACGGGCCCCGCGTCGTCGAGTCGCACCTGCGGTGCGCGGGCGGCCGGATCGGCGAGCTCGTCGAGCTGGTGCACGGCATCGACACCGAGCGGCTGACCTGCCAACTCGCCTTGCCCGACGGCGTACCGGAGCTCGCCCCGGCCGCCCGGGGCGGGGCGGCGGTACGCTTCCTCACCCCGCGGCCCGGGCGGGTACGCACGGTGGAGGGCCTCGCCGCGGCCCGGCGGGCCGCGGGCGTGGTCCGGGCGGAGGTGGGCGTCGAACCCGGCGCACTGGTCGAGCCGTTGCGCTGGTCCGAGGACCGCTGCGGTTTCGTGGTCGCCCGCGCCGGGGACGCGGCCACGGCCGAGCGGCGGGCCCGCCAGGCCGCCGCACTGATCCGCATCCACACCGAGCCTCTTCCTGCCGGGCCGACGACCACCATGCGCGACCTGCTGACAGCGGCCGACGAGGTTCTCGACCCCTTCGGCGCGACCGCCCCACAGCTGTTCGCCCCCGTGAGGAATCACGGTTGACGTGCCGAGCGGGGCGCAAATACCTTCTGGTTCGAGACAGTCGAGCTTGAATCGAAATCAAATTCCTTTCGACTGGCGGGCTCGTCCGGCATCCGGTGTCACCTGTGGAGAGCGCCACACCCTTTTCGGTCAGCCGTTTCTCCGTCCACTTTCACCTTGTTGAATGCGCTGCAATTCGCGGACCCGGCCACGAGTGCGCGGAGTTCACCCATGGGGGCAGATATGTTCGTCGCGCGACCGGGCACAGCGGATCAGCCGGATCCGGAACGCATTCCCCTATCCCTGGAGCAGCGACGACTCTGGCTTCAGGAACGGTCGGGTGGACCGAACGCGGTGAACCGTCTGACGATGGCCTGGACCCTGTCCGGGAAGCTGGACCGGGAGGCGCTGGAAGAGGCGCTGGCCGACGTCATCGGGCGGCACGAGGCGCTGCGCACGGTGTTCCCGGCTGCCGACGGGGTGCCGTACCAGCGCATCCTCCCGGTCGACGGGGCGTTTTGCGCACTGAAGGTGGTCGAGTCGGCCCGAGCGGAGTCGGCGGACTGCGCGTTCGACCTCGAATCGGAGATCCCGGTGCGGGCCCGGCTGTCCGTCACCGGGACGGACGAAGCGGTACTCGTGCTGGTCGTCCACCGCATCGCGGTGGACGACTGGTCGGCCGTGCCGCTGGTCCGGGACCTCTCGGTCGCGTACGCGGCGCGGCGCCGGAAACACGAGCCGCTCTGGGAGGAACTGCCGGCCCGGTACGCCGATCACGCACCGGGCCGGGCCGAGCCGCTCGGCTCGGCGCACGACACGGACGGCGAGCTGTCCCGGGGGCTGACGTACTGGCGTGAGGCGCCGGCCGGAACACCGGGGGAGCTGGGACTGCCGGTGGACCGGCGGCGTCCCCCCGTGGCTTCGCACCGCGGGCATCGCGTCGCCGTCACGGTGCCCACCGCACTTCACCGGGGCCTGGTCGCACTGGCGGGGGAGCGCGGAGTACCGCTGAGCGCGGTGCTGCGGGCCGGGATGGCGGTGCTGCTGTCCCGGTGGGGTGGCGACAGCGACGTGCTCGTCGGTTGGGTCGAGGCCGGGCGTACCGACAAGGAGCAGGACCGCTTCGTCGGCCGCTACGCGGACACGCGCGTGACGCGGATCGACCTGTCCGCGGAGCCCACCACGGCGCAGGTACTGGACCGGGTCCGGGAGGCGGAGCTGCGCGCCGCGGACCATCAGGACGTGCCGTTCGCCTTGCCGGCGGTGGAGTTCGACCCTGCCGGACCTCCGGCCGCCCACCCCCTGGTCCAGGCCGTCCTCACCCTCCGCGACCCCGCCACCGCCTCCCCCGCCGTATTCCTGGAGCTGCCCGGGGTCCGGGTGAGCCCTCTGGCCGTGGGGGAGCCGCTGACGGCCCACCACGTGGAGGTGGTTCTCGGCGAGGAGACCGACGACCAGGGTGCTCCCGCCGGTCTGCGCGGGCAACTCACCCTGGCGGCAGACCTGTTCGAGCCCGCCACCGCCGCGCGGCTCGCGGGCGGGCTGCTGCGGGTCCTGCACGGGATGGCCGACACCCCGCTGGCCCGGATCCGTGACCTGGACGTGGTCGACCCGGCCGAGCGCCGGCAGGTGGACGTGTGGAACGACACGGGGCTCGCGGTGTCCGAGGCCACGGTGCCGGAGCTGTTCGCGGCGCAGGCGGCCCGGACACCGGACGCCGTCGCGATCATGTGCGGTGGCGCCGAACTGACGTACGGGGAGCTGGACCTGCGGGCGGACCGACTGGCCCGTCGCCTGGCGGCGGAGCACGCCGTGGGCCCGGAGGTCTTGGTGGCGGTCCTCGCCGAGCGCTCCGCCGAGCTGATCGTGGCGATCCTCGCGGTGCTCAAGGCCGGCGGCGCCTACCTGCCCATCGATCCCGGCCACCCCGCCGAACGGGTCGTCCACATGCTCGACGACGCCCTGCCCGCCTGCATCCTGACCACCTCACACTGCCGGAGGACGGTGCCACAGGACTGCCACGTACCCCAGCTGCTGCTGGACGTGCCCGGGACACCCGAGGCGGGGGACACGCGGCAGGGGCGGCCGCCGGCACCCGTGCGCAAGGAGAACGCGGCTTACGTCATCTACACCTCCGGTTCCACCGGCCGGCCCAAAGGGGTGGTCGTCTCGCACGCGGGGTTCGCCAACCTGTCCGCCAGCCACGCGCGGTTCGGTGTGGAACCGGGCCACCGCGTGGCGCAGTTCGCGTCGGTCGGCTTCGACAACTTCTGCTCCGAGTGGTCGCTGGCCCTGCTGTCGGGAGCGGCCCTGGTGGTCGTGGACCAGGACCGGCGACTCGGCGCGGAACTGGCCGCGTTCATGAACGAACAGGCCGTGACACACGCCACGTTGCCCCCCGCGGCTCTGGCGACGATGCCGGACGGGGCGATCGGGACCGGAGTCGTCCTCGAGGTGGGGGGCGAGGCCTGCCCTCCCGAGGTGGTGGAGCGCTGGTCGGCGGGGCGGGTGATGTTCAACACCTACGGGCCCACGGAAACGACGGTGGACGCCACGTCCTGGCGCTGCCGCCCCGGACTGGAGTCGGGCACGGTACCCATCGGGGCTCCGATCGCGAACACCCGCGCCCATGTGCTCGACGACTCCCTCACTCCGGTGCCGGTCGGGGTGGTCGGGGAGCTGTACCTGGCCGGTGCGGGGCTGGCGCGGGGGTATCTGGGGCGGCCCGGGCTGACGGCGGAGCGCTTCGTGGCCTGCCCGTCGGGTGCCGCCGGTGAGCGCATGTACCGGACGGGTGACCGGGTGCGGTGGCGGGCCGACGGCAACCTGGAGTTCGTCGGCCGCGCGGACGAGCAGGTGAAGATCCGGGGCTTCCGGATCGAGCCGGGCGAGGTGGCCGCGGTACTGGCCGGGCATCCGGGGCTGCGCCAGGCGGCGGTGGTGGTCCGCGAGGACACCCCGGGGGACAGGCGGTTGGTCGCCTACGCCGTGCCCGCCGAATCCGACCGGTCGTCCGCCGAGGGCGGGCTGGCCACCGAGGTGCGGGGGTTCGCCGCCGAACGGCTGCCGGGATACATGGTGCCCGCGGCGGTGGTGCTGCTCCCCATGCTGCCGCTGACGCTCAACGGCAAGCTGGACCGCACCGCGCTGCCTGTTCCCCAGTACGGCGCCGGCACGGGCCGGGGGCCGGTCACCGCCCGGGAAACGATGCTGTGCGAGGCGTTCGCCGACATCCTGGGCGTGAGCGCGGTCGGGGCAGACGACGACTTCTTCGCACTGGGCGGCCACTCGCTGTCGGCGACCCGGCTGGCCAACCGGATCCGGGCCGGACTGGGCGTGGAGCTGCCCGTCCGGACACTGTTCGAGTCACCCACCCCGGCCGGCCTGGCCAGATGGCTGGGAAAGGCCGCCGCCGCCCGGACGCCCCTGGCGCCGCACGCCCGCCCGGAGCGGGTCCCGCTGTCGTTCGCCCAGCAGCGGCTGTGGTTCCTGTCGCGGCTGGAGGGCCCCTCGGCTACCTACAACATCCCCCTGATCATGCGGCTTTCCGGCCCGCTCGACGTGGAGGCGCTGCGGTCGGCTCTGGGCGATGTGGTGGCGCGGCACGAGAGCCTGCGGACCGTCTTCCCCGACGACGAGGGCACTCCCTGCCAGCTGGTCCTGGACGGCGAGCGGGCACACCCGCCGTTCGCCGTCACCGAGGCGGCCGGTCAGGAGCTCGGAGCGGCGCTGCGCGCGGTGTCGCTGCGGCCCTTCGACCTGACCCGCGATCTGCCCCTGCGCGCCGAGCTGTTCCGGACCGCGCCGACGGAACACGTTCTGCTGCTGGTGATGCACCATGTCGCCACCGACGGCTGGTCCACCCGGCCGCTGGCTCAGGACCTGGCGGCGGCCTACCAGGCGCGGTGTGCCGGTGCGGCGCCCGCGTGGCCCGAACTTCCCGTGCAATACGCGGACTTCGCCCTGTGGCAGCGCGCGCGGACCGACCTGGCGCCGGACGGCACCTCGTCGGACCTGTCCTTCTGGACCCGAGAACTGGCGGACCTCCCGGAGGAACTCGACCTGCCGTACGACCGGCCCCGGCCGTCAGCCGCCAGCTATCGCGGGGACACGGTGGCGATGACACTCGACGCGGACACGCACGCCGCCGTCGTCCGTCTCGCCCGCCGGACCCGGACCACCGTGTTCATGGTCCTCCAGGCGGCACTCTCGGCACTCCTGAGCCGGCTGGGCGGCGGTACGGACATTCCGCTGGGCACCCCGGTGGCCGGGCGTCAGGACGAGGCGCTGCACGATCTGGTGGGCTTCTTCGCCAACACGCTGGTGCTGCGCACCGACCTGTCCGGCGCCCCCACGTTCGAGGAACTGCTCGCCCGGGTACACGCCACCGACCTCGCGGCCTTCGCCCACCAGTCCGTTCCCTTCGAGCGCGTCGTGGAGGCGGTCAATCCGACCCGCTCACTCTCCCGCAGCCCCCTGTTCCAGGTCATGCTCGTCATGCAGACCGCCGACGAATACGATGCCTTCACCCTCCCCGGCCTGGCCGTCACGGTCGAGGAGGGCCGGACCGGAACCTCCAAGTTCGACCTGCTGTTCAGCTTCACCGAGTCCTACGCCGGCGGAGCGGCCGACGGCATCGACGGGGTCCTCGAGTTCTCCACCGACATGTTCGACGCCGCTACCGCGCACGCTCTGGCCGGCCGGCTGCTGTCCCTGCTCAGGGCCGTCCTGGCACGACCGGACCGCCCCGTCACCGAGATCGACCTGCTCACCGCGGGTGAACGGCGACGCGTGCTCACCGAGTGGAACGACACGGCGGTCGAGCTGCCGGCCGACAACCTGCCCGAGGCATTCCAGCGCCAGGTGGCCAGGACCCCGGACGCCGAGGCCGTGCTGACCGACGACGTCACACTGTCCTACGCCGAGCTGAACACGCGGGCCAACCGGCTCGCCCACCTCATGATCCGGCGGGGCATCGGCCCGGAGCGGTACGTCGCGGTGCGGCTGCCCAGGTCGGCGGACCTGATCGTCGCCTTCCTGGCCGTCCTGAAGACGGGCGCGGCGTACCTGCCCGTCGATCCGGCCTACCCGGCCGAACGCATCCGCTACATACTGTCCGACGCCCGACCGGTGCTGATGGTCACCAGCAGCGCTCTCGACCCGCTGCCCGACACACCCGACGCCCTGTTCCTCGACGACACGGACACCGTCCGTGAGCTGTCCCGCGAGGCAGCCACCGACCCCGCCGACGCCGACCGCACCACCCCGCTGCTGCCGGACACCAGCTCCTACGTGATCTACACGTCGGGCTCGACCGGCCGCCCCAAGGGCGTGGTGATGACCGCCGTCGCGCTGCGCAACCTGCTGGCGTGGAACGCCTCCGCCGTCGCCGTACGCGCCGGGGCCCGGGTGGCGCAGTTCAGCGCCATCAGCTTCGACGCCTCGGAGCACGAGATACTCTCCGCGCTGTTCAACGGCAAGGCCGTGTGCGTCCCGGACGACGAGACCCGCCTCGACCCGTCCGCGCTCGCCCGCTGGCTGGACCAGCACGACGTGGACGAACTCTTCGCACCGGACCTGGTCGTCGGCGCCGTCTGCGAGGCGGCGAGGGAGCAGGGACTCGCCCTCGACTCCCTGCGCCACGTCATGCAGGCCGGCGAGGCGCTCCGGTTGACGGGCGGCGTACGGGAGTTCCACGCCTCCCGCCCACACGTGCGGCTGCACAACCACTACGGGCCGTCCGAGACCCACGTCGTGACGGGCTACACCCTCCCCGACCGGGTGCCCGACTGGCCCACCGCGGCGACCGCGCCCATCGGAGCGCCGATCTGGAACACGAGGGCCTACGTCCTCGACCGCCGCCTCCGTCCGGTGCCGCCCGGTGTCTCCGGCGAGTTGTACCTGGCCGGTGTCTGCCTGGCCCGGGGCTATCTCAACCGGCCGGACCTGACCGCCGAGCGGTTCGTGGCCGACCCGTTCGGGCCGGAGGGGGCGCGCATGTACCGGTCCGGAGACCTGGTGCGCCGGCAGCCGGACGGCACGCTGGAGTTCCTGGGCCGTGCCGACGATCAGGTGAAGTTGCGCGGTTTCCGGATCGAGCTGGGCGAGGTCGAGTCGGTCCTGACCCGGCACCCGCGGATAGCCGCCGCGGCGGTCGTCGTCCGCGAGGACCGGCCCGGTGACCGGCGGCTTGTCGCCTATGTCGCGCCCCTCGCGGGGGGCTCCTCGCCCGAGGCAGGCGAGCTGCGCCGTCATGTCTGCGCCACGCTGCCCGACTACATGGTCCCGGCGGCGTTCATCAGCCTGGACGTGCTGCCGCTGACGATCAACGGCAAGCTCGACCGGCGGGCGCTGCCCGCCCCCACGTACGACGGCGTGCTGACCGGAGCCGCGCCGCGCGACGTGCGCGAGACGATCCTGTGCCAGGCGTTCGCCGACATCCTCGGGCTGCCCGAGGTGGGGATCCACGACAGCTTCTTCGAGCTCGGCGGGCACTCCCTGCTCGCCACCCGCCTGGTGAACAAGGTGCGTTCCCTGTTGGAGGCGGAGGTGACGATCCAGGCGCTCTTCGAGTCCCCGACCGTGGCCGGTCTGGCGGAGAGGCTGCGGGACCGCGCTCCCGCCCGTCCGGCCCTGCGCCGGCGCCGGGCCCGTCCCTGACGAGGGCTCGCCGGCCGGTGTGATCCGGCCGGGTGCCGACCGGATCACCCGCGGGTCGGCTCGCGCGGCACCCGGCGGACCCGGCGGGCGGTATCAGCACCATGCGAGGGCGAGGCGTGCGAACGCGGACCTGCCGCGCCCGCCACGACGACTCTCGCCGTTCAGGCGAGGAAGTTCCTCAGTCGAACAGCCGGATCGGCGCCCGCTGAGCAGTCGTCGCGCGGCCGGGACGCCGGCGGGCGACGGCGCGGACAGCGGCGGGCCCCACGGCCGACGGGCGGCAGGCACGGTGTGCGCGACACGGGATCTTCGCCCCGCGAACCCGTCCGTCAGGATGACGGGACGTCGGTCGGGGCGGATTCCTCCCGCGCCTTGCGCAGGGCGTCGTCGATGCGGTCGGCACCGGTGAGCACGGCGACCAGGACGGTCATCACGGCGAGGACGATGGCTCCTGCGACGAAGGGGGCACGCAGCCCCGCCACCGTCGCCAGCCAGCCGCCCAGCAGGGCGCCCAGCGGTGCCGCGCCGACGCCCAGCATGCGGTTCGTGGCAGAGACCCGGCCGGTGAGGTGGGCGGGGACGATGGCCTGGGACACGGACGGCACGAGCACCATGGTCGCCGACATGGCCGCACTGCAGACGGCCATCGAGAGGCCCGCGGTGACCGGCCCGCCCGACAGACCGAGGCAGAGCTGGGCCACCGACTCCACCGCGGCCGTGACCGTCAGCGCGTGACCGGTCTTCATCCGGGAGCCGAGCAACCCGGCGAGCGCGGTGCCGACCAGGCCGCCGACGGCCTGGGTGGCGAGCAGGAAGCCGAAGCCGCTGTTTCCGATGCCCAGGGTGTGATGGGCGTAGAGGACCAAGACCGCCTCCCCGCCCGAGAAGGCGAGGTTGCCGACCGCGAACCGCAGGGCGAGGCCGAGGAGGATGCGGTTGCCGAAGACGTAGGCGGCGCCGTCGCGGGCGTCCCGCCACAACGAACGCCGCTCCTTGACCGGGGCCACCGGCTGGGCGGGCAGCTTGCGGATGAGCCACCCGCTGAGCAGGAAGGAGAGGGCGTCGAAGGCCAGCGGGACGGCCCGGCCGAGGGCGAAGAGCAGACCGCCCAACGGCGGCCCGGCGAACTCGCTGGTCGCCGTCTGCGCGCCCTGTTTCAGGGTGTTGGCGCGCCGCAGACTGGGGAGGTCCCGATCGAGCAGCTGGGGTAAGTAGGCCGAGGAGGCGGTGTCGAAGAAGATCTGCCCGATGCCCAGCGCGAAGGCCACGGCGATGAGGAGCTGGAGGCTGGCCGCGCCCACGGCGGCCGCGACGACCAGTCCCGACAGCAGGGCGGCACGTGCCACGTCGCTGATCCACATGACCCGGCGCCGGTCCCAGCGGTCGACCAGCGCGCCGCCGAGCAGCCCGAACGGCAGCCATGGGAGCAGGGAGGCCGCGGTCACCAGGCTGAGTGCGAACGGGTCGGTCGTGAGGGAGACGGCGAACAGGGGCAGGGCGGCGATGTAGACGCCGTCGCCGAGGGAGGACAGTGCCGAGGCGAACCACAGGCGGCTGAAGGCGGGAGGCAGGCCGTCGTGGAATCTGCGCAGCGGGATCACGCGTGCTCCTCGGGTCGGAAGAAGGCCAGGGCGAGCGTGGCCGGGGGCTCCGCCGGGTCGGACGCCGCGGAGATCTCCTCCACCAGGGCCTCCAGACGGGCGGTGAATTCTGCGTACTTGTCCTTGCTCAGCCGTGCCTGGTGCATCCGGACCAGGCGCGGCGACCCGCTCGGCGCAGCCTCCAGATCGGCCAGGGCGTGCCGCATCACCACGTTGGGTGCGCCCTGTTCGGGCTCGGGCAGCCTGATCCGGCTGCTCGTCCGGGCGTAGTAGCGCTCGGTGACCCCCCGGACCTTGCGGGTGCGCACCACGGCCACAAGGCCCGCCTTCTCCAGCAGACGCATGTGGTAGCTCGCGCTGCCCTTGGCGATGCCCATCCGGGCGGCGACCTGGGTGATGGTCGCGGGCTGGTCGCGCAGGAGGCGGAGGATGCGATGGCGGACGAGGTTACTGACGGCGCGCAGTTGCAGTTCGTCACTGATCTGCAGGGGCTCGTCCTGGCCGGCAACCGGCTGTTCTTCTGACACGGCGCAATGGTCAACGACTCTTGACCATATTGTCAACGTGCTCTCCGGCCGGGCCCCAGGCGCCGGAAAACAGTGCGCCCGGCCGCTTTCGAGCGCCGTACGGCGGTTCTCGGAAGCGGCCGGGCGAACCCGGTCCCACGGGCGGTCAGGACAGCAGCGACGCCATCCACGCCTCGACGTCGTCGGCCCCTCGCGGCAGCGCGGAGGACAGGGTCTCGCTGCCGTCCTCGGTGACGAGGAGGTCGTCCTCGATGCGGACGCCGATGCCCCGGTACTCCTCGGGGACGGTCAGGTCGTCCGCCTGGAAGTACAGGCCGGGCTCGACGGTGAGGACCATGCCCGCCTCCAGCGTTCCGGCGGAGTACCGCTCGACGCGGGCGGCCGCGCAGTCGTGGACGTCGAGACCGAGCATGTGGCCGGTGCCGTGCATGGTCCAGCGGCGCTGCAGACCGAGTTCGAGGACCCTCTCCACCGACAGGTCCTCGAACAGCCCCCAGGAGACGAGGCGTTCGGTCAGCACACGCTGGGCGGCCTCGTGGAAGTCGCGGTAGGAAGCGCCCGGTTTCACCGCGTCGATTCCGGCCTGCTGGGCGTCGAGGACCGCCTCGTAGACCGTGCGCTGCAGCGGCGTGAAGCGGCCGCTGACGGGCAGGGTGCGGGTGATGTCGGCCGTGTAGAGGTTGCGGGTCTCCACGCCGGCGTCGAGCAGCAGCAGGTCTCCCGGGCGCACCGCGCCGTCGTTGCGCACCCAGTGGATGGTCGTGGCGTGTGGTCCGGCCGCGCAGATGGAGGCGTAACCCACGGTGTTGCCCTCGACCCGGGCGCGCAGGAAGAACGTGCCCTCGATGTAGCGCTCCGAGGTGGCCTGCGCCTTGTCCAGAGCCCGGACCACGTCCTCGAAGCCGCGCGCGGTCGCCTCACAGGCGAAGCGCAGGTCGGCGATCTCGAAGTCGTCCTTGACCAGGCGCATCTCGGAGAGGAAGACCCGGAACTCTTCGTCGCGTTCGGCTGTCACCTTGTCGCGCAGGGACTCCTCCACGCCGGCGTCCAGACCGCGCAGCACCCGGACCGGGCCGGTGGCGTCCGCCAGCAGGTCCGCCAGCCCGCGGATGTCCGCCGTGGCCAGGCCCAGCAGCCGTGCGTTCTCGGTGAGGCTGTTGCGCCGCCCGTCCCACAGCTCGCCCCGGGCCGACAGCCAGAACTCCCCGTTCTCCCGGTCGGAGCGCGGCAGCAGGTACAGCGTGGCCTCGTGGCCGCCCCCGTCCTCCGGCTCCAGGACCAGCACGCCGTCCTCGCTCTGGTCCGCGGTCAGGTAGACGTAGTCGGATCCGGGGCGGAACGGGTAGTAGGTGTCGTTGGCGCGCACCTTCAGCGTGCCGGCGGGGATGACCAGGCGCTCGCCGGGAAAGCGGGCGGAGAGCGCCGCACGGCGGCGGCCGGTGTGCGCCGCCTGCGGAACGGCTTCCAGATCGTGCCGCTCGGTGTCGGCCCAGCCCTGTCGCATCGTCTCGGCGAGTTCGTCGCTCACCTTGCGGTCCTGGCCGTTCTTGCGGGGCTCCACGGCCTCGGTCTCCTCGCCCTGAGGGTTCCGCGGAGCCCTGGGCCCCAAGGTCTCGGACGTCGGCTCGTTCACTCATGCCTCCTCGTTCGGATCGCCGCACGGTCCTTACGGGGCGCATGCGGCAGGCGCGCTGCACGGACGGACGGCTCTTGCGCGGTGGGCGCCCCGCCATGGCGCGGGACACCCGTGATCGGGACACGGCACGGTCGTGTCGTCCGGGTGGATGACACGCGGTGCGTTCCTGGGGAGTCGGCTGCCTGCCCGCTCCTGGAGCGGGCGAGGGAGCATGCCGTTCGAACCCTACATGCGGCCGATCCGTTCGATCGCCGAACGTTGCCATCCACCGTGGCGACCGCGAGGATCACCGGGTACGTCCGACGGGACGGCCACGGGTCTTCGGCCCCGTGCGGGCCACCGGATCGCCGGGGGCCGCGAACTCCGGTGCGGCACAGCGAGTATGACGAGGCATCAGTGACGGGGGGATCCGTGTCGGAGGGCGCTTCGGGAACGAGTTCGGGACTCGGATCCTACGTTCGGCTGCTGCGTCTGCCGGGGGCCACGCCCCTGGCGCTGTGGGGCGTGGTCGGCAGGGCCCCGATCGCCATGCGGTCCATCGCCTGTCTGCTCCTCGTCTCGGCGGTGACCGGGTCACTGGCCGAGGCGGGCGTGGTGGCGGCGGCCATGCTGCTCGCCCAGGGCACCGTCAGCCCGGTGCTGGGGCGCGCGGCCGACCGGCACAGTCAGCGGCGGGTCCTGCTCACCGCGTGTGCGGCCCACGTCGTGGGGATGACGATGCTGATCGTCTCCATCGTGCTGGAGGCCCCGCTGCCGCTGATGGTCGCCGCCGCGGTGGTCACCGGCTGCACCTCGGTGTCGTTCACCTCGTTCATGCGCGCACGCTGGGCGGCGATGGTCGAAAAGGGGCTGCTGCGCACCGCGTACGCCCTGGAGTCCATGCTGGACGACACGATCTTCCTGCTCGGCCCCCTGCTGGTCACCCTGCTGGCCACCGCCGTGCACCCGGCCACCGGACTGGCCGTCTGCGCGCTGCTGACACTGACCGGGTCCATCGCGGTGGCGCTGCACCGCCGGTCCGAGCCGACGCCGGAGCCGACGGTCGGCCGCGGCCCCGAGCGTGCCATCAAGGTGCCCGGCGTGTGGGTGCTGATGCTCTGTTACGCGGGCATGGGCTTCCAGTTCGGGGCGGTCGACGTCACGATGATCGCGTTCGCGCGGGAGCAGTCGGCGCCCGGCCTGAGCGGAGTGTTCCTCGCCCTCATCTCGGTCGGCAGCCTGATCTCCGGGGCGGTCTACGGCGCAGTGAACTGGCGGCTGTCGCAGGCCCGGGTGCTGTCGCTCACCACGTGTGTGCTGACGCTCGGCGTCGTCCCCCTGGCCTTCGCGGAGTCCTCTCTGGTGATGTGCTTCCTCGCCGTCCTGGCGGGTGTGGCCATCTCCCCGGGACTGATCGCGGGCAGCACGCTGATGGAGTCGGTCTGTCCCAAGGGCGCGCTCTCCGAAGGCTTTTCCTGGTTGACCAGCGCCGGCGGGATCAGCATCGCCGCCGGTACCGCGGTGGGCGGGCGGCTGGCCGACGTGTTCGGCTCCGCGGCGGCGGCGTGGGCGGGGGTCGGCGGGGGGTTCGTGGCCCTGGTCCTGAGCCTCGTGGGGCAGCCGGTGCTGAACGTCGCGCGCCCGGTCGCGGAGCCCACCTCGGAATTGGCGGTGCAGGAACAATGAGCAGAGAGGGAAGAGTTGTGGGACCAACGGAGCCCGTCCCGACCGGGGCGGACCTCAGAGGCCGGCCCGTGCCCCGGCTCTCGTTCGACGAGTTCATGGCCTTCGGCCGTGCCGCTCTCATCAGGGCCGACGTCCCGGCGGTGATCACCCTGCCGGACGGCGCCCGCGGCCTGGGCCGGGAGGGGGTGGCCGAGCGCCTCGGGCACCTCCCGGTGACGCTGTTCACCGAGCCGAGCGACAAGCGGCACCCGGAGCGCTGGACGACCCGGGAGATCAGGCTCGCCGAGTTCTTCGACGACGACCGCTACCAGAACGACGCCGGTGCCTGGAACCGCGTGGTGTCGAACATCCGCAACCGGCCGGCCGACGTCAACGCGATCCTGGGCTTCGACGCCGGAAGGCTCTTCGACTACCGGCGCTCGCTCAACGCGGCGAACCTCTGGATCAGCCGACGCGGAGTGTTCACCCAGAGCCACTTCGACGAGTTGGAGAACTTCAACATCGCCCTGGAGGGCCGCAAGCGGTTCGTCCTGACGCCCCCGGGGTTCCGGGAGTACTACCCCCGGTCGCTCCGGCAGGGGTTCGGCGACAAGTCCCAGGTCTTCGACTTCGACGACGTGGACGGCGCACGGTACCCGAAGCTCGCCGCGAGGCTGGCCGAGCGCCGGGAGGTGATCCTCGAACCCGGACAGATGCTCTACCTGCCGCTCGGCTGGTGGCACCAGGCCGAATCCCTGGACGAGATGAACATCAACATCAACTTCTGGCTGCGCGACCCGAAGATCCTGCGCAGACCGTACGTGCTGGGAGTGGCGCTCTACACGGCCGTCTTCCGCAAGCTCAAAGGCGTCTACAACTACGCACCGGCCCAGGCGGCGTCATGACCGAGCGCATCGTGATCGACCCCACCCACCGGTACCGCAACAACGACAAACTCATCGGCATCGGCAACGAATTCTGGGACATGTCGGAGCGCCACGGTCTGGCCGGCATAGCGGCCGACCTCGACGGTGGTGTGCTGCGCACCGTCCCCGGTCATGAATCCGTCCCCGCGGGGCACGAGTTCGTGAACTTCAGCTGCTGCTCCTACCTCGACCTCGACTCCCACCCCAGGATCGTCGAGGGCGGCATCGAGGCGCTGCGCCGCTACGGCGTCCTGGACCATTGCATCGCGCGCAGCCGGGTGCAGATACCCGCCATGCTGGAGTTGGAGCACTCACTGGGCGAGCTGTTCGGCGCCCATGTCGTCTGCTCCATCGCGGCGAGCACCGCGACCTTCGGCCTGCTGCCGCTGATCGCCTCCGGCCACCTCGGCAACGGTGACCGGCCATTGATGATCTTCGACAAGAACGCCCATGTCTCCATGGCCAACGTCAAGCCGGTCTGCGCCGACGAGACGGAGGTCGTCACCTGCGCTCACCACGATCTCGACTACATCGAGGACGCCTGCCGCAAGTACGCGCGCGTCGCCTACGTCTGCGACGGCAGCGACAGCCTGGGCGGCTACGCGCCGGTGAAGGAACTGGCCGAACTGCAGGACAGATACGGCCTGCTGGTCTACTACGACGACTCCCACTCACTGTCGGCGTACGGAGAGCGGGGCGTCGGCTACGTCCGTACGCACAGCCCGGTTCTGGACGAGCGCACCATCGTGGTGGTGACCCTGAACAAGGCGTTCGGCACCAGCGGCGCGGCGATCGTGCTGGACGGTTACCAGAAGGACACGCTGCGGGTCATCGAGCGCTTCGGGGGAGCCCTCAACTACTCGCAGCTGCTGAACACGGCAGCGGTCGGCGCCGGTCTCGCCTCCGCGGAGATCCACCGGACGGCCGAGCTCACCGTGCTGCAGGACCGGCTGCGCGGCAACATCGAGCTGTTCGACTCGCTGATCCACACGGACCAGGCGGGCGGCACCTTCCCGATCCGCATGGTCCCGATGAGCGACGCGACCGTGATCGAGGCAGGCCGCCGGGTGTTCGAGGCCGGCTTCTACGTCTCCCCGGTGTTCTTCCCGATCGTCGCCCGCGGCACGGCGGGACTGCGCGTGATGATGCGCGCCGGTCAGACCGAGGAACAGATCCGCCGGCTGTGCGCGGTCCTCGCCGAGGTGGGCGCCCCGACCGTGCCGTCCGACCCGGCCGAGGCCACCGGATGACGGCCCGCGCCCGCGCGATCCCGCGCAGCATCCTCTACACGCCGGCGCTGTCCCTGGACCGGGTCGTCCACGCATGGTCGTACGACGCGGACGTGTACGTCATCGACCTGGAGGACGCCGTCCCGGGGCCACGGAAGCCGGCCGCACGGCAGGTGTGCCGGGCGGCGCTGGAGAAGGCGGCGGAGCCGGCGAACATCGGGGTGCGCGTCAACCAGCTCGGCACCGCCGAGGCCGTCCACGACCTGCTGCTGCTCATCGAGTGCCCGGTCCGGCCGGGCATCGTGGTGATGACGATGGTCGACTCCGCGGTCGAGGTGGAACTGGTGCGCGCCACCCTCGCCTCGGCCGGCGCCCGGCCCGAGATCTACGTGACCGTGGAGACCCCGGCCGCCGTGGCCGCGGTCGACGCGATCGCGGCATCCGCCGACGGGCTGGTTCTCGGCTCCGCCGACCTCGCCGCCACGCTGGGCGTCGAGATCACCTGGGACGGCCTCCTCGCGGCCCGGCAGGCGATGGCCATGGCGTGTGCCCGCTACGGCACCGCCTGCGTGGACACCGCCAACTTCCGGCTGGCCGAGCCCGAGGTGCTGGCCGAGGAGACCGACCGCGTACGCGCCCTCGGCTTTCACGGCAAGGTGACCGTCCACCCGGGCGAACTCGACGCGATCAATACCGCCCTGCGCCCCGACCCGGACGAACTGCGCCGGGCCAAGCGGGTCACCGAGGCCGTTGCGTCCGCGGACGGCGGTGTCGCGGTCCTGGACGGCTCCATGGTCGGTCCGCCGTTCGCCCGGCGGGCGCGTTCGACCGTCGTCCTCGGTGAGGCGTGGGCCGCCCGGTTCTCCTCGCACGGCACCGCGGACGCGGAGACGGGCCGATGACCCTCGTCGACGCCCCCGCCTCCCGAGGGCGACACCCCGAGTCCGCGCCGCTCACCGTCGCCGTCATCGGCACCGGCGCGATAGGACAGGACCTGGTCTCCAAGATCAACGACTCGGACGTGCTGGAGTGCGCCCTGGTCGCCGGGCGCAATCCGGAGTCGGCGGGCCTGCGGCACGCAGCGCTCCTCGGCTGCCCGACCACCGCGGACGGCATCGACGCGATCCTGGCCGCGCCCCGCCCGTTCCACGTGGTCTTCGACGCCACCAGCGCGATGGCGCACGCGGAGCACTGGCGGCTGCTCCGCCCCCTCGGAACGCTGTTGATCGACCTGACCCCGAGCAGGACCGGGCGGATGGTGGTGCCCACGGTGACCGGCGTCCAGCCACCGCCCGACGGCAACGTCAGCCTGATCAGCTGCGGAGGGCAGGCGGCGATCCCCGTCGCGCACGCCCTCGCCGACCGGTTCGACGTGACGTACGTCGAGGTCGTCTCCACCGTGGCGAGCAGCATCGCGGGCCGGGCCACCCGGCTCAACCTCGACGAGTACGTCGCCACCACCCAGCACGCCTTGGCCGCGTTCACCGGCGTGAGCCGTACCAAGGCCATCCTCAACATCAGTCCGGCCGTACCTCCGGCGCGCTTCCGCACCACCGTCCACGCGGTCCTGCCCCGGGCCGAGGGCCTGGAGGTCCGGTCCGCCGTCCGCGAGGCGGCCGAACGGGTACGGCGGTTCGCCCCCGGCTATCGGGTCCTCGCCTGCGACGTGCGTGACGATCTCGTCACCGTGACCGTGGAAGTCGTCGCCGACAGCGATGTCCTGCCCCCGTACGCGGGGAACCTCGACATCATCGACTCCGCCGCCGTCCTGGTCGCCGAGCAGCACGCGGCCCGGCTCGCCACGGCGTCCCCGAAGGGAGCCGGCCGGTGAACGCCGTGGTGATTCACGACCCGACGCTGCGTGACGGCCAGCACGCCGTGCGCCACCAGCTCGGCGCGGCGGCACTGCGCGGCTACGCGGAGGCCGCCGACGCCGCCGGGATCCCGGTCGTGGAGGTGGGCCACGGCAACGGCCTGGGTGCTTCCTCCCTCCAGGTCGGCCGCGCCGCCGTCAGTGACGACGTGATGCTGTCGACCGTGCGGGAAGCCCTGCGGCACAGCAGGATGGCCGTGTTCATGCTGCCCGGATGGGGCACCTCGGACGATCTGCGCAAGGCCGTCGGGCACGGGGCCGACGTGGTCCGCATCGGCGTGCACTGCACGGAGACCTCGCTCGCCGAGCGCCATCTGGGCCACCTGCGCGAGCAGGGCACCGAGGCCCACTGCGTACTGATGATGAGCCACATGGCCACCCCCGCCGAACTCGCCGACCAGGCGGCCGACGCCGTGCGCTACGGGGCACAGGCGGTGGGCATCATGGACTCCGCGGGCCACCTCCTGCCCGAGGACGTCACCCACCGGATCGGTCTGATCAGCGCGGCGGTCGACGTGCCCGTGATCTTCCACGGGCACAACAACCTGGGCATGGCCGTCGCGAACTCGGTCGCGGCCGCCCAGGCGGGCGCGGGGATCATCGACGGCTGTGCGCGCGGTTTCGGGGCCGGCGCGGGCAACACCCAGCTGGAGGTCCTCGTACCCGTGCTGGAACGCACCGGGTTCGCCACCGGCATCGACCTGTACGGCCTGCTGGACGCCGCCGAATTCGCCGAGCGGCACCTGATGTCCGTGCCGCCGGCCACCGGCTCGCTCAGCATCGTCAGCGGTCTGGCCGGGGTGTTCTCCGGGTTCAAGCACCAGGTGCTGGAACGGTCGGAGCGGGCCGGAGTCGATCCGCGGGACGTCTTCTTCGCGCTCGGCAGACACCAGGCCATCGCCGGGCAGGAGGACCTGATCGCGCAGGCGGTGGCCGAACTGAGCGCCGGGGAATCAGCGGGATGAGCGCTCCGGTGAGTCTCGGCCCCGAGGACATGGCGGGCAGCCATCAGCTGCTGCGGGTGGTCGACGCGCTGGCCGAGGCCTTCGCCGATCTGTCGGCCGGGCGCGTGTCGTCCCCGCCGCGCACGGTCGTCCCGCATGACGGACAACGGGAGTTGCTGACCGCGACCTCGGTCTGGGAGCGGCACGGGGTGGGCAGCGTCAAGATCACCACCCTCACTCCGGGCAACCCCGATCGGGGACTGCCGCTGATCCACGGCATCGTCGCGCTGACCGACCTGGACACCGGACGGATCGTCGCCCTGCTGGAGGGCGCCGGGCTGACGGCCGTTCGGACCGCCGCGGCGGCCGCCCTCGCCACCCGGCTGTGTGCCCCCGCGGACGCCGCGGACCTCGCCGTGCTCGGTGCGGGCGCTCAGGCCCGCGCCCTGGTGCCGGCGATGGCAGCGGTGCGTCCGGTCCGGACGGTCCGGGTGTTCTCGCGTACCCCGGAGCGGACCGCGCGGTTCGCCCGGTGGATCAGCGACACCACCGACGGCCGCGTCCGGACTGTCGTCTGCGACACGGCTGAGGACGCCGTCAGTGACGCCGCGCTCATCTGCACCGCCACGTCCACGAGCGGTCGGCAGCCGCTCGTGGAGGCTGGATGGGTGCGGCCGGGCGCGCACGTCAACGTGATCGGCGGCACCCACGAAGACGCCCTGGAGCTCGACCCGGCGCTCCTCGCGCAGGCCTTCGTCACCGTGGAGGACCGGGCCGCCGCCTGTGCCGAGGCGGGGGAGGTGCGAGCGGCGTTGGCCGGTGGACTGATCGACGCCCACGCGCTGCACGAGCTGGGCGAGCTGGTCACCGGGACGGCCGGGCCGATGGGCCGTACCTCGGTGTTCCGCAGCGTGGGCATGGCCATCGAGGACACGGCCGCCGCGGCCGCGTTGGCCGCGGGAGCCCGTACGTGAGGTCAACCGGCTTCCCGGCAGCGCACCATGAAGGACCGCTCGAAGACGATGACGGCCTCCCCGGTGGATTTGGTGCCGGTGGTCTCGACCGTCACGATCCCCTGCCCGGGCCGCGACTTCGACAGCCGCTTGGCCAGGATCCGGCTCGTCGCGTACAGGGTGTCTCCCACGTACACCGGGTCCTTCAGACGGACCCTGTCCCAGCCGAGGTTGGCCACCGCCCGCGCGGACAGCGCCTGTACGGTCATGCCGCCGACCAGACACAGCGTGATCCCGCTGTTCACCAGCACCCGCCCGTACTCCGTGCCCTGCCCGTAGGCCGTGTCGAAGTGCAGCGGATGCTGGTTCATCGTCAGCAGCGTCAGCCAGGTGTTGTCGGTCTCGCTGATGGTCCGCCCCGGCCAGTGCCGGATCACCATCCCCGGCTCGAAGTCCTCGTAGTCCCCGCCGTGTTCTTCGACGAACTCGTTGTCCTGGACGCGGCGCAGGGCCATGCGGCGTTCCCCCTCGTGCGATCGCTCTGCCGGACGGGCGCAGGCCGCCGGGACGGCGGCACCGGGGAGACGACGTCGCCCCCCGCACACATTAGCGACGCCCCCAGGACCGGTAGAACAGGAGAAGGACGATGAGTCTGCTTCACGAGTCGGCTCCCCGAGCGACGACCGGGCACCCATGGTTCGGCCGGCACCGGTTCCTGCCGGCCGCGTCGGCGCCGCGGATCCGGGAGATGCTCCGTACCGGCATCCGGGACATCGGGTCTCCGTACCAGTCGCTCCTGCCCGCGGCTCCGATCACCCTGCCGGTGGCCTCCTACGCGGAGTTGTTCCGGGTCACCGCGGCCCTGCTCGACCTGGTGCGCCGTACCGCTCTGGAGAGCGCACCCACCACCGAAGGGCGCCTGGCCGCCTATCGCATGCCGCACAGCGAGCACCAGCTGTTCATGGCCGACCAGTTCACCGAGGAGCGGTACGCGGACTGCGTGAGCCGCCCGGACGTCGTGATCGGGGCGGACGGACCGAAGTTCCTCGAATTCAACGTCAGCGGGGCGCTCGGCGGGCCCGTGGAGACCCACAGCCGCCTCCAGGTCTGGCGCGCACTCTACGCAGACGCCCTGGGCCGAGTGCCGTTCGGCCACGAGGACCCGTTCGCCGTCCGTACCGAGATGTTCCGCGGCCTCTGCCGGGAGCGGGGGGTGGCTCCCCGGGTGGCACTGCTGGGCAGCGCGCGTGACCAAGGGGGGTTCACCCGCTACTTCGACCTGCAGACCGACTACTTCAACACGCACGGGCTGACCGCACGCTTCTTCGAACCCGAGGACCTGAGCGAGGCCTGGGACTGCCCGCCCCACCTGCGTTACCCCCTGGGACTGAGAGACTTCACCATCCCCGACTGGGCCGAACTCGGCATCGACACCGCCCCGGTGCAGCAAGCACTGGACAACGGCTGCCTGCTGGTGGGCACCCAGACCTCCACCTTCCTGTCCAGCAAGCTGACGCTGGGCATGCTGTCGGAGGGCCGGCCGTGGATGAGCTCCGCCGAGCGCGCCCTGGTGGAGAGGTACCTGCCCTGGACGAGGGTGCTCTCCCACCGGTGGACGACCCGCGAAGGCCGCAAGGTCGACCTCGTGCGCCACGCCGTGGACCACCGGGAGTCGCTTGTGCTCAAGGAGAGCCTCGGAATGAGCGGCAGACAGGTCGTCATCGGCCGTGACACGGGCCAGGCCGAGTGGGAGGCGGCGGTGACGAGCGCCGCCGACACGGGCGCCAGCGTCGTGCAGGAGTTCGTGCAGGCGCGCACGTGCCGTCTGGCGGTCGTCTCCGACGACGTGGACGAGCCGTACGACCTCGACATCGCCCCGGTCTTCGGACCCCTGCTGTTCGCCGGCCGCCCGGCGGGCGTGTTGTCCCGCTTCTCCGCCGACACCACGACCGGCATCGTCAGCATCGCGGGGAGCAACAGCTCCCACGACTGCGTGGTGGCCGTCTGACAGGGCTGCGTGGGTCCGCCCCGCAGGGCATGGGCCCGTCCACCGATGCTCACAGGCGGGCGGCGACGACCGGGCCGATCTCCTGCAAGGCAGCGGGCGTCATCATCTGCATGTGCCCGGCGGACACCGGAATGCTGGTGATCGCACCGCCGATGTGCGGACGCCACACCTCTGCCAGCCCGCTGGGCCCGCGGACCGGGTCGTTCGCCTCGAAGAAGAGCATGTCGCCGTCGAAGTGCGGCGGCCGGGCGGCGTCGCTGATCCGGATGGTGTTACGGGTGGTGGTGATGATCGCCTCGATGGTGGGCGCGTCGGTCCCGGCCAGCGGGCTGGAGGCGTCGTGCAGGATCTCCTGAACGCGCCGAAGCGGAATGGGCCCGGTGCCGGGCTCGGCGTCGAAGGCCGGCAGGCCGTCGAAGGCGAGCTTGAGCGCGTCGCGCTGGCTCATCTCGGGCCGCTCGCCGCGCGCCCCGCCGTGACTGGAGTCGAGTACGGCCAGCAGTGACACCTGTTCGCCGGCCGCGCGCAGGCGGCCGGCCACCGTGTGCGCGGCGTTGCCGCCGAAGGACCAGCCCAGCAGCCGGTACGGGCCGGTGGGACGGATCTGCCGGATCTGCCGCACGTAGTCGGCAGCGAGGGCGTCCATGTCGGCCGCGACCGGCTCGTGGCCCGTCAGCCCGCGCGCCTGGAGCCCGTACACAGGGACGCTCTTGGGCAGATGGCGCAGGAGGCCGAAGTAGCACCAGGCCATCCCGCCGCCCGGATGAACGCAGAAGAGCGGCACGCCGTCGCCCTGCTCGCGGATCCTCAGCAGCGACTGCAGGCCCCTGGTCTCCGCATCCCGGCTGCCCTTCTCCCGGGCGGCCTCGGCCAGGCGCGCCACCGTGCGCCGGTCCAGCAGGTCACGCATCGACAGCCGCACCCCGAGCTCCGCCCGGGTACGGCTCAGCAGCCGGGTCGCGGACAGTGAACTGCCGCCCAGGTCGAAGAAGTCGTCGTGGATGCCGACCCGTTCGACGCCGAGGGCCTCCGCGAAGCACTCGGCGAGCACCTCCTCCCGGGCGTCGCGTGGGGCACCGGAGTCGGCCTGCGCAGCCGGGCCGGGCTCCGGGAGCGCCGCGTAGTCGACCTTGCCGTTGGGCGTGACGGGGAGCGTCGGCAGTCGGACGAAGGCGGACGGGACCATGTAGTCGGGCAGCAACTCGGCCAGCCGCCGGGCCAGCTCCGCATCCGGCGGGTACGACAGCCGCTCACCGGGGACCAGGTAGGCCGTGAGCCTCTTGTCGTTGACATCGGGGCCGTGTGCCGCGACCGCGACCTGGGCGGCCTGCGTCAGATCGCCCAGCACGGTCTCGATCTCGCCCGGCTCGACCCGGAAGCCGCGCACCTTGACCTGATTGCCGATGCGGCCGGCGAACTCCAGGTCGCCCTGCGGGTTGCGGCGCCCGAGATCTCCCGAGCGGTACATCCTGGCGCCGGGAGCACCGAACGGGTCCGCCACGAAAGCCGCGGCTGTCAGGGAGCCCTGGCCGTGATAGCCGCGGGCCACCCCCTCGCCCGCGAGATAGATCTCCCCGGTCGCCCCGTCCGGCACGGGATGCAGCTTCTCGTCGAGGAGGTACACCCGATCGCCGTCCAGCGGGCGGCCCAGCGGCACCTCGCGGTCCGGGGGCTCGGCCATCGCGTGGTGGGTGGCGAACAGCGTGACCTCGGTGGGCCCGTACATGGCACGCACCGTGGTGCCTGGGCACGCCTCCAGCACCTTGCGCACCGCGGCCGGGGAGACCACGTCGCCCCCGGTCAGCACCTCCCGTACGGAGCGGAACGTCTCCGGCGCACAATCCGCCACCACCCGGAACAGACCGGCGGTCAGGTGCAGTCCGTCGACCGCGTACCGCTCGATGAGCGGGCGCAGCGCCTGCGCCTCGAAACCGGCGGGGGCCAGTGCGAGACTCCCGCCGCGCAGCAGCGGGACCCAGATCTCGTAGCTCACCACGTCGAAGGCGTGGGGCGCGAGCATCAGGATCCGGCGGTGGCACTCGTCCCGCCACAGCGCGTCGTCGACCAGGGCCAGCACGTTCCGGTGCGGCACCGCGACGCCCTTGGGGGTGCCGGTGGAGCCCGAGGTGAGGGCGACGTAGGCGAGGCTGCTCCCATGGCAGGGCGGCGCGGGGGGTGCGGCGGGCGCGTCGGCGGGCTCCGACGGGTCGATGACGGTCAGGCCCCGGGTGTCGGGCAGCGGCATCGCACTCCGGTCGGCCACGAGGACGCGGACCCCTGCCCCGTCCAGCACCTGGCGCTGCCGGGCGGGGGGATTGCGGGTGTGCAGGGGGAGATAGGCGGCGCCGGACTTGAGGATCCCCAGCAGCGCCACCGGCAGGTCCGGGGAGCGCTCCATCAGCAGCGCCACCGGCTCGTCCGGGCGGACGCCGTGGGCCAGGAGACGGTGGGCCAGGGCGTTCGCCCGCCGCTCCAGTTCGCCGTAGGTCAGCTCCTTGTCGCCGCCGCTGACGGCGACGGCGTCGGGCTGCCGCCGGGCACGTTCGGAGAAGCGCCCGTGGATGGTGTGCCGGGAGTCGAGTTTTTGGGCCATCGCCGCGTTACCCCTTCGGGCGGTCGTCGGTCGTCGGTTATCGATCATCGGGCGCCGGGGCGGCGCGCGTCGTCAGCGCAGCGCCACCGGGAGGCTGCGGAAGCCCCGCAGGAACGTCGAGTAGATGGGCTGCGGGGGGCCGCACAGCTCGATGCCGCCCACGCGGTCGCGCAGCACGGTCAGCACGGCGCCGATCTCGGCCCGGCCCAGGAAGGCGCCGAGGCAGAAGTGCGGGCCGCTGCCCAGGCCCAGGTGCCGGTTGGGGGTGCGGTCCGGGACGAAGACGTCCGCCTGCGGGAAGGCCGTCTCGTCCCGGTTGGCCGAGATGTTCCACGCGGTGACGATGTCGCCGCTCCGGATCCGCCGGCCGTGCAGGTCGAAGTCCTCCGCCGCGGTGCGTCCGACGTGCTGGACCGGGCTGGTCCAGCGGATGATCTCCTCCACGGCGGCCGCCGGCGGCACGGAGCCCTCTCGCAGTCCGCGCAGCAGGCCGGGCCGGCTGCCGAACCGCTCCACCGCCGAGATCATCCCGAGCCGGCTGGTGTGGTCTCCGGCCAGCAACAGCCCGTAGCAGTTGAGGATGATCTGCTGGTCGGTGAGCGGGACGCCGTCCACCTCTGCGGCCGCCATCGCGCTGAGCAGGTCGTCGGCCGGCTCGTCGCGCTTGTCCTCCAGAGCGCGGGCACAGTAGTCGAGCAGTTCGGTGCGGGTGGCCCAGCGATCCTCCGGCGACTGGTCGGTGGAGGCGGCGCTGAGCGCGTCCCGGCTCAGTTCGAGCAGACGAGGCCGGTCCTCCTCGGGCATGCCCAGGAGTTCGCAGATGGTCCAGATGGGGACCTTGTCGGCGACGTCTTCGGCGAAGTCGAAACGGCCGCCGCCGATGCGCTCGGTGATCAGTGCGGCGACCCGGGCGGCCAGGCGATCCACCACGCCCTGTCTGATCGCGGGGGTGAGCGACTTCCTGAGGACGTTGCGCAGGGGCTGGTGCTCCGGCGCGTCCATCATGAACAGCACCTCGCCCGCGGCCGGGTCGCCCTCCGGCTTGCGCAGGGACTCCAGCATGTTGCCGGGGCCGGAGCGGAAGCGGTGGCTGTCCTTGTAGAGGTCCAGCACGTCGTCGTAGCGCGAAAGCACCCAGAAGCCGCGCCCCTCCGGGGAGTCCGGCTGGTGGTGGAGGGGCGCTTCGGTGCGCAGGCGGCGCCAGACGTCGTCGATGTCCGCCCGGCAGTGGGTTGCGGGATCGGCCAGGTCGATGGCAGCGAGGTCGAGGTCCGCCACGGCCGGCGCGGCCGACGGGGGAGTGCTCACGTCGTCTCCTGCAGCGCTCGGGCCAGCTCCGGGCCGATCACGTCGAGGGCCGCGGGGCCGAGCAGCTCGTGGTGGGTGAAGGGCACCGGTCTGCGGATGATCTCGCCGGTGATCCAGGGCTCCCAGAAGTCGCTGGCGCGGTTGTCCGCGGGCGCCGTCGAGGGCTCGAAGATGAGCAGGTCTCCGTGGAAGTGCTGCTGGACCGACTCGTCCCCGAGCTTGAGGTTGTTGGCGGTGACGGCCACGAGCCTCTCGATGGTCTCCTCGCTGAGGCCCGCCAGCACGCTGCCCTGCTCCGCGAGGATCTCCCGCACGCGCGCCGGCGGAATCGGACCCACCCCCGGCTCCGCGGCGATGGCGTCGACGCCCTCGAAGGTCTGGCGGAGGAGTTCGCGCCGGTCCGGGTTTCGGTTGACGGCCGTGTCCTCGCGCCGGGCGTCGAGCACGGCGAGCAGCGCCACCCGCTCCCCCCGGTCCTGCAGATGGACGGCGGCCGCCTGCGCGACCAGACCACCGAAGGACCACCCGACCAGGGCGTACGGGCCGCCCGGGCACAGCGTACGGATCCGCTCGGCGTAGGTCGCGGCCATCTCCTCCAGGGTGCGCGGCAGCTTCTCACCGCTGTCGACCACCTGGTCCTGCAGGCCGAACACCGGGTGACCGCGGGGGATGTGCTGCAACAGCCCCGAGTAGCACCAGGCCAGGCCGCCGCCCGGGTGGAAGCAGAACAGCGGGGTCTTCCGGCCGGCCTCGCGCAGCGTGAGGATCGGCCCCAGCCCGCTCATGCTCTGCGCATCGGCTTCCAGCAGGCCGAGGATGCCCGCCACGGTCGGCGCCTCCAGCAGATAGCGCACCGGCAGGTCCATGCCGAGGACCTTGCGGACACGCCCGGCGAGTCTGGTGGCCAGCAGGGAGTGTCCGCCCAGGTCGAAGAAGGAGTCGTCGATGCCCACCGACTCCACCGACAGCACCTCGGCGAACAGGCCGCAGAGGATCTCCTCGTGCGGGCTGCGCGGCAGCCGCCCGGTCCGGCCCGGTTCGGCCGCGGGGTCGGGCAACGCCTCGTAGTCGACCTTCCCGTTGGCCGTCAACGGCAGGGTGTCCAGGAAGACGTACGCGGAGGGCACCATGTACTCGGGCAGTGTCGCCGCGGCGAAGTCCCGCACCGCGCGGGCATCCTTCTCCCCGTCGACGACAAGGTAGGCGACCAGCGACTTCTCGTCATCGGACTGCGCCCCCAGCCGGGCCAGCACCGCGACCTGCCCGGTCCCCGGGAAGCCGGACAGCGTGTGCTCCACCTCGCGCGGCTCGATCCGGAAGCCGCGGATCTTGACCTGGTCGTCCGCGCGGCCGAGGAACTCCAGCATGCCGTCGCCGTTCCAGCGCACCCGGTCGCCCGTGGCGTACATGCGCTCGCCCGCCCCGCCGTAGGGATCGGCGACGAAGCGTTCGGAGGTCAGGTCCGGGCGGCCCAGGTAGCCGCGTGCCAGCCCGGCGCCCGCGATGTACAGCGAGCCTTCGTCGCCGACGGCGACCGGACGCAGCCGGTCGTCCAGCACGTGCAGCCGGGTGTCGTCCAGCGGCCGGCCCAGCGGCACCCCGGCAGGGCCGTACACGGCGTCCCGGGGCAGTGCGACCTGGGTGGCGAACAGCGTGGTCTCCGTCGGCCCGTACGTGGTGCGCACCACGGTCTGCGGACAGGCCCGCTGAATCCGCTGCACGGCCGTCGGCGGCACCACATCGCCGCCCGTCAGCACCTCCCGGACGGCGGAGAAGCACCCCGGCTCCTCCTGCGCCATCACCCGGAAGAGCCCGGCGGTCAGCAGGACGCCGGTCACCTTCTCGTCGATGATCGTCTGCGCGTACGCCCGCGCGTCCACCGCGCCCGGCGGCGGCAGGACCACCGTGCCGCCGTGCAGGAGCGCCACCCACAGGTCGTAGACCGACGCGTCGAAGGCGTACGGGGCCGCCATCAGCACGCGGGTGTGTCGGTCCGGGACGAACATCCGGTCGTGCGCGAAGCGGGTGACCTCGTCGTGCGCGATCGCGACGCCCTTGGGTTCGCCGGTGGAGCCGGAGGTGAACATCACCGACAACAGCTGGCCGGGCCTCACCCGTGCCGCGGTCTCGGTGGTGGGCCGCGCCGCGATGCCGGGGCAGTCGTCCACGACGATCGACGTGTCGGTCCCGGGCAGTTGCCGCTCGGCGCAGGCCCGGTCGGTCAGCAGGATGCGGACGCCGGCGGCATCGGTGATGGCCTGCATCCGCTGGACCGGATTCGCGTGGTGCAGCGGCAGGTAGGCCGCACCGGACTTCAGCACGCCCAGGATCGAGACGATCAGGTCGATCGTCTTCTCCTGGTGGACCGCCACCAGTTCTTCGGGCCGGGCCCCGGCCTCGATCAGGTGGTGGGCCAGCTGATTGGAGCGCTCGTCGAGTTCCCGGTAGGTGAGGGTGCCGCCCCCCGCCTCCTGGACTGCCACCGCGTTCGGGGACAGCCGCGCTTGCTTGGTGAAGCAGTGGTGCACCGGCTTGCTGTTGTCCATCGGCTATCTCCTCGAGATGAAACGGCTGCGGGCGGTCTCAGAGGACGGCGTCGGCGAGCGGGGTGAGGGCGACGGCGTCACGGGTGACGAGAAACTCCGGCCGCTTGCAGTGGAGGGCCGCATTGGACACGGCGTTGTACGTCACCAGCAGCATCGCCCGGCGGTCGGCGGAGGTGTTGCTGGAGGAAGAGTGGACGATGCTCGGATGGAAGACGCAGATCGTGCCGGCCGGTCCGGTCGCCAGCTCGGTGCCGGACCGGGCCGCCAGCTCCTCGGCGACCGTGTCCGGGACGGTGTACTCCAGGTCGGCGGCGACGTGGTTGCGCCAGTCGTGGCTGCGGCCGTCCGCGCCCTGGCCGGCGTCGAGAAGCCCGGAGCGGTGGCTGCCCGGCACGACCCTCAGCGGACCGTTGCCCTCGTGCGTGTCGTCCAGCAGCACCGCGATGTTGACGGCACGGTCCTCGGGCATGCCGTCCTCCCGGCTCCAGAACGCGTAGTCCTGGTGCCACGGCCAGGCCGCGCCCTCCCGAGGCTGCTTCATGTTGACCTTGAACTGGTAGACGTACACCGGCTCACCGAGGAGGTGCTCTGCCAGCCCGAGCAGCGCGGGCAGCCGGACCAGGCGGCCGCAGACGTCGTCGAAGTCGTGGCAGCCGTGGATGGCGCGAACCGCGTCGCTGCCCTTCTCGTGCACGACCTCGGGCCGGTCCTGCCGGCTGATCTCCGCCACGCTGGCGCGCAGCTTCTCCACCGACTCCGCGTCGAGCCGCGTCGGCGCGGTGAACCAGCCGTTCTCTTCGTAGGCGGCCCGCAGGGCGCCGGGGGAGCTTGCGGTGTCCAGCATCGAACTCTCCAGAGATGTGGGTGGCTGAGAGGTCTGGCACATCAGTTCGGCCCGTCCCAGGCGTCCCGCAGCGCGGCCCGGTCGACCTTTCCGTTGGCCGTACGGGGAAGCGCGGGGACCTGCTTGAGTTTCGTCGGGACCATGTGCAGCGGCAGCGCGGTGCGGAGCGTGGCCCGCACCTGGCGGGTGGTCAGCACGGCCCCGTCGGCGGTGCTGTACGTCCCGGCCAGCAGCAGCCCGCCGTGGCCGTCGGGCAAGGTCAGCGCGCAGCTCGCGGCGACCCCGGGAACCGACGAAAGGGCGTGCTCCACTTCGCTCAGCTCAATGCGGTAGCCGCGGACCTTCACCTGGTCGTCGGTCCGGCCGAGATAGCGCAGCAGGCCGTCGGGGCCCCGCTCCACGATGTCGCCACTGCGGTAGTAGCGGCGGCCGTCACGCAGGACGAAACGATGCTCGTCGAGTTCCGGCCGGTTGAGGTAGCCGCCGACCACCTGCGGGCCGGCCAGCAGCAGTTCGCCGCGCGCCGCGGGCTGGTCCCGCTCGTCCACGACCTGGGCGGCGAAGCCGCTCAGCGGGGCGCCGATCACCGATTCCGTGCCCTTCAGGTCCCGGTCGGTCAGCCGGTGCAGGGTGGCGTGCACCGTGACCTCGGTGATGCCGTACAGGTTGACCAGGGCCACCCGGTTCAGGCCGATCCGCTCGGCCCAGCTCCGCAGCGAGGCCGGCAGCAGCCGCTCGCCTCCGAAGACGACATAGCGCAGCGCGTTGTCCGGCGCCGAGCGCAGCAGTTCGGCGGAGACCGCGGCGAAGGCGGACGGGGTCTGGTTGAGGACGGTGATCCCCTCGTCCGCGATGAGCCGGGCGGCGGCGCGGGGCTCCATCACGGACCACCGTTCCGGCACGCAGAGCGCGGCTCCGTGCGCCAGCGCGCCCCAGATCTCCCATACGGAGAAGTCGAAGGTCACCGCGTGGAAGAGCAGCCAGCGGTCGTCCGCACGGAAGTCGAAGTGCTCGTCGGTGGAGTGCAGCAGCGCGCCGACATTGCGATGGGAGACCGGGACTCCCTTGGGTACGCCCGTGGTCCCGGAGGTGTAGATGATGTAGGCGGTGCGGTCCAGCGGATCGGCCGGTGCCGCTGACCGCGCGGCGGCGTCGAGGATGCGCAGCCTCGTCGTGTCCGTCACCGCGGTGCCGACCGCGCCCCCGTCCACGATGGCCATCGGGCGCGCGTCGTCGAGGATGAGCTTCATTCGGTGACCGGGCTCCGCCGGGTCCAGCGGAACGTAGGCGGCGCCGGAACGCAGCACCGCCAGCAGCACGACCATCAGTTCGGGGCCGGGCGGCAGTTGCAGCGCCACCCGGGTGCCAGCGCGGATGCCCGCCGCATCCAGCACGGATGCCGCCCGCTGCACCGCCTCGTCCAGCTCGGCATACGTCAGGCGCTGCGAGCCGGCCCACACCGCCGTACGCCGCGGGTGTGCCGCGACCGAGGCCGCCAGGCGTTCGTTGAGATCAAGCATCGGACTCTCCCTTCGGCGACTGCTCCCGCAGGAACGCCGCCAGCCGGTCCAGGCCGGTCTCGATCTCCTCCGGGGTCACGGCGCTGACCGACAGCCGCAGTTGGCGCTCGCCGCCACCGCCGTCGTAGAAATGGCTCACCGGGGTCCACAGCACCCCGTACTTGCCGGCGGACAGCTCCAGCGCCGCGTCGTCGGCGGTGAACGGCACGGTGAGCACCGCGAAGAAGCCGCCCGTCGGCACCTGCCAGCTCACCCCCAGCCGGGCCGCGTCCGGCAGCCGGCGTTCCAGCCCGCTCAGCAGCAGCCGGAGATTGCGGCTGTACACCTCGCGCTCGCGGACGTTCGCGGCGAGTAGGCTGCAGCCGTGTCGGACCAGCTTGCCGCCGACCACCGCCTGCGCGATCGGCGAGGTGTTCACCGTCAGCATGCTCTTGAGCTTCGAGAGCTGGTCCGCGAACAGCCCGACCCGGCCGGCGGCGTCCGCCACCCGCTGATCGGCCACCAGATAGCCCACTCGCGCGCCCGGCAGCGCGGTCTTCGCGAAGGACCCCAAATAGACGACTGAGCGCTCGGTGTCCAGCGCCTTCAGGGTGGGCAGGCGCTGCTGCCCGGGGTCGCCGAACAACCCGTACGGATTGTCCTCAAGCAGCAGCAGCTCCTCCTCCTGCGCCAGCCGCAGCAGCTCCCGGCGGGTCTCCATGCCGAGGGTCAGCCCGGAGGGGTTGGCGAAGTCGGGCATCACGTAGCAGCCGCGAGGCCGGAGTCCTTCACGGCGGGCGTGCTCCAGCGCGGCGCGCAGCGCCTGCGGGTCCGCGCCCGTGGCGCCGCCCGGCACCGGCAGCACCGGCAGGTCGGCCAGGCGGGCGGCGCCGGAGAGCCCTACATAGGTCGGCGAGATGGCGAGCAGCACGTCGCGGGCGTCGGCGCGCAACGCCCGCAGGACCAGATACATGGCCTCCTGGCAGCCCACCGTGACGACGATCGCCTCGGGGTCGCAGACGATGCCCTCGTCGACCCGGAGGTTCTCCGCCACCAGGTCGTGCACCACACCCTTGGTACGGCCGTACTGGAACAGCGTCTCCCGCACCGCGCCCGCGTCCAGCCCGCGCTCGTCCGCCAGGTGGTCGGTGAACGCCCGCAGGTAGTCGTGCAGGTCCTTGATCTCGAAATACGCCTCGCTCGGCCGCCCGGCGGCGAGTGCGATGGCATCGGGATGGCGCTGGGCGATCTCGTTGAGCTGGTTCATGGAGGTGAGCACCGGCTCCGACAGCGCGCCGAAGAGGTCGTCGGTGTGGAGATCGGGTGAGCCCGTCATGCCGTCCTCGCTTCCCGCCCGGGCGCGGCGTGCGGGCCGAGCAGGGCCCGCAGCCGCGCCGCTTCACTGACATCGCCGCAGCCGAGCAGCGTGAGGCCGTCGGCCAGTTCGGTCCGCAGCAGCGCCAGCAGCTGCTCGACGCCGGCAGCGCCGTCGGCGGCCAGGCTCCACAGCACCGGACGCCCGACCAGGACGCCCGAAGCGCCCAGGGCGAGGGCCCGGAGTACGTCGAGGCCACTGCGTATCCCGCTGTCCAGGAGCACCTCGGCCCGGTCGCCGACCGCGGCCCGTACCTCGGGCAGTACGGCGACGCTGGCCGGTGCGCCGTCGAACTGCCGCCCGCCGTGGTTGGACACCACCACGGCGTCCGCGCCGCAGGCCACGGCCCGCAGCGCGTCCGACGGGTCCAGAACTCCCTTGACGATCAGTGGCAGGGACGTCTGGGCGCGCAGCCACTCCACGTCCTGCCAGCCCGCCGCCGGGTCGAGGAGCGAGCGGGTGTGCTCGGCCACCGCCGAGGCACCCTGCTCCCGCAGGTGTGCCCGGCTCGGCCCCGGGGGCAGATGGACGGCCCGCACCTGGGAGGGCAGCGCGAAACCGTTGCGCAGATCCCGCAGGCGCCGTCCCATGACCGCGACGTCGATCGTGATCATCACGGCCTGGCAGCCGGCGGCCTCGGCCCGCCGGATCAGGTCGAGCATCCGCTCGCGCTCCCGCAGCCAGTAGAGCTGGAACCACAGGGTCGCCCCGGTCCCCGCGATCTCCTCCACGCTGCGGCTGCTGAGCATGCCGACCGTGAACGGCACCCCGGCGGTCTTCGCCGCCTGCGCCGTGGCGAGTTCCCCGTCGGGGTGCACGAGCTGGTGGTAGGCCATCGGCGCGACCGCGACCGGCATGCTCGCGGGCGCGCCGACGACCGGAGCCGCGGTCGAGGTGCTCGCCGCGCCGCGCAGCATCCTCGGCACGAGCGCGATGTCCTCCAAGGCGGTGCGGTTGGCCCCGAGGACCCGCTCCGTGCCGCTGCCGCCCTCGATGAAGTCCCAGACGCCGGGCGGCAGGCAGGCGGCGGCACGGCGCGCGAAGTCCTCCGCACAGACCGCGGGAGCCGCGTCGCCGGCCGCAGGCTCGTGCAAGGTCATCCTCGGGACTCCTCGGCATCGCGCCCCAGCTGCACGGCCTCGTACAGCGCCCGGATGTTGTTGGAGCCGAAGGTGCGGGCCCCGAAGCGCTCGATGACCTCCATGAAGAGAGTCCGGCGGGAGTGCACGGAGCGGGTGAAGATCTGGAAGAGCTGCCCGTCGTGGTCCTCGTCCATCAGGATGTTGAGATCCCGCAGCGCCGGGATGCTGTGCCGGCGCGGCATGGACCGCTCCTCCAGCAGCCGGTAGTAGGCGCTCGGCGTCTCCAGGAAGCCGACGCCGGCGGCGGCCATCGTCCCGACCGACCGCACGATGTCGTCCGTGCTGAAGGCGATGTGCTGCACGCCCACCGAGCCGTGGTTCTTCAGGAACTCGTCGATCTGCCCCGGATCCCGGCGGGTGTCGGGCTCGATGAGGGTCAGCGTGATGTCTCCGGAGGCGGACTGGACGACCTTCGAGATCATCGCCTGGCTGCCGACCTCGATGTCCTCCTCGAAGATCACCGAGAAGTCGAGCACCTGCGCGTAGTAGGCACAGGTGGCGTCCAGCGTCCCCGCCTCCAGGCAGACCGCGAAGTGGTCCATGGAGGTGAGCCGTGGCCCGTCGGCCGGCGCCGGCCGGGACACGGGGCGGAACCCGGGCAGGGGAGTGGCCGCAGCACCGTCCGGACGCTGGAGGAGGACGTGCTGGACATCGCCGAAGCCCCCGATCGCCGCCGTCACGAAGCCGTCGCGGCGCTCCGGCTCGGAGCGCGGGGAAGCGCCGCGACGCACCGCCTCGTCGAAGGCCGCGGCGGCGTCGGCGACCCCGAGGCCCAGTGTGCCGACGCCGTCACCGTGCTGGGCGACGTACGCGGAGGCTCGGTGTTCCGGGGCCAGGCCCTGAGTCAGGACGATCCGGATCCGGCCCTGTTCCAGCAGGCGGGACCGCGCGCCCGTCTGCCCGGCCTCGCCCTCGTTGTCGGCCGTGACCGCAAAGCCGTACTGGCCGACCAGTTCCCCGCTGCTCGACTCCAGGTCGGTGACGCAGAGTTCGACGTGGTCCAGGTGCAGCGAACGGAAGAGCGGCGAACTGCCTGATGCGCCTGCGTCGGCGGCCATGTCAGGCGTCCTGGTCCATCGCGGCGGCGAGACTGCGCGGCCGCATGTCGGTCCAGTTGTCGTTGACGTACCGCAGGCAGTCCTCCCGCCCGGCCGGGCCGTGCGCCGTGCTCCATCCGGCCGGCACGTCCGCGAACACGGGCCACAGCGAGTGCTGGCCCTCGTCGTTCACCAGCACCAGGAACTCGGCGTCGGCGTCGTCGAAGGGGTTGCTCATGATTGCTCCTCGGATGATCGGAAGGACACAGGTCTTCGGTTGTTGCACCGCGAGCCGATACGGCCGCTTCCGCGGCACGTACGCGCGGCGGCTCGCCGCAGGTCGACGGGGGCCGGGCCGCGGGGCCGGGCGTCGGCGGCGGTCTTCTCCTCGGTCGCGGCGAGGAAGAGCGCGTCGCCCTCGCACGGGTGCGGCTTCGCGCCGCGGCAGGCGTGGTCACCGAGGAACACACGCAGCACGGTCAACCGGTACGGGTGGCGCTGCGCGGGGGATCGCGTCCGGCGGGCAGTCGTCCGCCAGGGTGAGCGAGCCGGCCCCCCCCGCACCGGTGTTCCGCGCGTGCCTCGCGCGGGCGGGGCCGGAATCGGTCAGCCGGCCGGCCGAACCCAGCGCAGGGCGTCGCTGGAGCTGATGAGTCCGCCCTCGAACAGCGGGTCAGCGGCTTCGAAGGCATCGCCGAATTCCGCCATGGCCTGTACCTCGACGCCCTGGTCCATCAAGTTGCCGATGGCCTCGGACTTGTAGAGGGGCAGAGCGTCGTCCCCGCCGTTCGCGCTGACGGCATTGGCCCCGCTGTCGAGAGCGGACGCGGCCTTTTCGAGCCGTTCGCGCGTGGCGTCGGTGTTGCCGATGGAGGCGTCGCCCGAGGCGGCACCACCGACGAGGTTGATGAAGCACTCCAGTTCGTCGTCCGAGGTTTGCCTCACCTTCTTCGCCGACCAGTAGTACGAGTTTTCGTCGGAGTGGGTCTGGTAGAAGGACATGAGGAACTCGTAGAAGACCGAATACTCGCGGCGGTACCGCTTTTCGAATTCGGCGAAGCAGGTCGCCTCGTCCAGTTCGCCCTCCAGGGCGCTGTTGATCGAGCGCGCCGCCAGCAGGGCGCTGTAGGTGGCGAGATGGACGCCGGAGGAGAACACCGGGTCGATGAAGCAGGCGGCGTCCCCGACCAGTACCATTCCGGGCTTCCAGAACCGGCTGTGGAGGTACGAGTAGTCCTTCCGCACCCTCACCTCGCCGTAGATCCCGTCGGTGACGCGCTTGGCGTTCGCCAGCATGCCGGACACGTGCGGCGCCTTGGCGATGAGCTTCTCCAGCGCCGTCGGGCGGTCGCCCTGGACCTCCGCGGCCTTGTCCCGGTTGACGACCGCGCCGACGCTCGTCAGGTCGTCGGTCAACGGGATGTACCAGAACCACCCGTCTTCGAAGGCTTCGCAGAAGATGTTGCCGCGGCGGGGGTACGGAAGCCGCTCACCGCCCTCGAAGTAGCCGAAGACGGCGATGTTCTGGAAGAACTTCGAGTACATGCGCTCCCCGCCCACCGCGGTGTTGGTGCGGCTGCGGTGTCCGGAGGCGTCGACCACGTGACGGGCGTGCGCCGTCCGCGTCCGTCCGTCCGGGTCGGTGTACACGACTCCGGACACCCGGTCGTCGCTCTCCAGCACCTTGGTGACGGTGCATCCTTCGCGGACGTCCACACCGAGCCGGGCGGAGTGGCGCAGCAGGATCTCGTCGAACTTGCTCCGCTCCACCTGGTACGCCCGGGAGCTCGGGCCGGCCAGTTTGGGCGAGAGCGCGAAGACGAACGACCACGGATCCGGGCTGCTGCCCCACCTGAACGTCCCGCCCGCCTTCGGGGTGAATCCCTGGGCGTCTATCTCGTCGGCGACACCGAGAAGGCCGCAGATGCCGTGGATCGTCGCGGGTATCAGTGACTCCCCGATCTGATACCGGGGGAAGTGCTCCTTTTCGAGGAGAAGCACACGGTGACCCGCCTTGGCGACCAATCCGGCAGTCGTGGAACCCCCCGGCCCGCCGCCCACCACGATGACGTCGAATTCCTCTGCAGCCGTGTCACTCATGTCGCTCAACTCCCGTCACATTGCACGCGGAAAAGACGCCCTGGTTGCGGACCTATCGTTGGCGGGCCTCTCTGCACGGTCAACCCGCATGATCATTTGTTGGGCGAACGCGCGGGTCGCCGAATCCCCCGCGGCCCTGGACCGGGCAACGGGCGCTTGCCGGGGATGTTCGGCTGGGGATTGTCCTCAGTCGAACGTGTTCGGAAACGACCGGCGGTCGTGAAGCCGAGGCCTCTTGCTCCGTCGCGGAGTCGAGCGAGGAGGGACGCCTGCGGACCATGCCGGTCCCCACGGTCGGCCGACGCGGTGCCGGACCCGACGCCCCCCGAGGCACGACCGGTCGAACCGAGGTGCGACCACGGCAGCGGTGACGAGGGTGGCGAGGCCGGGTGTGAAGGCCTCCGCCCGGCGCTTCGTGAGCCCGCCGCAGCCGACAGCGGCACGGCTGGGGCGGGGTCGTCGGCGGTCTCCGCCAGGGGCGTCCGGGGGGCGCCGGAACGACGGGGGGAACCGGCACGACCGGCAACGGTCAATGGCTCTTGACTGTCACGTCAATGCAGTTCGGAAGCGTTTTCGCGGTGTCGATCAAGGTGCTCTGCTGTTCGGTGGGCCGTCGTTGTCACCGCATGGGATGTGTGCGAACTTCATGGCTCGGCGCCACCAGCCGCATCACCGGCCCCGCTCCGAAAAGGAGGGTGAACCGTGGGAACTGACAGCCAGAACTTCGTGCACCACATGGTCCGTGAGCAGGCCGGGCGTACTCCGCAGGCCGTGGCCGTGCGGTGCGGTGGCGTCAGCCTGACCTACGGACAACTCCAGGACCGGGCCGACCGGTTGACGCGTCGTCTCGTCGATGAGGGCGCCGGGCCCGAGCGGCCGGTACTGCTGGCGCTGGGACGATCGGTGGATCTCGCGATCGCCGAACTCGCCGTGCTGGGCGCGGGGTCGTTCTACGTACCGGTGCACCTGTCCTGGCCACAGCGGTGGATACGGCGGATCGCCGCGGACTCGGGGGCCTCCGTGCTGCTCACGGACGGGTCCCTGGGCGACCGGGTGCCGCGGCTGCCGAGCACCGTCCGGACCGACGCCCCCCTCCCGCCCGCCCCGGCCCCGGCCCCGGAGTGCCGGCCCGAGCAGCTCGCCTACGTGATGTACACCTCCGGCTCCACCGGGGCCCCCAAAGGCGTCGCGATCCCCCACGCGGAACTCGCCGCCCTCGTCACCGACAGCATGTTCCACGAGCCCGGCGCCCACGAGCGGGTCCTGATGCTCGCTTCGTACGCCTTCGACCCGGCCGACTACGCGCTCTGGCACCCCCTCACCCACGGCGGGACCGCCGTCATCGCCACCGAGGACCAGGTGACGGCCGACGGCATCGCCGACCTCGTCCGCACCGAGCGGATCACCGCCGTGGAGATCACCTCCGGCCTCTTCAACCTCGTCGGCGAAGAACGCCCGCACGCCTTCGCCGGCACCCGGGAGGTACTGACCGGCGGTGACGTCGTCTCCGCGACCGCCGTACGCAACATCCTCCGTGCCTGCCCCGGGACCACCGTCCGCGCCACGTACGGGCCCACCGAAACCACCCTGTACGCCACGCAGGTCCCCTTGCGCGGCGCGGCCCAGGTCACGGCACCGGTGCCGCTCGGACGCCCCCTCGACGGTCTGCGCGTCCAGGTTCTGGACGGCACGCTGGCCCCCGTCCGCCCCGGCGAGGTGGGCGAGATCTACCTCGGCGGCGCCGGGCTGGCCCGCTGCTACCAGGGCCGGCCCGACCTCACCGCGGAACGCTTCGTGGCCGATCCGTGCGGGCCGGCCGGCAGCCGCATGTACCGCACCGGGGACCGCGCCCGTACGCTGCCCGGCGGCCTGCTCGTCTTCGCCGGGCGCGCCGACCGGCAGCTGAAGATCCGAGGCTTCCGCGTCGAGGTCGCCGAGGTGGAGGCGGTGCTCGCATCCTGCCGCGGCGTGCGGCAGGCAGCGGTCGCCGTACGCCGAGGGCAGCGCTCCGATGACACCAAGCTCGTCGGCTACCCGGTGCTGGACGGCACCGTGACACCCGCCGGGATACAGGCCGAGCTCGCCAGGCGGCTGCCCGACTACATGGTGCCCGCGGCCCTGGTCCCGATGGACCGGCTGCCGCTCACCCCGAACCACAAGGTCGACCACAAAGCCCTGCCCGCGCCGCCCGACCGGCCGGCCGCGCCCGCGGTGGCGCCGCGCACCGCCCATGAGGCCGGACTGTGCGCCCTGTTCGCCGATGTCCTGGGTACGGGGGAGCCCGGCATCGACGACGACTTCTTCCAACTCGGCGGTGACTCCCTGTCCGCGACCCGGCTGGTCGGCCGGATCCGCGCAGAGTACGACATCGCCCTGACCGTCGGCGCCGTGTTCGGCAACCCCACGGTGGCCCGGCTCGCCGGTCTGCTGACGGACACCGCCGAGGGGCGCCCCGCACTGCTGCGGACCGACCCGCGGCCCGCGGTCGTGCCGCTGTCGCCGGTGCAGCAGCGACTGTGGTTCCTCAGCTGCCTCGACGCCACCTCGGCCGCGTACAACCTGCCCGTCCTGGTGCGCATCAAGGGAGCCGTCGACGTAAAGGCCCTGACCGCCGCGCTGCGCGACCTGCTGGGCCGCCACGAGAGCCTGCGCACGGTGGTGCGGAAGTCCACCGACGGCCCTTGCCAAGTGGTGCTCCCAGCGGCGGAGGCCACGCCCGAGCTGGTCGCGGAGAGCGTCGCCGACCTCGACCGCGCGGTGCGCGAGGAAGCACGCCGACCGTTCGACCCCGCCACGGACCCGCCGCTGCGGGCCCGGCTGTTCGAGGCGGGAGACGGCGACAGCGCCCTGCTCCTGGTGCTGAACCACATCGGCACCGACGGCTGGTCTCTGGGCCCGCTGACCCGGGACCTGGAGCAGGCGTACGGCGCCCGCCGCCAAGGGCACGCGCCGTCCTGGCCGCCGCTGCCCGTCCAGTACGCCGACTACACCCTGTGGCACCAGCGGCTCCTGGGCGATCCCCGCGACCCCGGGAGCCTGGCCGCCCACCAACTGGCCCACTGGCGGCGCACGCTCGACGGTGTGCCCGGGGAGCTGCAGCTCCCCGCGGACCGGCCCCGCCCCGCGGCGCCGGCCGGCCGTGGCGGTGCCGTACCGCTGCAGATCGACGCGGCCCTGCACGCCGAGGTCCGCCACATCGCCCGCGCCACCGGCACCACGGTCTTCATGGTGCTGCACGCCGCCCTGGCCGCGCTGCTCACCCGGCTCGGCGCCGGTACCGACATCCCGGTCGGCACCACGGTGGCGGGGCGCACCGAGGCCGTACTCGACGACCTCGTCGGCTTCTTCGTGAACACCCTCGTGCTGCGTACCGACACCGCAGGCCGCCCCAGCTTCCGGCAGCTCCTGGGGCGGGTGCGTGAGACCGACCTCGCGGCGTTCGAGCACCAGGACGTGCCCTTCGACCTGGTGGTCGACGCCCACGGCGCCGAGCGCTCGCCCGCCCGGCACCCGCTGTTCCAGGTGATGCTCGCGCTGGAGACCCCGGGCGGATACTGGTTCACGCTGCCGGGCCTGCAGACCGACACCGAGGAACTGCACAACGACACGGCCAAGTGCGACCTGCTGCTCAGCCTGACCGAACAGCAGGGTCCGGAGTCGGCCCCCGCGGGGATCACCGGGCGGCTGGAGTACGACGCCGGTCTCTTCGACGCCGGTACGGCCGACCTGATCGCCCGCCGGTTCACGCTCCTGCTGGCCGCCGCCGTGCACGCACCGGAGCAGGAGATCGAGGACCTCGACCTGTTCCTGCCGGGGGAGCGGCACCGCACGATGGTCCAGTGGAACGCCACCGACACGCCGCTGCCGCGGTCGTCGCTGAGCGAACTGCTGCGGCGGCAGGCCAGCCGCACGCCGACGGCGATCGCGGTCGCCGCGCACGACGGCCGGCTCTCCTACGCCGAACTGGACCACCGGTCCGACCGGTTGGCGCAGCTGTTACTGGCACGCGGCGCCGGCCCGGGCACCAGCGTGGCCCTGCTTCTGCCCCGCGGCATGGATCTGGTGGTCGCCTTCGCGGCGGTCCTGAAGGCCGGAGCCGCCTATCTGCCGGTGGACGTCGGCCATCCGGACGACCGGATCCGCTACATCCTCGAAGACGCCCGCCCGGCCGTGGTCCTCGGCCGGGAAGAGGCTGCCGGGCGGCTCGCGGGCGACGTGCCGCTGCTCGATCCCGCGGCCGCCGACCGCCCCGACGGCTCGACCTCACCCCAGGAGCCCGCCGCCGCGGGCCTTCGGGCCCGGACCCTGCCGGACGCCCCCGGCTACGTCGTCTACACCTCCGGCTCCACCGGACGCCCCAAAGGCGTGGTCCTCCCCGTCCGCGTCCTGCACAACCTCCTCGCCTGGAACGCCTCGGTGTTCCCCGGGGAACCGGGCTCCCGCGTAGCCCAGTTCAGCGCCGTCGGCTTCGACGCCTCGGAGCACGAGATGCTCACGGCCCTGCTCAACGGGAAGACCCTCTGCGTCCCCGACGAGGACACCAGGCTCAACCCGGCCAAGCTGGCGGCCTGGCTGGAGCGCGAACGGATCACCGAATTCTTCGCCCCCGACCTCGTGATCTCCGCCGTGCTGGAAGCGGCCGCGGAACAGGGGCTGCGGCTGGCCCACTTGCGGCACATCCTCCAGGCGGGCGAGCCCCTCCGGCTCACCCCGCGCCTGGCCGCCTTCCACCGAGCCCGCCCCCTGCTGCGTCTTCACAACCACTACGGGCCCTCCGAGACGCACGTCGTCACGGCGGCGACCCTGCCCGCCGACGTCGACGCCTGGCCGGCCGGCGCACCGCTGGGCGACCCGATCTGGAACACCCGCGGCTACGTCCTGGACACCCGGCTGCGGCCGGTGCCGGTCGGCGTGGAAGGCGAGCTGTACCTGGCGGGGGAGTGCCTGGCCCACGGCTACCTCGGACGCCCCGGCCTGACGGCCGGACGCTTCGTCGCCGACCCGTTCGGCGGCCCCGGCGAGCGCCTGTACCGCACCGGTGACCTGGTCATCCGACGGCCCGACGGGAGCCTGGAGTTCCGGGGACGTACGGACGACCAGCTCAAGATCCGGGGCATACGGATCGAGCCCGGCGAGATCGAGGGCGTCCTCGCCGCCCACTCCGGCGTCGGCCAGGCAGCCGTCGTACCGCAGGAGGACGAGGCGCTCGGCCCGCACCTCGTCGCCTACGTGGTGCCGGCGGAGGGCGCGGCGGCCCCGGCCTCCGAGGAGCTGCGCCGCTGCGTCGCCCGCGCACTCCCCGAGGCCATGGTCCCGGCGGCTTTCGTGCTGCTGCCCGCGCTGCCGCTGACACCCAACGGCAAGCTGGACCGGCGCAGCCTGCCGCGGCCGGACCGCCGCGGCGGTGCCGGCCGCGAGCCGAGCACCGCCCACGAGCGGCTGCTGTGCCGTCTGTTCGCGGAGGTCCTCGGCGTCGCCACCGTCGGCGTCCGGGACGACTTCTTCGAACTCGGCGGGTCCTCGCTGCTGGCGACCCGCCTGGTCAACCGGATCGGCACCAAGCTGTCCCTGGACATGCCGGTGCGCTGGATCTTCGAGTCACCCACCGTCGCCGGGCTGGCCGGCCGCCTGGAGGCGGAGCCGTCGCACGGCGAGGCGTCCCGCGCGCCCCGCCGCCCGGCGCTGGTCCGCAGGACACCGCCCGGTGCCGCCCCCGTATCGCCCGCCTCGTCCCCCTTTCGAGGCCCCCGACCCGCTCGCAGGGAGGACTGAAACATGCGCATCACCTCTGGCCAGGACGCGGAGGGCGAAGCCGAACCGGACCTGTCCGACCCGCACTTCTACGGCACCGGGGACCCGCACCCGGTATGGGCCCGGCTGCGTCGCGAAGGACCGGTACTCCGCACGTGCCCCATGGGCGACCGGCCGGAGTTCTGGGTCGCGACCCGGTACGCGGACGTGTCCCGGGTGTTGAGCCGGCATGAGGAGTTCACCGCCTCCCAGGGCAACATCCTGACCACGCTGGGCCGGACCGACATCGCGGGCGGCAAGATGCTGGCGGTCAGCGACCCGCCCGACCACCACCGGCTCAAGAGCCCGCTCACCCCGTACCTGGGCAGCAAGCGGGCTGTGGGCGGCTTGGAGCCCAAGCTACGGGAGTTCGCGCGCCGCCTGCTGTCGGTCGGCGCCCGTGAGAGCACCTGGGACTTCGCGGCCGAGGCGACGTATTTCCCGATCGCCCTCGGCGGTCTGCTGCTGGGCATCCCGGAAACCGCCTGGGAGAAGCTGAGGCACTTCACCTACGCGGCCGTCGCCGAGTCCGACCCGGACTTCGCCGTCGCCGGGAAGTCCCGTGCCGCCGTGCTGAGCCGGGCGCACTCCGAGATCTTCCTCTACTTCCGCACCGAGGTGTCCCGTCCGCGCCGCGCGGAGGCCGACGACCTCATCGGCGCGCTGCTGCGGGCGGCCCCGGACGGGCGGCCGATGACCCAGGAGGAGGTGATCCTCAACGCCTACAGCCTGCTGATCGGCGCCACCGTCACCACCTCCCACGCGGCCGGCGCCGGCCTGCTGGCGCTACTGGAGAACCCGCGCGAGTACGACCGCTGGCAGCGGAGCGGGGACACCGAGACCCTGGTGGAGGAGATCCTGCGCTGGTCCTCACCCGCCAACCACGCGCTGCGCCACACCACCGACGCGGCCCGCCTGAACGACACGGCCGTCGGCGCCGGACAGCCGGTGACGGCCTGGCTGGGCTCCGCCAACCGCGACGAGAGCGTCTTCGCGGAGCCCTTCCGCTTCCGCGCCGACCGCAGCCCCAACCGTCACATAGCGTTCGGAACCGGAGTGCACCGGTGCATCGGCGCCCACCTGGCCCGACTCGCGCTGAACGTCCTGTTCGAGGAGATCGACAGGAACTTCGAGCGGATCGAACTGGCCGGTGAACCCCGCCATCTGCACTCGACCTTCATCGCCGGGATCAAGAACCTCCCCGTGCGCTCGGTGCTCAGCCCCGACGGGCACGCGCTGAAGGACCTGCCGCCGCTCGGCCACCCCATGGAGGAAGCGCAGTGACATCCGTAGCCCTGCCGGAATCCGCCGGGCCCGCGTCCGCGTCCGGCACCTGGTCGCACCCGGCCCAGCACGTCGTGCGCTGCCTGCACATCAAGGGCGGCTTCGAGACCCAGGTGGCCAGGACCGCCTTCACGGCGCTGCTCGAACGGCACCCGCTGCTGCGCACCGCGCTTCCGGACGGTGCCACCGTCCCGGCCGTCACCGTGCCGGACCCCGCGCGCGTCGACTTCGCCACGAGCGAGGTGCCGGCCGCACAGGCCCTGGCCCGGGCCGCAACGGTGGCGGCCGAACCCTTCGACCTCGCCCGCGGACCGCTGCTGCGCCTGCGCGTTCTGGAACTCGGCGACGGTGAGCGGCTGCTGGTGGCCGCGGCCCACCGGTTGGTGCTCGACCCCGGCACGCTGGACGCCTTCCTCGCCGAACACGCGCGCATGTACACCGCCGTGCTGCGAGGCGGCCCGGCCGCCGGCCGAGGCCCCGCCGAGCCCGCGGACGCGGTCTGGCCGCCGGCCGAGGAGTCAGCCGCCATCCGGGACCGCAGGCTGCGCGAGGCGGCCGGGATGCCCGTCCTCGACCTGCCGACCGACCACCCGCGGCCGTCGCGGCCGGAACGCGCCGCGGCCGTGGTGCGCTGCACCGTCCCGCAGCCGCTGGCGCGGCGGCTGCGCGCGCTGGCCACGGCACCGGAGGACCCCAGCGTCCTGTACGCGGCCGCGGCGGTCCTCCTCGCACGCCACACCGGGCAGGGCGCCGTACCGCTGCTGGTGCCGGTCGCGCCCGAGCAGGACCGGCCGGGTGCGGTGCTCCGCCGCCCGGAGACGGACGTCGTGCTCACCCTCCAGCCGGCGGAGAACCCGACGTTCCACCAGTTGGCCGAACACATCCGTGAGGAACTCGACCGTGCCCGCGCCGACGCGGGCGCGCTGCCCCCGGGCGCCCTGGCGGAAGCCGTCGGCACCTGCGGCGATCCCGGCCGCCAGCCCGTACCGGTCAAGGTCGCGGCCCGTGCCCCGGCCGGCCCGCCGCCGCACTACCCTGGCGCCTCCTGCACCTCGGTCGACGTCGGCACAGGTACGGCGGCCCGCGACCTCTCGCTCCGCTTCGACCTCCACGACGAGACGCTGAGCGCAACGCTGGAGTACGACACCGGCCTCTTCGAGCCGGTCACCGCGCGGCGGCTGACGCGGCGCCTGGAACACCTGCTGGCCGCGGTCGCGGACGACCCGCACCGCCCGGTGGCCGAACTGCCGGTGCTCCCGCCCGAGGAACGGGCCCTGGTGGTCACCGACTGGAACCGCACCGCGCGCGACTTCCCCCGGACCCGCACCACCTCCTCCCTCTTCGAGGAACAGGTCGCGCGCGCCCCGGACGCCATCGCCGTGCAGCACGAGGACGAACGGCTCACCTACCGTGAACTCAACGTGCGTGCCAACCGGCTGGCGCACCGGCTGATCGACGCGGGCGTGCGCCCCGACCAACCGGTCGGCCTCTGCCTGCCCCGCTCGGTCGACATGATGGTGTCGCTCCTCGCCATCCTGAAGGCGGGTGGCGCCTACCTGCCCCTCGACCCCGGTCACCCGGTACAGCGGCTGGCCTTCGTCGTCCGGGACGCCGGCGCACGGGTCGTCGTCACGGATGCGGCCCACGCGGACGCGTTCGCCGACACCCCGGCCACCGCCCTGCGCCCGGACCAGCCGGACCCGCACGTGCCCGGCGACGAGCCGGCCGACCCGCAGGTGGCGGCCACGGCCGAGCACCTCGCCTACGTCATCTACACGTCCGGCTCCACCGGACGGCCCAAGGGCGTCGCCGTCCCGCACCGGGCCCTCAGCCGCCTCGTCAAGGGCGCCGACTACGCCCGGCTCGGCTCCGGCGAGGCGCATCTGCACCTGTCCCCGCTCACCTTCGACGCCTCCCTGCTGGAGGTGTGGGGGCCGCTGCTGAACGGCGGCACGGTGGTGCTGCCCCCCTCGGGCCTGCCGTTCCCGGACCAGCTGAAGGCGGCGCTGCGCAAACACCGGATCACCACGCTGCTGCTGATCTCTCCGCAGCTGCAAGTGGGGGCCGAGCAGTTCCCCGAGGACCTGGCACGAGTGCGGCAGCTGCTCGTGGGCGGCGACGTCCTCTCGCCGGCCGCCGCCGCCCGCCTCTTGCCGCACCTGCACGACACCCGGTTCCTGCACGTCTACGGACCCACGGAGTGCACGCTCTTCGCCACCTGGCAGCCCATCGAGGCCGCAGACACCCTCCGCCCCACCATCCCCATCGGCCGGCCGCTGGCCAACACCCAGGCCTACGTCCTCGATGAACGCCTGAACCCGGCGCCGGTCGGCGTCCCCGGTGAGCTGTGGCTCGGCGGCGACGGACTGGCGCGAGGGTACCTCGGCCGGCCGGACCTCGACGCGGAGCGGTTCGTCGCGAGCCCGTTCGGCCCGCCGGGCAGCAGGATGTACCGCAGCGGCGACCTCGCCCGCTGGCTGCCCGACGGACGGCTGGAGTTCCTCGGCCGCGGCGACGACCAGGTGAAGATCAGGGGCTACCGGATCGAACTGGGCGAGATCGAGGCGGCGCTGGCGGACCATCCCCTTATCCGTTCGGTGGCCGTCGTCGTACGCGACGACGCGCCCGGCGGGCGGGAACTGGCGGCCTACCTCGTCGGCGACGACCTTCCTGAGGACGCGGCGCTGCGTGAGCACCTGTCGTCCCGGCTGCCGTCGTACATGGTGCCCGCGGCCTTCGTCCGCCTCGACGAGCTGCCGCTGACGGAGAACGGCAAGCTGGACCGCAAGAACCTGCCGGCCCCCAGGAGCGGCGGCGCACCGCCCCCCGCCACGGCACCCGCGGACACGCTGGAAGGCCAGGTCCTGGCGACCATGGCCGAGGTCCTCCAGACGGAGGGCATCGGCCCGGACGACGACTTCTTCGAGTACGGCGGCAACTCGCTGCTCCTGGTCGACCTCTTCACCCTGCTCCAGGAGCGCTTCCCCGATGCCGGCCTGGAACTCGCCGACCTGCTGGACAACCGCACCGGCGCTCACATCGCCGTGCTCCTGGACGCTGCTCAGGGACGTGCATGAGCAGCGAACCGACCCGCTGGATCCTCGGCACACCGGCCGGCAGCCCCGACGGGGACCGCCTCTTCTGCTTCCCGCACGCCGGGTCCGGCGCGAGCGCCTTCACGGCCTGGCGCGCCCACCTGCCGGAGGCGGTGGAGCTGTACCCTGTGCAGCTGCCCGGCCGGGAGAACCGCAGCGGCGAACCCATGCCGGACACCCTCGACGAGCTCGCCGCCCGGCTGGCCGACGACCTGCTGCCACTGCTGCGGCCCCCGTACCTGCTGTTCGGCCACAGCTTCGGCGGCCTCGTCTGCTACGCGCTCACGACCGAACTGCACCGGCGCGGGCACCCGTTGCCGAGACAGCTGCTGATCTCCGGCGCGCGACCGCCGCACCTCGCGGCCAAGGACGCCTACCACACACTTGCCCATGACGAGTTGCTCAGCCACGTACGCGACACGGGCGGAATCTCCGCACCCCTGCTCGAACACCCGGCGTTCGTGCGCCGCCTGCTCGACGTGGTCCGCAACGACCTGCGGATGGCGGCCGAGTTCAGCCCCGCCCCCGCCGCGGTCCTGCCCTGCCCGGTCACCGTCTTCGCCGCGGCGGACGACCCCGTGGTGTCACCGGTGGAGATGGAGGACTGGCGGGACTACGCGGGCGGGGAGTTCGTCATGCACCGGGGCCCGGGCGACCACTACGCGGTCTACGACCCCTCCGGTGCGTTCTTCAGCACGATCGTGCGCAGCCAACGATGAGGAGACAACCCGGCATGGACACAGTGGTGACCACCCGATCACCTTCGCCGCGGCAGCTGTCCGGCGCGGAGGGCGACCAGGTGCTGAAGGTGCCGAAGTTCCGCGGTGCCGTCGACACCGACGCGCGACTGCTGAGCGGCTGCGCCGAAGCGTGCGCGGAGCTGACCGCAAGGCTGCCGCCGCGCGCCGAACGCACCCCCGACCAGCGCGACACCGCCGACCGCGCGGAGCGGGCGGCCCGCCGCGCCCGTCACGACTTCCTCGCTGTGCACGCCGGACACGTCTACGACGAGCTGACCGACGCCCGCCGGCGCCGGCTCCGGCTGGACGAACTCGCCTTCCAGGCAGCGGCGACCTACCCGGGCCTGGTCCCCACCCGCGCCCAGGACGCCACCGACCGGCTGCTGCCGCAGGCCGCCAAGTCGGGCGGGGAGGTCGACCAGGGGATCCTCTTCGGACACCTGCTGGACCGCCGCGACACCGGCGAGCACCTCCTGCGCGCGATGCTGGAGCCCACCCCGCGGGCGCTGGAACTGCTCCCCGAGTTCAGCCGCACCGGTGTGCTGGACCTCGGCCAGGCGCAGATCCGCCGCGACGGCTGCGTGGCCGAGGTGACCATCTGCAACCAGCACGCCCTCAACGCCGAGGACGACGCGGTGGTCGAGGCCCTGGAGACAGCCGTCGACCTCGCCCTGCTCGACGACTCCGTGACGGTGGGTGTACTGCGCGGCAGCGTCCTTGCCCACCCGCGCTACAGCGGCCGACGCGCCTTCGGCGCCGGCATCAACCTCACGCACCTTTACACCGGCCGGATTTCCTTCCTGGACTTCATGCTCCGCCGCGAGCTCGGCTACATCCGCAAACTGGTCCACGGCCTCGCCCACGGCCCGGCCGACGATCTGCGCCACCTGTCGGGCGGCAAGCCGTGGGTGGGCGCCGTCGACACCTTCGCCATCGGCGGCGCCACCCAGGTCGCACTGGTGCTGGACCGGGTGATCGCGGGCTCCGACGCCTACTTCTCCCTGCCCGCCCTCACCGAGGGCATCATCCCCGGCGCCGCCAACATGCGGCTCGGCCGCGTGGTGGGCCGCCGCATGGCCGAGCGGCTGATCTTCTTCGGCGAGCGCGTCGAGGCGGACAGCGCCCAAGCCCTCGCGCTGTGCGACGAGGTCGTCGCCCCGGACGCGGTCGGAGCGGCGGTGGCGACGGCGGCCGACCGCCTCGCCGACCCCGCCGTCGCCGGCAACCGCCGCATGCTGAACCTGGCCGAGGAACCCGACGACCTCTTCCGCACCTACATGAGCCGGTACGCCCTGGAGCAGTCGGCCCGCATGCACAGCCCCGACGTGGTGGCCAAGCTGGAACGCACCTGGATCAACAGAAAGCCCTCCGGTACGCGCACAGGGAGCGAGCACCACTCATGACCACGCTCGCCGACGAACCACTCAACGACCTCCGCCCGCTTGCCGAAACACTCCTGCCCTCGCCCGTGCCGCTGCGCTTCGTCACCGAGGCGGGCACCGAAGCCGACGCACCCCCCGACTACGCCCCGCCCCCGGACGACACACTGCGCGAGGCATACCGCCGCATGGTCACCGCCCGGCGCTTCGACGAGCAGGCGTCCGCCCTGACCAGGCAGGGCCAGCTGGCTGTCTACCCGTCCAGTCGCGGCCAGGAGGCATGCCAGGTGGGCGGGGTCCTCGCACTGCGCCCGCAGGACTGGCTCTTCCCGACCTACCGGGACACCGCCGCTGTGGTCGCCCGCGGTGTGGACCCGGTGGAGGTCCTCACCCTGCTGCGCGGCGACCGGCACTGCGGCTACGACCCCGCGGCGACCCGCGTGGCGCCCTTGTGCACCCCGCTCGCCACCCAGCTCCCGCACGCCGTGGGGATGGCGGACGCGCTGCGCCGCCAAGGCGCGGACAGCGTCGTGATGGCCTTCGTGGGTGACGGTGGCACGAGCGAGGGAGACTTCCACGAGGCGCTCAACTTCGCGGCGGTCCGCAACGCCCCCGTCGTCTTCCTCATCCAGAACAACCAGTACGCGATCTCCGTCCCGCTCGCGGACCAGACGGCGGCACCGGCGCTGGCCTACAAGGGCGTCGGTTACGGAGTGCGCTCCGAGCAGGTCGACGGCAACGACGTGGTGGCGGTGCTGTCGGTTCTGACCGAGGCCGTGGAGCGGGCACGCGCCGGGCACGGACCCTGTCTCGTCGAGGCCCATACGTATCGCGTCAGCGGTCACACCAACGCCGACGACCCGGGCCGCTACCGGGACGAGGCGGAAGTGCGGCGCTGGGTCGCCGCGGACCCGATCGAGCGGCTCGCGACCTGGCTGCGCGGCCGCGGAGCCCTGAGCGACCAGGACATCGACGCCGCGCGGACGGCGGCCGAGGCCCTCGCGGCCGACCTGCGGACCCGCATCGGCGCGGACAGCGGGCCGGACCCGCTGGAGCTCTTCGACCACGTCTACGCCGAGCCGACGAGCCAGCTGCGGGAGCAGCGGCGCCAGCTCGAGGCCGAGCTGAAAGCCGGACAGGAGTGACATGCCCACATTGACCATGGCGCAGGCTCTCAACACCGCGCTGCGGGACGCGCTGTGCGAGGACGACCGTGTGCTGGCCCTCGGCGAGGACGTCGGCCGACTCGGCGGTGTCTTCCGCATCACGGACGGGCTGCGCGACGAGTTCGGCGAGCAGCGCTGCTTCGACACACCGCTCGCCGAGTCCGGGATCGTGGGGTACGCGGTCGGCCTGGCCGCGGGCGGATTCCGCCCGGTGGTGGAGATCCAGTTCGACGCCTTCGCGTACCCGGCGTTCGAGCAGATCGCCTCCCACGTCGCCAAGATGCGCAACCGCACCCGGGGGCAGATGACGGTGCCGATGGTGATCCGCATCCCCTACGGCGGAGGGATCGGGGGAGTGGAGCACCACAGCGACTCCGGCGAGGCGTACTACGCGCACACCCCCGGCCTGAAGGTGGTCACACCGGCCACCGCCGAGGATGCCTACTGGCTGCTGCGGGACGCGATCCGCGACCCCGACCCCGTGGTGTTCCTGGAACCCAAGAAGCTGTACTGGACCAAGGAGGACGCCGACCTGGAGCGGCGGCACGCCGCTCCCTGCGGCCAGGCCGTGATCCGGCGCCCGGGCCGGGACGTCACGCTCGTCGCGTACGGCCCCGCCGTGCCCGTCGGGCTGGAGGCCGCGGCGGAGGCGGCCCGCACCGGCATCGACGTCGAGGTGGTGGACTTGCGCACGCTGGTCCCCTTCGACGACGAGACGGTGACGGCGTCGGTACGGCGCACCGGCCGCTGCCTGGTCGTGCAGGAGGCGCAGGGGTACGCCGGCATGGGCGCCGAGATCGCGGCGCGGGTTCAGGAGCGGTGCTTCCACTCACTGGCGGCGCCGGTGCTGCGGGTGGCCGGCTTCGACATCCCCTATCCGCCGCCGAAGCTGGAGCACGCCTATCTGCCCGGCGTGGACCGCGTGCTGAACGCCGTCCACCGCCTCCAGTTCGACGAGCAGCCCGACCTTCGGCACCTTGCCCCGGAGCCCGCATGACCACCGGAACCGACGCCCGGGTGTTCCTGCTGCCCGACCTCGGCGAAGGGCTGACGGAGGCGGAGATCGTCGAGTGGCGGGTGGCCCCCGGCGAGCAGGTCGCGGTCGACCAGGTGGTCGCCGAGGTCGAGACGGCGAAGGCCGTGGTCGAGGTGCCCGTGCCGTACGAGGGCGTGGTGCTGGAACTGCACGGCGCAGCCGGCGACATGCTGCCGGTGGGCGCGCCCCTGATCACCGTCGGCGGCGAGGAGACGCCGTCCGGCAGCGGGAACGTCCTCGTCGGCTACGGGACCGGCCCGACCGCCACGCTGCCCCGCCGGCGCAGCCACCACACGGTGACGCCGCCGGCAACGATCGCCCCGGCCGGGACCGCCCACCGGACCCCGGGCGCCGCACCGCTGGTGATCTCCCCCTTGGTCCGGGCGCTGGCGCGGCGGCACGGCGTCGACCTGACACACGTCGCGCCCAGCGGGCCGTACGGCGTCATCCTGCGCCGCGACGTCGAGCAGGCGCGTACGGCCGCCGCACAACCAGCGGCCCGGGGCACGGCGGAGGAAGCCCCGGCCACCGCCGACGAACGGATCCCGCTGCGGGGCCGACGACGCGCCGTGGCGGAGAAACTCGCTCGCAGCAGCGCGATCCCGCACGCCACCACCTGGGTCGACGCGGACGCCACCCGGCTGGTGGAGGTCAGGCAGGCCCTGCGGGCCGCCGACCCGGCGCGGCGGATCGGGCTGCCGGGGCTGCTGGCCGCCATCTGCGTCGCGGGGCTGCGCCGCCACCCCGAGCTCAACTCGACCGTGGACCTCGAACGAGACGAGATCGTCCGGCTCTCCGCCATCCACCTGGGCATCGCCGCCCAGACCGAACGCGGCCTGATGGTCCCCGTCGTGCACGAGGCCCACCGGATGACACCGGCTCAGCTCGCCCATGCCGTCGACACACTGACCGGTCAGGCACGCACGTCAGGACCCACCCCGGCAGATCTGATCGGCGGCACCTTCACGCTCAACAACTACGGGGTCTTCGGGGTCGACGGCGGTACCCCGCTCATCAACCACCCCGAGGCCGCGATCCTCGGCGTCGGCCGTATCACGGACAAGCCCTGGGTGACCGACGGCGGGATCGCCGTACGCAAGGTGACCCAGCTCGCCCTCACGTTCGACCACCGGGTCTGCGACGGGGACACCGCCGCCGGCTTCCTGCGCTACGTCGCGGACTGCGTGGAGCAGCCCCCCGCCTTCCTGACCGATCCCAGCCAGTACGAGTCATGGCTGCATCCGTGAAACCGGGCTCGACCACAGCAGGATCATGGCAGCGTGCCCGGTCGTCCGGTCCCCCGGATCCGGGTTCACGCTCCGGAACCACGCGCACTTCCTGCCCCTCAGATGTCCCGGAACGTCTCGATCTGCGCCCCGATCGAGTTCAGCCGCTCCGCCAGGTCCTCGTATCCGCGGTTGATGACGTACACGTTGCGCAGCACCGACGTGCCCTCGGCGGCCATCATCGCCAGCAGGACGACCACCGCGGGGCGCAGGGCCGGCGGGCACATCATCTCGGCGGCGCGCCAGCGGGTCGGGCCCTCCACCAGGACGCGGTGGGGGTCGAGGAGCTGGAGCCGGCCGCCTAGGCGGTTCAGGTCGGTCAGGTAGATCGCGCGGTTGTCGTAGACCCAGTCGTGGATGAGGGTCTGGCCCTGGGCGACCGCCGCGATGGCCGCGAAGAAGGGGACGTTGTCGATGTTCAGGCCGGGGAACGGCATGGGGTGGATCTTGTCGATCGGCGCCTCCAGCTTGGAGGGGCGGACGGTGAGGTCCACCAGCCGGGTGCGGCCGTTGTCGGCGAAGTACTCGGGCGTGCGGTCGTGGTCGAGGCCCATCTCCTCCAGGACCGCCAGCTCGATCTCCAGGAACTCGATGGGCACCCGACGCACCGTCAGTTCCGACTCGGTGACGACGGCCGCCGCGACCAGGCTCATCGCCTCGACCGGGTCCTCGGAGGGGGAGTAGTCCACGTCGACGTCGATGGTCGGCACGCCGTGCACGGTGAGTGTGGTCGTGCCGATGCCGTCGACCTTGACGCCGAGGGCCTCCAGGAAGAAGCACAGGTCCTGGACCATGTAGTTGGACGAGGCGTTGCGGATGACGGTGATGCCGTCGTGCCGGGCGGCCGCGAGCAGCGCGTTCTCCGTCACCGTGTCGCCGCGCTCGGTCAGGACGATCGGGCGGTCGGGGCCGACCGCGCGGTCGACCCGGGCGTGGTACTGGCCCTCCGTGGCGGCGATGTCCAGGCCGAAGCGGCGCAGCGCGATCATGTGCGGCTCGACCGAGCGCGTACCGAGGTCGCAGCCGCCGGCGTACGGCAGTTTGAAGTGGTCCATGCGGTGCAGCAGCGGGCCGAGGAACATGATGATGGAGCGGGTGCGGCGGGCCGCGTCCGCGTCGATCGCCGCCAGGTCCAGCTCGGCCGACGGCACGATCTCCAGGTCGACGCCGTCGTTGATCCACCGGGTGCGCACGCCGATGGAGCCCAGCACCTCGAGGAGGCGGTACACCTCCTCGATGCGGGCGACGCGGCGCAGCACCGTGCGCCCCTCGTTGAGCAGTGAGGCGCACAGCAGCGCCACGCACGCGTTCTTGCTCGTCTTCACGTCGATGGCACCGGACAGCCGGCGCCCGCCGACCACCCGCAGATGCATCGGACCGGCGTAGCCGAGCGACACGATCTCGCTGTCGAGGGCCTCCCCGATGCGCGCGATCATCTCAAGGCTGATGTTCTGGTTGCCGCGCTCGATCCGGTTCACGGCGCTCTGGCTGGTGCCGAGCGCCTCGGCCAGCTGCGACTGCGTCCAGCCCCGGTGCTGCCGGGCGTCACGGATGAGCTTGCCGATGCGTACGAGGTAGTCGTCTGCCATGAGCTTGAGGTTATCTCACATATGAGATGAGGCCCGACCGGGGGGTCCGTTCGGGTGATGGGCCGTCAACCCCGCCCGGCGGCCTCAGTGTCGTTTGGACGACGTGGTGCGCCGCCACCCGAAAGGTCCGGGCAGGTCCATCGATGTCGTACGGCGTCCCGTACTGCTGCGCGTGTACCGGGGGCCGTTCTTGCCGCCGCCGGTGGTGATGGACCAGGAGCGCTTGTTGATGTTGAGCCGCACGCCGGGAAGAATCCGGAAACTCTTACGGAACGTGAGGGGCATTCAGGGCCTCCTTCGGTGTCACCGGGCTTCCCCGGTTCCGTTCGGTTACCCCGAGTTCGCACTCTGATGGCACAACCGGCGGCGCGGTGCGGCGTGGCGGCGGTGTGGCGGCGCGGCCCCGCCCCCTCCGCGGGGTGCCGGACGGCGGTTACCCCGAGTGGTGAAGGCGCGCAAGCGCATATCGGCCACTGCGGGATGCGCCACAGGCGCCGCCCGGGCATGACCAACGGCCCCGGGTGTACTAGAGTTATCTCGACATCGAGATATCTGCCGAGAAGCACCGCAGCCGTCACCCGGGTAAGGGCTACCTAACTTAGCCTTACCTTAGCGGATCGGTCGAGAGGCCATGGCGGCAGGATCGTGGTGGTACGCGCACATCAATGAAGGAGACTGTCGTGTCGGCGAACAGCTTCGACGCCCGCAGCACGCTGCAGGTGGGCGACGAGTCGTACGAGATCTTCCGGCTGGACAAGGTGGAGGGCTCGGCCCGCCTTCCCTACAGCCTCAAGGTCCTGCTGGAGAACCTGCTCCGCACCGAGGACGGCGCGAACATCACCGCCGACCACATCCGTGCCCTCGGCGGATGGGACTCGCAGGCCCAGCCCAGCCAGGAGATCCAGTTCACGCCGGCCCGCGTGATCATGCAGGACTTCACCGGCGTTCCCTGTGTCGTGGACCTCGCGACCATGCGTGAGGCCGTGAAGGAGCTGGGCGGCGACCCGGCGAAGATCAACCCCCTCGCCCCGGCCGAGCTGGTCATCGACCACTCCGTCATCGCCGACAAGTTCGGCACGAACGACGCCTTCAAGCAGAACGTCGACCTGGAGTACGGCCGCAACAAGGAGCGCTACCAGTTCCTGCGCTGGGGCCAGACCGCCTTCGACGAGTTCAAGGTCGTCCCGCCCGGCACCGGCATCGTCCACCAGGTGAACATCGAGCACCTGGCCCGTGTCGTGATGGTCCGCGAGGGCAAGGCCTACCCGGACACCCTGGTCGGCACCGACTCGCACACCACCATGGTCAATGGCCTGGGCGTGCTCGGCTGGGGCGTCGGCGGCATCGAGGCCGAGGCCGCCATGCTCGGCCAGCCGGTCTCCATGCTGATCCCGCGCGTCGTCGGCTTCAAGCTGACCGGTGAGCTCCAGGCGGGCACCACCGCCACGGACCTCGTGCTGACCATCACCGAGATGCTGCGCAAGCACGGCGTCGTCGGCAAGTTCGTCGAGTTCTACGGCGAGGGCGTCGCAGCCACCTCCCTGGCGAACCGCGCCACCATCGGCAACATGTCGCCGGAGTTCGGCTCCACCGCCGCGATCTTCCCGATCGACGACGAGACGATCAGCTACATGCGGCTCACCGGCCGCAGCGAGCAGCAGCTCGCCCTGGTCGAGGCGTACGCCAAGGAGCAGGGCCTCTGGCTCGACCCGGCCGCCGAGCCCGACTTCTCCGAGAAGCTGGAGCTCGACCTGGCGACGGTCGTCCCCTCCATCGCCGGCCCGAAGCGTCCGCAGGACCGCATCGTCCTCGCCGAGGCCGCCCAGCAGTTCGCGAAGGACGTCCTCAACTACGTCGAGGCGCCCGTCGCCCCGCAGGCCACCGCGGCATCCCCGGTCGACGAGGCCAGTGACGAGTCCTTCCCGGCCTCCGACGCCCCGGCCTACGGCAACCAGGAGAACGGCGCCGGTGCCCCGCAGCACGCCGACGGCACCGGTGCCGCCGTCCCGTCGAACCCGGTCACCGTCACCGCCCCCGACGGCTCGACGTACGAGATCGACCACGGCGCCGTGACCGTCGCGGCCATCACCTCCTGCACCAACACCTCCAACCCGTACGTCATGGTCGCCGCCGCGCTGGTGGCCAAGAAGGCGGTGGAGAAGGGCCTGACCCGCAAGCCGTGGGTCAAGACCACCCTCGCCCCGGGCTCCAAGGTCGTCACCGACTACTTCGAGAAGGCGGGTCTGACCCCGTACCTCGACAAGGTCGGCTTCAACCTCGTCGGCTACGGCTGCACCACCTGCATCGGCAACTCCGGCCCGCTGCCGGAGGAGGTCTCCCAGGCCGTCAACGACCACGACCTCGCGGTCACCTCGGTCCTCTCCGGCAACCGGAACTTCGAGGGCCGCATCAACCCCGACGTCAAGATGAACTACCTGGCGTCCCCGCCGCTGGTGGTGGCCTACGCGCTCGCCGGTTCCATGACGGTGGACATCACCAAGGACTCCCTGGGCACCGACCAGGACGGCAAGCCGGTCTTCCTGAAGGACATCTGGCCGACCGAGGCCGAGGTCAACGAGGTCGTCGCCAGCGCCATCGGCGAGGACATGTTCTCCAAGTCCTACAGTGACGTCTTCGCCGGCGACGCCCAGTGGCAGGCGTTGCCGATCCCGACCGGCAACACCTTCGAGTGGGACGCCGAGTCGACCTACGTCCGCAAGCCCCCGTACTTCGAGGGCATGACGATGGAGACGACCCCGGTCTCCGACATCTCCGGCGCCCGGGTGCTCGCCAAGCTGGGCGACTCGGTCACCACCGACCACATCTCCCCGGCCGGCGCCATCAAGGCCGACACCCCGGCGGGCAAGTACCTCACCGAGCACGGTGTCGAGCGTCGTGACTTCAACTCCTACGGCTCCCGCCGCGGCAACCACGAGGTCATGATCCGCGGTACGTTCGCCAACATCCGCCTGCGCAACCAGATCGCGCCGGGCACCGAGGGCGGCTACACCCGCGACTTCACGCAGGCCGACGCGCCGGTGTCGTTCATCTACGACGCCTCGCAGAACTACCAGGCCGCCGGCATCCCGCTGGTCGTCCTGGCCGGCAAGGAGTACGGCTCCGGCTCGTCCCGCGACTGGGCCGCCAAGGGCACCGCGCTCCTCGGCGTCAAGGCCGTCATCGCCGAGTCCTACGAGCGCATCCACCGCTCGAACCTCATCGGCATGGGCGTGCTGCCGCTGCAGTACCCGGAGGGCCAGTCGGCCTCGTCCCTCGGCCTCACCGGTGAGGAGACCTTCGACTTCACCGGCGTCGAGGAGCTCAACAACGGCACCACACCGCGCACGGTGAAGGTCACCACCGACACCGGCGTCGAGTTCGACGCCGTCGTCCGCATCGACACCCCCGGCGAGGCGGACTACTACCGCAACGGCGGCATCATGCAGTACGTGCTGCGCAGCCTGATCCGCAAGTAAGCGGACCGCGCTGCGGTTCGAGGGCCGCGTTCCCGGGTGACCGGGGGCGCGGCCCTCGCCGTTCACTCGGCGTGGGCGGGTCACTCGCCGCGGTACTTCGCCGCCGCGGCCTGGGCGAGGTCCTGGGACTTCTCCAGGGCCGTGTCCACCGACTGCCGCCCGGCGATGGCCGCGGCGATCTGCTCGGAGACCGCCGTACCCAGCACGGCGAACTCGGGGATGCTCAGGAAACCGATGCCGTCGTAGGGGCGGGGACCGACGCCGGGGTCCTTCGGGTCGGCGGAGTCCGTCGCCGCCGTGTACTCCTGCCGGTACCAGGCGCCGGCCGCCTGCTGGTACTCGGGCTTCTCGTAGAGCGACTTGCGGTTCCCGGCGGGGGCCGAGGTCCAGCCCACCTCCCGGCCGACCAGTTCCTGGAACTCCTTGGAGGAGGCCCAGGAGATGAACTCCCAGGCGGCGTCCTTGTTCTCGGCCGCCTGCTGGATGCCCCAGGCCCAGGTCCACAGCCAGCCGGCCTTCTCGGTCCGCTCGTGCGGGGCCGCAACGTAGCCGACCTTGCCCTTGACCGAGGAGCTGTCGGCCTCGATCGACGAGGCCAGCGACGTGGCGTCGTACATCATGGCGCACTTGCCCTGGACGAACCGGTCCAGGATCTCCAGCACGCCCATCCGCTCCGCGCCGGGCTGGCCGTGGGAGCGGAGCAGGCCGACGTAGAACCCGACGGCCTTCCTGAACTCCGGTGAGGTCAGGCGGGCGTTCCAGTCCATGTCGTACCAGGCGCCGCCGAAGGTGTTGACGACCGTGTTGATCGGGGCGAGGTTCTGGCCCCAGCCGGGCAGGCCGCGCAGGCAGATGCCGCTCGCGCCGTCGGTTCCGTCGACCCGGGCGGCGAGGTCGGCGACCTGCTGCCAGGTCGGGTTCGGCGGCATCGTCAGCCCGTCCTTGCGGAACAGGTCCTTGCGGTACATCAGGAAGGAGCCCTCGCCGTAGAAGGGTTCGGCGTAGAGCTTGCCGTCCTCCCCGGTCAGCGAGGACGCCATGTTCGGGAAGACGTCGTCCTGGTCGAAGTCCTCGTCGGCCTTCACGTAGGAGTCCAGCGGGGCGAGCCAGCCGTTGGCGGCGTAGATCGGCACCTCGTACGCGCTGACGCTGGCCACGTCGTAGCGGCCGGCCTGGGTCGCGAACTCGCGGTTCATCTCCTCCCGCGCCTCGTTCTCCGGCAGCACGGTGTAGTCGACGGTGATGCCGGTCTCCGCCGTGAAGTGCTTCTTGGTGAGCTTCTTGAGGGTCTGGATCTGCGGCACGTCCGTCGCGAGCACGCTGAGGTCGGCCTGCTCCTCACCGCCGGGCAGATCGGTGTCACCGCATCCGGCGAGGACCAGACCGGCGGCGACCGCGACGGCCACGGCCGCCTGGGTGAGGCGGCTGCGTTTCATGACATCCCGCCCATACCCACCTTCGACCGTTGTTAGGCATTCCGTAAAGAACGGGTCAATTGCGTCATTCCGGCCTGCCGCAGCTCACGGCCGACCGCGTCTGGCCTGGGCGCGTCTGGACAGCGCGTCGGCCGCGACGGCGGCCAGCAGCACCCCACCGGTGATCATGAACTGCACGGCGTCCTGGACCCCCAGCAGCCCCATGCCCGAGGCGATCGACTGGATCACCACCACGCCGAGCAGCACCGACCAGGGCGTGCCCCGTCCGCCGAACAGACTCGTCCCGCCGATGACGGCCGCCGCGATCGCGTTGATCAGCAGCATCCCCGAACCGGCGGCACGCGCCGTCGTGGGGCTCGCCGAGGTCAGCCCCGACGCCACGAACAGCCCGCCGACCGCGGCCAGGGTCCCCGACACCATGAACATCGCGACCCGCACCCGCTCCACCCCGATGCCGGCCCGACGCGCCGCCTCGACCCCGCCGCCCAGCGCGTACACCCGCCGCCCGTAGCGGGTCCGGCGCAGCACGTAGTCCGAGACGACCAGGACCACCAGGAAGATCAGCAGGGCGAGCGGCAGCCCCTGGAACCGGTTGAGGGTGAAGGCCGCGGCGAAGGCGATCACCGCGAGGAGCCCCGTGCGCAGCCAGACCTCGCCCCGGGAGCGGTAGGGCATCCCGGCCGCCCGGTGACGGCTCCGGCGGCGGCGGGCCGCCAGGGCGTACCCGGCCGTGCCGAGCGCCGCGACCGCGTACGCCGCCAGGTGATCGCCGAAGTGGCGGCTGGTCAGCGAGGCGACCAGGCCCTCCTCGTCGATGTTGATCGTGCCGCTGGCTCCCAGCAGGTAGAGCGTCAGGCCGTTCCAGATCAGCAGCCCGGCCAGCGTCACCACGAACGCGGGCACGCCCAGCCAGGCGTGGAAAACCCCGTGGAAGGCACCCACGGCCGTCCCGGCGGCCACCGCCACGATCACCGCCAGCCACTCCGGCACCCCGTGGTTCACGTTCAGCACGGCGAACGCCGCCCCCGCCAGGCCGCTGACCGAACCGACGGACAGATCGATCTCCCGGATCAGCAGGACGAAGACGATGCCGACGGCGACCAGCCCGGTCCCGACGATGTCCACGCTGAGGTTGGACAGGTTGCGCGGCGAGAGGAACTTGTCGTCCAGAGCCTGGAAGACGATCCAGATCACGATGAGCCCGGCGATGACCAGGAGCGGCCCCCGCTCTCCGTCGCGCACGCTGCCGCGGACGTCCAGGGCGTACTCCCGCAGGCCGTCCTGCCATCCCCGGGTGCGCCGCTCACCGCGGCCGGTGACCGGTCCGGCGCTGCCCGGCCCGGCCGGCCCGCCGTCCCGCTGCGGCCCGCCGCGGCTCACGGCCACGCCTCCTCGTCGCCCTTCGAACGGTGGGCCACGGCGTTGTCCGCCGCCCCGGTGACGGAGGAGATGATCTGCTCCTGGGTCACCGTGCTCACGTCGAACAGCCCGTTGTTGCGGCCCAGCCGCAGTACGGCGACCCGGTCCGCGACGGCCTTGATGTCGCCCATGTTGTGGCTGATGAGGATGATCGCCATACCGCGGTCGCGCACCTCCTCGATGAGGTCGAGCAGATGGCTGGTCTGCTCCACGCCGAGGGCGGCGGTGGGCTCGTCGAGCAGCAGCACCTTGGGCGCGCCCATGAGCGAGCGGGAGATCGCCACGGCCTGCCGCTGCCCGGCCGACAGCGCGGCGACCGGCACCCGCACGTCGGGGATGCGGATCGACAGGGTGCGCATGAGATCGCGGGCCCGGCGCTCCATCTCGACCTCGTCCAGGACGCCCACCCGGTCGATCTCGCGGCCGAGGAAGAGATTGCCGACGACGTCCAGGTTGTCGCACATGGCGAGGTCCTGGTACACGGTCGCGATGCCCAGGGCGTGGGCGTCGTGCGGGCGTTTGATCTGCACGAGGCGCCCCTCCCACTCGATGAGGCCCCGGTCGGCGGGGCTGACCCCGGAGATCACCTTGACCAGGGTCGACTTGCCCGCTCCGTTGTCGCCCGCCAGGGCCACGACCTCACCGGCCCGGACCTGCAGGTCGACGCCGACGAGGGCCTGCACGCCGCCGAACCGCTTGGTGATGCCGCGCAACGCGAGTACGGGGGGATGGGCCACGGGGAAACCACCTCACTCACCGGGTCAGCCCGGCCCGGTCGCAGGCCGGACGGAGCTTCGGGGTGCAGATCTGGTCGATCGTGTAGACACCGTCCCGGACGACCGTCCGGCCGATCGTCTCGCGCGTGACGGCAATCGGGTCGAGCAGCACCGCCGGGACGTCCTCGGTCGTGGGGCTGTCCACCTGCGCCGTGACCAGCGCGTCGATGTCGTTGCCCCGCGCCAGGGCGACGGCCATCGCGGCGGCCGCCTCGGTCTCCAGCCGGAACGGCTTGTAGACGGTCATGTACTGCTCGCCCTTGAGGATGCGCTGCAGCGCGTCCAGATCGGCGTCCTGGCCCGTGACCGGAGGCAGCGGCGAGACGCGGGCGCTCTTCAGCGCCGAGATGACACCGGCCGCGATCGAGTCGTTGGCGGCGAGCACCCCGTCGATCCGGTTCGGCCCGAGGGCGCTGATCGCGGCGGACATGTGGTCGTGCGCGTTCTCCGTACGCCACCCGATGGTGTTGTACGACTTCAGGATCCGCACCTCGCCCTGCAGGGCGGACCGGGCCCCGCCCTCGTACCAGGCGGCGTTGGGGCTGGACGGGTCGCCGTTCACCATGACGACACCTCCGCCGTCGGCCCTGCCGCCCATGCCCCTCAGCAGCGCCTGGCCCTGTTGCCTGCCGACCTGGGCGCCGTCGAAACTGACGAAACCCGAGATCGGGCCCTCGGCGAGCCGGTCGTAGGCGACGACCGGGATGCCCTCGCGCTGCGCCGCGCGCACCGAGGAACGCAGGGCCTTGGGGTCGACGACGTCCAGGATCAGGGCCGAGACGCCCCGGGTGATCATGGAGTTCATCTGCTGCCGCTGGCTCGCCGCGTCGTTCTCGGCGTTGGCGTAGACGAGCGTGCAGTCGGGGCAGAGCTCCTTCACCCGCCTCTCGATCAGGGGCTTGTCGGACTTCTCCCAGCGGGGCACGGCCCGGCTCGGCAACAGCAGCCCGATGGTCTGCCCGCCCTCGCCCTCCCCGCCGCTGTCGGTACACCCGGCGAGGGTCACGGCCAGAAGGAGCGCCAGCAGCCCTGCGGCGCCGCGCAGACCGGGGCGACGCATCAGGGGCCTCCTTCGTGCGGCCGGTTCCGGCGCGGGGGCGGGTCTGCGACACCGTCGCCGATGTGCTCCATGGCCCGGTCGAGCCCCACGGCCTGCTCGCCCTTGCGGGCGGCCGCCGGCTCGCCCTCGCGGCCTGTTGCTTGCTCGCCGTCGCGGTCCGGGGTGCGGTTGTCGTGACCGTCTGAGGCGCGGTCGCCCTCGCGGTCCGTGGCGGGGTCGTCGTGATCGTCCGCCGTCCGGTCGTCGCCACGGTGGCGGCCCTGGTCGCGGGACTTGCGGCGCTCCCGGTTGCGGCCCAGCCCCCAGCCGCGGTCCCGGCCCAGGCCCCAGCCGCGGCCCGGCTTCCGCTCCTCCTCCGGTTCGGCCTCCGGTTCCTCGTCCGGTTCCTCGCCGGGTGCCGCCCCCTGTTCCGGACGGGTGACGACGATCTCGCTCCACACCTGCTTGCCGCCGCCCACCGGCACCGAGCCCCAGGCCGCCGACACGGCCTCGACCAGGAAGAGCCCACGGCCGCCCGTCGACTCCCAGTCCACGACGACCGGCTTGGCCGGCGCCCGGGGCGAGGAGTCGTTCACGGTCACCCGCAGCCGGTCCGCCGCCAGGGTCAGCTCCACCCGCACCGCGCCCTGCGTGTGCACCAGCGCGTTGGTGACCAGCTCCGACACCACCAGCAGGACGGTGTCGGCCTCGGCCGAGATGCCCCACGAACGCAGCGTCCGCGCGCTGAACCGGCGTGCGTGCATCACCGCGTCCGGCAGCCGCCACACCACCCAGCCCGACCGCACGGGCCGTACCCGCATCCCGTCGTAGCGCAGCAGCAGCACCGCCACGTCGTCCTCACGGCGCCCGGCCTCGCCGAGCAGTTCGTCGGCCATCCGCCCCGGGTCGGCGGGATCGGCCGCCGCGAGCGCCTGGCGTACGAGCCGCATCCCCTCGTCCAACTGCAGATCCGCCGACTCGACCAGGCCGTCCGTGACCAGCGCCAGGACCGTGCCCGGGGCGAGCGCGAGGGCGGTGAGGGGGAACTCCGCGTCGGCGAGGACGCCCAGCGGGAGCCCGCCCTCGACGGCGATCTCCGCGGTGCCGCCGTCGGGATGCCGCACCAGCGGGGCCAGATGCCCCGCCCGCACGAACAGCGCGTTGCCCTCCTCCATGTCCAGTTCGACATAGCAGCAGGTGGCGAACAGGTCCGTCTCCATGCCGACGAGCAGCCGGTTGGCGTGCGCGACGACCACGTCCGGGGGATGCCCCTCCACGGCGTAGGCCCGGACCGCCGTACGCATCTGGCCCATGATCGTCGCGGCGCCGGCGCTGTGCCCCTGCACATCCCCGATGACCAGCGCCACCTTGCTCTCCGACAGCGCGATCACGTCGTACCAGTCGCCCCCCACCTGGAGACCGCGCCGGGCGGGCAGATAGCGGGCCACGGCGGTGCCACCGGGCAGCTTGGGGAGCCGGCGCGGCAGCAGACTGCGCTGGAGCATCGTCGCGAGCTCCTGCTCGGCGTCGTAGGCGTGCGCGCGCTTCAGGGCCTGCCCGACCAGGCCCGCGGTGGCGGTCAGCAGAGCCCGCTCCTCGGGGGCGAACTCGTGCGGGGCGTCCCAGCCGACCAGGCACACCCCGGCCACCCCGTTCTTGGCCGGCAGTGGCAGCACCGCGAGGCCGCCGGGCCCGATGCCCGCCAGCCCCGGCTCCAGCACCGAACCGACCGGCCACAGGCTCACCCGGCCGTCCCGTAGCGCCGCCTGGAGCGTGGGCAGCGCGGTGACCGGGGCGTCGGGCCACTCCGAGCGCCACTCGCGCCGCCACAGCTCCGGCCAGGCCCCCGCACCCGGCGGATCGAGCACGGTGACCGCCAGCCGGTCCTCCACCAGCTCGGCGAGCGCCACCCGGTCGGCACCCAGCGGCTCGCGGAGCGCGGCGACCACCACACGGCTGACGTCCCGGACGGTCGTGGCGTCGTCGAGCGCGGCCGTCAGCCACTGGATCCGGGCGACGTCGCTGGCGCTGCGGCGCAGCACGGGCGCCGCGCTCACCACGCCCAGCACCCGCTTCGGAGCGCCTTCGGGCCCCTTCAACACCCGGCAGCTCAGCCGCAGCCAGCACAGTTCACCGGTGGGCCGTCGGATACGGAACTCCAGCTCACGCCGGCCGGGGGTCTGCGCGGACGGCTCGATGACCGACATCAGCGCGGGGACGTCCTCCGGGACGCTGCACGAGAGCAGCGTGTCGGTCTTGCCGTCGAAACCGCCCTCGGGGATGCCGACGAGTTCGAGCAGCGCCGGGTCCGTCTCGACCAGCCCGGTGCCGGGCGACAGGGCGAAGGACCCGACCCCCATGGCGCGCAGGGCCGAATCCAGCAGCGGCGAGGGCGCCGACCGGTCTGCCTCGCCCCGCAGCCGTTCGGCGACGGCCTCGGCGTACCACTCCAGAAACTCCCGCTGCTCGGTCCCGAATCCCTCCCCGGCCTCTCCCACCACGACGAGACACCCCAGCCACCCGCCCGCAGCCCCCAGGGGCAACGCCCCGAGCGGCGAGGCGGCGGCCGCGCCCTCCTCACGCCCGGGCATCACACCCGCGAGCCACACGGCCCGCCCTCGCTGATACGCCTCGGCCACGGCGGGGCAACCGCCCCCGATGCGGGCCTCGCCCGAAGGTTCCGAGGCGGGGGAGCCGTGGGAGGCGCCAGGTGATGACGGTCCGGGGGAGGCGTTCGCACCCGTGGCCGCGGATCCGGCCGGGACCGCCACCCGCCCCGGCAGCCGGTACCGCTGCCCGGACTCTGCCCCGGCCGACTCCACCAGCCGGAGCTCCGCCCCGTCCTCACTGCGCACGTACACCACCGCCAGCGCCACGCCCGCGAACGCCAGCAGCCGAGCTCGCGCGGCCGGTTCCGGAGCGGGACGGGGCGGGCCGGTGCCCCCGTTCCCCGGCGCCCGAAGACCAGGGGCCGCGGCCCGGGCATCGCCGTAATGGGGCATGTCCGCATCCACCTCCCGTCCATGCCGCAGCCACCGGCAGGTGGGAGTCCCCGGAACTCAGGCGACGACGACGCGGGCACGGGACCGGCGGCGCGGGGTAGCGCCTCCCATGGCGGATCCACGCCGCACATGAGCGGCAGGGCACCCACACACAGAATCGCACACCTGGATAACAGCGACATATGGGACGACCGACTCGGCTCGGTCAACGGCTCCGGCGAGTCACGGTCACACCCCCGCCATCGCCGGTCAGCCCTCGGACATCGCCGGTCAGCCCTCGAAACGCCGCTCGCTCAAGGTGGCGCTCCCTGACCGGCGTGGAGACCGAGGTGGCGCTCCCTGACCGGCGTGGAGACCGAGGTGGCGCTCCCCGACCAGGCGTGGAGACCGAGATCACCGCGTATTCGGTCCAGCCCCTGGTGTTCGACGGCACCGAGACCCGGTGATCGCGACAGCGGGCCCGGTCACCGGACTCCCCGGTTCACCGGACCCGCCCCTTCCGGCGCCTCAGCCCACCCGGCAGGGCAAGCTGTTCGCGCTGTCATCGCCCGGCCCGGAGACGACATACCCGAATGTCGTGCTCTTGCCCGGGGCCAGCGAGCCGTTCCAGTTGGCGTTGTGGACCATCACCGCCTGGCCGTTGTAGGTCGCGCTGCCGCTCCACAGGCTCTCGACCTTCTGGCCCGCTGGGAGCCTCCAGTCGACCATCCAGCCGAGCATCGGGACCGTACCGGTGTTGGTGACGGTCACCTCGGACTGGTAGCCGCCGTTCCAGGTGCCCGTGGTCTTGCGGGTGGCCGTGCAGGTGCCGGGCACCGGCTCGGTCGGGTTGCCCGGCTCCTTGATGCCGGTCACCTCGCCGTTGCCGCCGTCGAAGACGACGTCGGAGCAGGAGTAGAAGGTCTCCTGGCTGTCGGAGCGCTGCCAGACCATGTAGATGATGTGGCGGCCCGACTTGCCCTCGGGGAGCTTGCCGTTCCAGGAGTAGTTGGCCTCGACCGTGCCCGGGGAGCCGTTCAGCGGCGGGTGGTCGACGCTCAGGAACGGCCGCTCCTCCATGTCGTTCCAGGTGAGCGTCTTCGTCGGGTCGAAGCCGTCCTTGGTGATGTAGACGTAGAACCAGCCCGGGTGCGCCGCCCAGGCGTTGTACGAGAAGTCGACCGTCGCGCCCGAGGTGAGGTGGGTGAGCGGCCAGTCCTTGCTGGGCGTGTTGAAGCCGGTGAAGTTGGTGTTGCCGCCGCTGCACAGCTCGCCGTCCGGTACGAAGCCCTTGGTGCGGCCGGCGCCGTCCGAGCGCAGCACCGAGAACCAGTTGTAGAACGGCGTGGTGCCGCTGACCTGCTGCGCACCCCGGCACGCGGGGTTCACCGGCTTGATCTCGCCGGTGTCGGTCAGCCCGTCCTGCCAGCACAGGAACGTGCGGCTGCCGGGCTTCATGGGTGTGCCGTGCGCCTCCGCCTCGCCCCCGGTCGTCATGACCAGGCCGATGGCCGGGACGGTGACGAGGAGGGAGAGGAGTACGAGGAAGAAGGCTCTGGCCCGGGCGGGGAGTGATGAGCGGGGCATCGTGGATCCTCCCGGCTTGCTTGTCAGGATCATGACAGCACCGTCCGTTCGTGGGGGTACGGACCTGCGGATGTGTGTGCGCCGGTGCGCGGGATGGGAGCGACTCGAAGGCGGGTTCCGGTCCACCCTGATGGGAGCGCTCCCACCCCACATGGTGCGGAAGGTAGCGCCAGGCGGCACAGATGTAAACGCCTCGCGGCCACCGGAAGGGCGCACGAGCCCGTTCGGGTGAGAACAGCGCGCGCTCGCGTCGCGGTGCTCGCAGACTGCGGACAAGGGGTCCTTTCGCTCTGCGCGACTCGGACGGGCATGGCGAAAGGACCCCTCAGCGCACGGCCCGGCACGTGGAGAGCAGGAGGCTGTCATGACATGCATGCCGAGTGAGGACGTCGAGTTCCACGACGCGATCAAGGAGGTCTTCCGCAGGTACCCGGAGGCGCAGGGCAAATACGCACTGTCCAGCCTCGCTCTGGAGAACCGGATGAAGATCGACTTCAGCGAGAAGGTCGGAGTCTCCCGGGTCGACGGCGACAGCATCATCACCGAGTTCAAGGACCGGAAGTCGGTGGTCCGGACGCAGCACTGCTTGAAGTGGAACTTCAACTACACCGAATGCCTGCACTGGGAAGAGGTGCTGGAGTAGGCCGGGGCGACGAGGTGTCAGCCTCCCGGTCCGGCCAAGAGGTCGCCGCACAGGGCAAGTTGACTTTACTTTCCCTTTGAGGTTGGCTGCGGCTTCGGCCATCATGATCCGGGGGGATCCTTTGAACCGCACCATCCGCGCAGCCGTCTGCGCCGTCGCCGTCACCGGTCTCGCGTTCGGCCTCACCGCCTGCTCAGAGGCGGTCGACCAGGTCGACAAGGCCGTGGACGAGACGTACGAGGTCACCTACGAGGTCACGGGGAAGAACATCGACTCGATCGAATTCCACGGCGGCGGTGGCAAGGCCATGGAACCGAAGATCGAGTCGGTGTCGAAGCCCAAGCTGCCCTGGAAGAAGACGGTCACGCTGCGCGGCATCATGCCCGCGGCGGTCATGCCGGTCGCCGCGGACCCTGAGGGGGCCCAGGTCACCTGCAAGATCATCCACAAGGGCAAGGTGCTCGAGGAGCAGAGCGCCGACGGCCTGGTGACCGCCGGCGGCTGCACGGCGGAGTCCCCGATCACGGGATGAGCCGTGGCAGGGCCGGCGGGGTGGCGCAGCCTCCGGGCTGCGCCATCGGCGTCTGCCGGCTGGACCGGTGTCGTCTCCCGCCCGCTTGAGCGAGCCCGGTCGCCCGGCTCCGGCTCACCACGGGGCAACGCACCCCAGCCGTCACCCGCTGCTCACGATCATTCGCGCCGGTCGTCCAACACCGTTTCCAGCCACCCCAGTTGGCGCCGCACCTGCACCGCGTCACCCCCCTCGTGCCCGTTGAACGGATACGCGTGGATCTCCTTGCGCGGCTCCGTCCCCGTCAGCTCGGCATAGCGGTTGAAGGCGGCGTACGTCCCGCTCGGCGGGCACACCGTGTCCCGCAGTCCCACCCCGAAATGAGCCGGAGCCTGCGCGCGGCGGGCGAAGGAGACGCCCTCGACGTAGGACAGGGTGCGGTACACGGCGTGCTCGGCGCCCCGGTGGACCGACAGGTACGCGGCGATCTCGCCGTACGGGCCCGCGTCGGTGAGGTCGAGGGCGCGGCGGATTCCGCACAGGAACGGGGCGGTGACCAGCACGGCGGCCAGGTCCGGGACGAGCCCCGCCACCGCCAGGGCCAGCCCTGCGCCCTGGCTGTTGCCGACCGCCACGGCCCGCGCCGGATCGACACCGGGCAGCCCCCGCACCGCCGCGACCGCGCGCACCGCGTCCGTGATCAGGCGCCGGTAGTGGTAGTCCGCGGCGGCGAGCAGCCCGCGCACCGCCGGCCCGGGCCCGCCCGGCGCGAGCGCGTGGGGATCGGGCGTGTCACCACCGCACCCGTACTGGTCGCCCTGGCCGCGGTTGTCCATGAGCAGATGCGCGTACCCGGCGTTGACCCAGGTGAGGCGTTCGTGGGGGAGCCCCCGGCCGCGCCCGTACCCGGCGAACTCGACGACGGCCGGCAGGAGTTCGCCGGCCCCGGCGGGCCGGCTGAACCACGCCCGCACCGGGTCGCCCGCGAAGCCCCGGAAGGTCACGTCCCAGGTCCGCGTCAGCCGCAGTCCCGTCTCCACCGGCCGCACCGACACCAGAGGGTCCGTCTGCCCCGCCTCCTTCAGCGTGCTCGTCCAGAACGCGTCGAAGTCGGCGGGCTCCTCGATGTCCGGGCGGTGGCGCTCCAGTTCCGTCAGGGGCAGGTCGAACGCGGGCACGGCGGCACCTCGCAGGAGTCGGTGGTCGTCCAGAAACTTGCGACGCGGAAGGGTCGGTCGGCCCCTGGGGTCTACCCAGCTTCGACGGCGTTCCAACGCGCCCCAGGCGTCCCACCCGACCGCGCGGTACCCATTGACAGCGCTTTCTTCTGCCCATAAGTTGCCGCGAAGTTACCGGTAGAAGCTCGAAAGTTTCGGTTCCGCGTCCCATGCCCACGGGAGGCCCGAGCAATGAGCACGTCCACCACATCGGCCCCGCCGGGCACCGAGGACCCGCCTCCGGCCCGGGCCGCGCCCCGCCGCGGCAGACGGGTGCCCGCCCGGACCGGCTGGCGGCGGGCGCTGCGCCGCGACTGGCAGTTGTACTCCCTGGCGATCCTGCCGCTGCTGTTCTTCCTGGTCTTCCGCTATCTGCCGATGATCGGCAACGTGATCGCCTTCCGGCGCTTCGAGCCCGGAAGGTCGATCTTCGGCGAGGAGTGGGTGGGGCTGCGCTATGTGCAGATGTTCCTCAACGACCCCACCTTCTGGCAGGTGTTCCGCAACACCCTGTGGATCGGCGGGCTCACGCTGCTGTTCTGCTTCCCGGTCCCGATCGTGCTGGCGTTGCTGCTCAACGAGGTGCGCCGGCGCTCCCTGAAGCGGTTCGTGCAGTCGGTGTCGTACCTTCCGCACTTCCTGTCGATCGTGATCGTCGCGGGCATCACGATGCAGATGCTGGCCAGTGACGGGCCCGTCAACCACGTCATCGGCTGGCTGGGCCACGAACCGATCCGCTTCATCCAGGAACCCGAATGGTTCCGCACGATCTACGTCGGCTCGGAGATCTGGCAGACCGCCGGCTGGGGCACGATCCTCTACCTCGCCGCGCTCACCACCATCGACGAGGACCTGTACGAGGCGGCGCGGATCGACGGCGCCAACCGCTGGCAGCAGATCTGGCACGTCACCCTGCCCGGCATCCGGCCCACCATGGTCACGCTGCTGATCCTCAACATCGGCACGTTCATGGCGGTCGGATTCGAGAAGGTCCTGCTGCTGTACAACCCGCTGACGTATCCGACCGCCGACGTGATCTCGACCTACGTCTACCGGTCCGGTGTGGAGTCCAACAGCTTCAGTTACGCCGCCGCCATCGGACTGTTCGAGGCGATCATCGGCCTGGTCCTCATCGTCTCCGCCAACCAGCTCTCGCGTCGCACGGTGGGGACGAGCCTGTGGTGAAGCCGAGCCGCTCCTACCGGGTCTTCCAGGGCGTCAACGGGGTGATCCTCACCCTGGTCGTGCTGGTGACCCTGTATCCCTTCACCAACATCCTCGCGCGGTCCTTCAGCGGGGAGCGGCAGATCCGTGCCGGTGAGGTGACCCTGCTGCCGAAGGGGTTCAACCTCACCACGTACGAGATCGTGTTCCAGGATTCGATGTTCTGGCGGAACTACGGCAACACCGTGCTGTACACGGTCGTGGCGACGGTCGTGGCCATGGTCCTGACGACGTGTTACGCCTACGTGCTGTCCAAGAAGCACCTCAAGGGCCGCGGCGTGCTCGTCGGGATCGCCGTGTTCACCATGTTCTTCACCGGCGGTCTGATCCCGAACTACCTCCTGGTCACCAACCTCGGGCTGAAGAACAGCGTCTGGGCGATCGCGCTGCCGAACGCGATCAGCGTCTTCAACCTGCTGGTGATGAAGGCCTTCTTCGAGAACCTGCCGACCGACCTGGAGGAGGCCGCCCAGATCGACGGCCTGAGCACCTACGGCATCCTCCTCAGGATCGTGCTGCCGCTGTCCAAGGCGGTCGTGGCGACGATGGTGCTCTTCTACTCGGTGTCCTTCTGGAACTCCTGGTTCAGCGCCTTCCTCTACATGGACCGGACCGATCTGATGCCGGTCACCGTCTACCTCCGCAACCTCATCCAGGGCGCCACCGGCGGCGGCAACGCGGGCGCCGGCACCGAGCAGCTCAGCCAGGTCGGCGCGAACATCCAGTCGGTGACCATCGTGCTGACCGCCCTGCCGATCCTCTGCGTGTACCCGTTCGTCCAGCGCTACTTCGTCTCGGGCGTGATGCTCGGCGCGGTCAAGGGCTGACGCCGCCCACCCGGCTCGCCTACGGAACAACTCGCATACGGAACAAAGGAGTCTCCGTGCAGAACGCAGGACAGCTCTCGCGGCGCCAGATCCTCGCCGCCGCCGGATTCATCGGCCTCGCCACGGTCACCGGCTGCGGCAGCGGAGACGACGGCGGGGACGGCAAGGACCTGTCGAAGAAGCAGGACGGCGCCATGAAGAACTACCGGGCGGGACAGCAGTTCAAGGCGGCCAAGCCCCTGTCCTTCTCGGTGCTGCACAACAACAACCCGGTCTACCCCATGAAGGACGGCTGGCTGTTCTGGAAAGAGCTCAGCAAGCGCACCGGGGTGACCCTCAAGCCGATCGACGTCCCGCTCGCCGACTACGAGAAGAAGCGCAGCGTCCTCATCGGGGCCGGGGACGCCCCCTTCCTCATCCCGAAGACGTACCACCCCTCCGAGGTCGCCTTCGTCTCCTCGGGCGCCGTCCTCCCGGTCAGCGACTACGTCAAGCTGATGCCCAACTTCCGCGACAAGGTGCGCAAGTGGAAGCTGGAGCCCGAGCTCGACTCCATCCGCCAGTCCGACGGCAGGTACTACCTGCTGCCCGGCCTGCACGAGAAGGTCAAGTCCGGCTACTCGCTGTCCTTCCGCACGGACGTCCTCGACAAGCACGGCCTGGCCCTCCCCACCACCTGGGACGAGGTGTACGACGTCCTCAAGGCGCTCAAGGAGGAGTATCCCGGCAAGTACCCCTTCTCCGACCGCTGGAGCACCAACACCCCGTTCCCCTGCGGCGCCCTGTTCCTCTATCTCGGCCAGGCCTTCGGCGTCAGGGCCGGATGGGGGTACGACAACATCAGCTTCGACGACAAGGCGCAGCAGTTCGTTTTCACGGGCGCCCAGGACGGCTACCGCCAGATGGTCGAGTACCTGCGGAAGCTGGTCGCCGAGAAGCTCATGGACCCCGAGAGCTTCAGCCAGACCGACGACCAGGCGCTGCAGAAGCTGCTCGCCGAGAAGTCCTACGCGATGAGCGCCAACCCCCAGGTCCTGGTTCAGGACTACCGGTACAACCTTGAGAAGCAGGTCGAGGGCGCGAAGATCGAGATGGTTCCGGTGCCGCTCGGCCCCGCCGGCCCCGTGGTGCTGGGCGGCAGCCGGCTGGAGAACGGCGTGATGATCTCCAGCAAGGCGCTGAAGAGCGACAGCTTCGTCGCCATGATGCAGTTCGTGGACTGGCTCTGGTACTCGGACGAGGGCCAGCGGCTGGCCCGCTGGGGTGTCGAGGGCGTCACGTACACCCGCTCCGGAAGCCGGTACGAGCTGAAGCCCGGCATCAGTCTCATGGGTTCCGACCCGGACGCCCCGAAGGACATGCAGAAGGACTACGGCTTCTACAACGGCGTCTTCGCCTACGGCGGCAGCTGGGAACTCGTCTCCTCCATGTTCAGCCCGGACGAGAAGAAGTTCCAGGCCACCATGGCCCAGCGCCGGCAGCTCCCCGTCGCCCCGGCCCATCCCCTTCAGTCCTTCGAGCAGGAGCAGGCGACCCTCTGGGACACCCCGCTCAAGGACACCGTCATCCAGAACACCCTGCAGTTCGTCCTCGGCAAGCGCCCGCTGTCCCAGTGGGACGCCTACCTCGCCGAGCTGAAGTCGAAGAACATGCAGCGGCTCGTCGACCTGCACAACAAGGCGTACGAGCGGTTCAGGAAGGAGAACGGGTGATCCGCGTCCCCGGCCCGCCCCGACGGGACGTAAGGCACCGGCCCGGCCGTGGGGCCGCGGCATGAGCACCGTACGCGCCTCCGGCTTCGGCACCGGAACCCTCTCCAGCGCCTGCGCCCTCATCCACACCCTGCTGACCGTCGAGGCGCTGCTCCTCCTCACCGCCTCCCCGGGGCTGGCCGCACTGCTGCTGCTCGGCCCCGACCCGGCGAACCTCCCCCTCGCGGCCCCGTGCCTGCTGCCCCTCGGGCCCGCCCTGTCCGCCGCGCTCTACGCCCTCCACCACCGCAGCCGCGACCTCACCGAGCTGCACCCGGCCCACACCTACCTGCGCGGCCTGCGGCTCAACGCCGTACCGGCACTGAAGGTCTGGGCCCCCCTGCTGGCCTGGCTGACGGTCATCGCCTTCACCCTCACCCACTTCTCCGCCACCGGCCTGCCCGGCTGGTGGGCCCTGCTGCTCGCGGCGATCGGCGCCGGCTGCCTCCTGTGGGGCGCGCACGCCCTCGTCCTGACCTCGCTGTTCGCCTTCCGCACACGGGACACCGCCCGCCTCGCCGCGTACTTCCTGTTCCGGCACGGCCGCGCCACCCTCGCCGTCGCCTCCCTGCTGGTCCTGACGGCCGCGTCGGCGAGCCTGCTGACCGAGGCCGTGGCCGCCCTGCTGGCCGCCCCGCTGCTGCTGTCCCTGCTGCACGGAAGCCGCCCGGTGATCGCCGAGACGCGGAAGGACTTCACCACATGACGCACAAGATCCGCTACGGCGGCGACTACAGCCCCGAGCAGTGGCCCCAGGAGGTCTGGGACGAGGACCACCGGCTGTTCACCCGGGCCGGGATCGACACCCTCACCGTCGGCGTCTTCACCTGGTCCCTCACCCAGCCGGCCCCCGACACCTACGACTTCACGATCCTGGACCGCGTCCTGGACCGGGCCGCCGCCGAGGGGCGCCGGGTCTGCCTGGCCACCGGCACCGCCGCCCTCCCGCCCTGGCTCGCGAAGCAGCACCCCGAGGTCAACCGCACCGACTTCGAGGGCCGCCGCCACCGCTACGGCCAGCGCCACAACTTCTGCCCCAGCTCACCGGCGTACCGCGAACACGCCACCGCGCTGGCCTCCCGTCTCGCCGAACGCTACGCGCACCACCCGGCCCTGCTCGCCTGGCACATCAACAACGAGTACGGCGGCGCCTGCTACTGCGACCTGTGCGCCGAGGCGTTCCGGCAGTGGCTCCGGGACCGGCACGGCACCCTCGACGCCCTCAACGACGCCTGGTGGACCACCTTCTGGTCGCACCGCTACACCGACTGGGACCAGATCGAGCCGCCGAACGCCCTCACCGAGCACTGGCGCGGCCCCGACCACACCGCCTTCCAGGGCATCACGCTCGACTGGTTCCGCTTCACCACCGACGCCCTCCTCGGCTGCTTCCTGGCCGAGAAGGAGGTGATCCGCGCCCACGACCCTGACACGCCCGTCACCACCAACTTCATGGGCACCTTTCGCCCCCTCGACTACCACCGCTGGGCGCCCCACCTGGACTTCGCATCCTGGGACAACTACCCGGCCCTCGACGCGCCGCCGACCCGGCCCGCCCTCGCCCACGACCTGATGCGCGGCCTGAAGAACGGCGCCCCCTTCTGGCTGATGGAGCAGACCCCGTCCACGACGGCCTGCCGTGACGTCAACCCGCTCCGGCGGCCCGGCGAACTCCGCCTCGCCACCTTCCAGGCGATCGCCCACGGCGCGGACGCCGCCCTCTACTTCCAGATGCGCGCCTCCCGGGGCGCCTGCGAGAAGTACCACGGGGCCGTCATCGGCCACGCGGGCCGCGACGACACCCGCGTCTTCCGCGAAGTCGCCGCCCTCGGAGGCGAGTTGGAGGCCCTGGGCGGCCGGACGCTCGACGCCCGCACCCCCGCCCGCACCGCTCTGCTCTTCGACTGGGACAGCTGGTGGGCCCTGGAGATCTCCGACGGCCCGTCCCGGCTGGTGAAGTACCCGGACGTGGTCCACGCCTACTACCGGGCCGCCCGGGAGGCGGGCGCCGACGTGGACGTGATCCCGCAGACCGCCGACCTCACTCCCTGCGACGTGGTCCTCGCCCCCGCCCTCCACATGGTCAAGGGCGACCTCGCCGCCCGCCTCGAAGCCGTCGCCGCACGCGGCGGCACGGTCCTGGCCACCTTCCTCTCCGGCCGCGTCGACGAGCACGACCGCGCGTTCCCCACCGACGTCCCCGGGCCGCTCGCACCCCTCATGGGCATCCGCGTCGACGAATGGGACGCCCGCCCGCCGGAGTTCACCCAGCCCGTCCCCGAGCTGGGTACCGAGGCCCGACTCGTCTTCGAGATCGTGCGGACGCGCGGCGCGGAACCGATCGCCACCTACGGCACCGACTTCTACGCGGGCACCCCCGCGGTCCTGCGCAACCCGTACGGCGACGGCGAGGGCTGGTACGTCGCCACCGCCCTCGACCAGCGGGGCGTCGACGAGGTCGTCCGCAGGATCCTGACCCGCCACGACCTGCTCGGCCCCTACGCCGGCCACCCGGCGGTCGAGACGGCGACCCGTGTCGCCCCCGACGGCACCCGCCTGCTCTTCCTCCTCAACCACGCCCCCGAACCGGCCCGCCTCACCGCCCACACCACCGCCACCGACCTGCTCACCGGCAAGCGGCTGGACCAGGGCGAAACCCTGGTCCTCGACCCCTTGGGCGTGGCGATCCTTCATTGAAGTGCTCTCCCGGCTGAAGCAGGGAGATTCCTGCCTACCTTGCGGTGGTGGGTTTGACGCCACGTGTGCGCCTGACGACTGCCCTCCCGGCAGCCGGGACGAGCGCGAGGCCCATCCGAAACAGATGCAAGACGTTTCGGGCGGCGTTGTGGTCGGCATTGCCCGACCACCCGCAGTCCGCGTTCTTGCAGACGAACGTGGCCTGGTCTTCCCGGCTACCCGGCGTGGTGTATCCGCAGGCCGAGCAGCGCTGGGAGGTGCCGGGAGCGGGAACCTTGACGAGGGTCCCGCCGCGCTGGGCGAGTTTGTACGTCAGCATCGTGACCGTGCGGCCCACATGCCTCCTGGCTGATGGAGCGGTTGAGTTCCAGCCTTCTGTGCGACGTTCTTCCCCGGTTGTTCGATGGTGCCCCGGGCGGACTTGACCATGTTCGTGATGTGCAAGTGTTCGACCACCACGGTGCTGGCTCTGGTCGCCTCGCTGGAATCCGAATCCTGATGTGCGCACTGGCCGTCATGTGGTCTACAACCTGTACGTCTACTTGGTGTTCGTCACCAAGACACCGACGCCATGGAGCTCTCCGAGCTGGTCAACTCCCTCAGGGCGTTTCCGCCCAGCTGCTGCGCAAGGAGCGCTGCGCGCACGTGCCGGTTCCTGTGGGGGCGGACACCTTTGCTCCGCAGTGATGCCCGGCGCTCCGCGTCGGGAAGCCGAGGAAGAATTTCACCTCTGCACTGAAGGGCGGAGCACTGCGCAAGATCAAAGATGAATCCGCCGCCCCCGCCCGTCCGGCACCCCGGACTTGCGGAAGAAGTAGCTGTTGACCTGGTCGCGCCACTCGCGGGCACCGCGGAGCTGCTCCTCGTAGCGCTCCGCCACCCGCGCGTGGCACGCCGGGTCCACCAGCCCGGCCAGGGACGCCCACACCGACCGGGCCTCCTCGACCTCCTCGACACCCTCGAAGTGCGTGTCGTAGATGTGCTGGATGACGGTCTTCCCGCTCTTCAGCACATGCCCGTACGGCACGTGGTGGAAGAACAGCAGCAGCTCGTCCGGGCAGGTGTCCGGCGATGCGTAGAGCCCGGCCCACGGTTCGCCGTACTGCCCGGCGAAGCCCGTACCGCTCTTCACGGTGCGGTCGACGCCGATCCCGTCCCGGTCGGCGAAGTGGTAGGTCCCCCACGGGCTGTACTCGTACCCGTCCACGCTCGGCCCGTAGTGGTGCCCCGGCTGCACCATGAATCCCACGCCCAGGGGAGCGGTGTACTTCTCGTACGTCCGCCAGGAGCCGTCGAGCACGGCGTGCAGCCCGTCGGCCAACCGCGGGGAGGCCTCCGGGAAGCTGAGCCCGATCCACTCGTCGAGCACCGCGCGCGGCTCGGCGTCCGGCCGCCAGGCCAGCCGCCCGAAGGTGTACAGGTTGGCCTGCGCCAGCGGATGCCCCGTCCAGAACGGGTCGTCACCGGCGTTCGACACCGCGACGAGCCCGCCCCGCGCCAACTCGCCTGCCGTCCGGCCCGGTTCCGGCCGGAACCGCAGGACCTCACTCCACATCGGACCCAGCCAGCACACATGCCGCTGCTGCCCGGTGTACTCCTGGGTGGCCTGCAACTCCACCGCCAGCCGGGTCCGTGGCATCGCACCGATCAGCGGCGAGACCGGTTCACGCACCTGGAAGTCCATCGGTCCGTGCTTCACCTGGAGCACGGCGTTGCCGGCGAACTCCCCGTCCAGCGGCACGAAATGGTCGTACGCGGCCCGGGCCCGGTCGGTCGTGCGGTCCCGCCAGTCCTGCCGGTGGTCGTAGACGAACGCCCGCCAGTGCACCGTGCCGCCGAACGGCTCCAGGGCCGCCGCCAGCAGGTTCGCGCCCTCGGCGTGACTGCGGCCGTACGCGAACGGCCCCGGCTGCCCCTCCGAGTCCGCCTTCACCACGTACCCGCCGAAGTCGGGTATCGCCTCGTACACCCGGCGCGTCGCCTCGGCCCACCAGCCGCGCACCGCTCCGTCCAGCGGATCGGCGGTGGACAGCCCGCCCAGCGTGATCGGCGCGGCGAAGGAGACCGACAGGTGGGTGCGGATGCCGTAGGGCCGCAACGCCCCGGCGATGTCGGCCACTTCACCGATGCGGTCGGTCAGCAGGCGCGCCTCGGCCGCGTGCACATTGACGTTGTTCACGGAGACGGCGTTGATCCCGCACGCCGCCAGCAGCCTGCCGTACGCCCGCACCCGGTCGAGTTCGCCCCGCGCCCTCCCGTCCCGCCAGAACAGCGAGCCGCCCGCGTACCCGCGCTCCACCTGGCCCATGACCGGGTGCACGGCCACGTTGTCCCAGTGGTCGAGCATGCGCAGGGGGAGCGCGGGACGGTGTGTCTCCCCGGCCCGTCCGCCGGTGAAGGCCGTTTCGCCGAGGCGTACGACATGGAACAGCCCGTACAGCAGTCCGCGTCCGCCCCGGGCGGTGACGGTTGTCGTGCCGCCCTCCCGCGCGCAGGTGAAACCCTCCTCGCCGAGGAGTTCCGGTCCCTGGGCACCGAGGTCGAGGACCAGGTCGTACGAGCCGTCCGCTACGGCGTCCCGCACGACCCGGCCCCCGAACCGCCGGCAGGCCTGGGCCACCTCCCCGTGCACCGTCTCCACCAGGGGACCCGATCCGCGGATCAGCGTCCTGCGGCTGCCGACCGCCCGGAAGGCGGCGGGCGGCAGCCAGGCCGGGTCGACACCCTCGGGCAGGACGGGCGGCACGGGAAGCGGCATCGAACCCCCAACTCGGTTGCACGGAACAGCAGTTGGAACATTGTCGACGTGTCCTCACGTCGAGGACCAGGCGGCACCTCTCGTACGTACCCGGCGATCTCACGGTGAACGCGCGGGGCTGCCGGTCCCAGACGGAGGACTGCCCGGAGCGCCGGTCCAGCGTCTGCCAGGCCGTGCCGTCGGAGGAGCCCTGGGGCGTCCACCGGGCCGGTGCCTTCGCCGGTCCGCCGACGACGTCAGCGGGTACTCGACCGCCCCGGCGTCCTTCGGGACCGGCAGGTCCACGGACGTCACCGCGGCGTCCGTCGCCGACGCGTCCTCGAACAGGGCACCGTCGCCCTCCAGCACGTCCGCGCGAGGCGTCGGCACCTCGTCGTCCCGGGGGATCGACACGGGCGCGGCATCGCCGCCCGTGCCCCAGGGCGACGGGCGCGGACCCATGTCGAAAGCGAAGGCGGTCGCCGACACGACCGCCGAACCCCATTTGTGCCGAGCTTTCCGCAGCATCTACGGGTACCCTCCCTGCGCAGTGGACAACGTTGTCAGCTTCGACGCGCAAAGATCAGTGGTTGCCCAAATGCCCGGGAGTGTCAAGGGTGTTGCTTGTGGCGTTCAGGGGTGATGGCCGGGATATTTCCGCCGAGGAGCAGACGCAGCCCCCGACTTTCCGCCAGGTCTCAACTCGGATAAGACCCACGGCCAACCCTGTGTTCGATCTTGATCCGTCGGCGGGAAGTGGACTATACCTGTCGCACGCTTCACACGATCCGCACGTCACCACCCGCACTTTCCTGCACGACCCAGCTTGACCCGATCGCGGTGCCGGGAAGGATCCGGTTCACCGCCTGAGTCCTGGAGAAGGCGAGGACTTGAGCATGGGATCCACTTCCGCCGAGAACCACGGCACCGAGGGTGTCGGCCGCCGTGATCTGATCAAAAGGTCCGCCGCGCTCGGGCTGATCACCGTCCCCACCATGAGTTTCCTGTCCGCCTGCGCCTCCAGCGGCGGCGACGACACCGGTGACAAGGCCAAGGCCGGCAAGAAGACCGCGAAGAACCCGCTGGCCGTCAACGACACGGCCGGCATGGAATTCGTCCTGTTCGACGGCGGTTTCGGCAAGGAGTACGCCGAGGACGCCGTGAAGATCTACGAGAAGAACTTCCCCAAGGCCACGGTGAAGTTCTCCGCCACCCAGAAGATCCAGTCCACCCTCCAGCCCCGCTTCAACCAGGGCACCCCGCCGGACCTCATCGACAACTCCGGCGCCGAGCAGATGGACATGGGCGTCCTGGCCGGCAAGAACCAGCTCACCGACCTCACCCCGCTGCTGGACGCGCCCTCCTACGACGACCCGGCCAAGAAGGTCCGTGACACGCTGCGCCCCGGCATCGTGGAGATGGGCCAGCTCGACGGCGACCCGGTCTGGATCATGTACTACGCCTACACGGTGTACGGCGTCTGGTACTCGCAGAAGGCACTGGACTCGCTCGACGCCACCTATCCCGAGACCTGGGACCAGATGCTCGCCGTCTGTGCGAAGGCCAAGAAGAAGGGCATGGCGGGCTGGACGTACGCGGGCAAATACCCGTACTACCTCCCCTTCTCGCTCTACCCGATGATCGGCAAGGTCGGCGGCCGCGAGGTCCTCGACGCGATCGACAACCTGGAGCCGAACGCCTGGAGGCACCCGGCCGTCAAGGCCTGCTTCGAGGCGTACTACGAGCTCTACAAGAAGGGCTACGTCCTCAAGGGCACCCCGGGTCTGGACCACATCCAGTCGCAGACCGCCTGGGCCGAGGGCAAGGCACTGTTCATCCCGAACGGCTCCTGGGTGGAGAACGAGTCGGCCAACGTCATCCCCGAGGACTTCGATCTGGCCGTCTCCGCGCCCACCGGCCTCGACTCCTCCGACAAGATGCCCTTCGGCACCATCTGGGCCTCCGGCGGCGAGCCCTTCATCGTCCCGGCCAAGGCGAAGAACGCCGCCGGCGGCATGGAGCAGCTGCGCATCATGCTCAGCGAGGCATCCTCGAAGAACTTCACCGGCAAGGTGAAGTCGCTGACCGCGTACAACGGCGGCACCGACGGAATCACCCTCACCCCCGGTCTGAAATCCGGCGTCGCGGCGCTGGACAAGGCCGGCGAGAACGTGGTGAACCCCCGTCTCCAGGACTGGTACGTGCAGTTGCAGAAGGAGAAGATCGGCGTCTCCGGCCTGGGCGAGATGATGGCAGGCCGCCTGACTCCGGCCGAGGCCATCAAGAAGATCCAGGCCTTCGCCGACGAGACCGCCAAGGACGACTCCATCAAGCACTACAAGCACCAGTAACGGCACCGGAAAACCCAAATTCCGCACACGGCACCGGAGTGGCGATGCAGCACGGCAAGTACCGGTTCATCGTGGGCTTCCTGGCGTTGCCCCTCGGCCTGTACGCGCTTTTCGTGGTCTGGCCGTTCATCCAGTCCATCTATTACTCGTTCACGGACTGGACCGGCCTGAGCCCCGAATTCAAGATGGTCGGATTCGACAACTACGACCGGATGCTCGACGACGACATCTTCTGGAAGTCGTTGCAGCACAGCCTGCTGTTCGCCCTCCTGCTGCCGGTGGTGACGATCGGCCTCGCGCTGTTCTTCGCCTTCATGATCAATGTGGGCGGCAGAAAGAGAAAGAACGGCCCGGTCATCACCGGCGTCCGCGGCTCCTCCTTCTACAAGATCGTCTACTTCTTCCCGCAGGTCCTCTCGATCGCCATCGTCGCACTGCTGTTCGCGTTCGCGTACAACCCGGACAGCGGCGCGATCAACTCGCTGCTGCGCGGCATCGGCCTGGACGGCGTCCAGCCCCTGTGGCTCGGCGATCCCGACCTGGCCCTCTGGGCGGTGATGGCGGTCCTCGTCTGGTCCACGGTGGGCTTCTTCGTGGTCCTGTTCTCCGCGGGCATGGCCTCCATCCCCGCGGACATGTACGAGGCGGCCCTGCTGGACGGTGCCAACCGCTTCACCACGTTCTTCCGGATCACCCTGCCCCTCCTGTGGGACACGGTGCAGTCCGGCTGGGTCTACATGGGCATCCTCGCCCTGGGCGCCGAGTCGTTCGCGGTCGTGCAGATCATGACGACCGGGCCGGGCGGTCCCGACTACTCGACCACCGTCATGGTCCTGTACGTGTACCAGAAGGCGTTCCGTGACGGGCAGGCCGCCTACGCCACCACCATCGGTGTCGCCCTGCTCGTCGTCACGCTGGCCTTCGCCGCCGTGGTGATGCGGCTGGGCCGTCGCGAGCGGCTGGAGTACTGACCGATGAAGACGACCGAAACCCCCGCGCCGCTCCCGGCCGAGTCCGGGGCCCCGATCACCAAGACGGACATCGAGCCGCCGCCGCCCGTGAAGGAGAAGAAAGAGGGCACGGTCCTCAACGTCTTCTCCCACGGTGTCCTGGTCATCTGGGCGTTCATGGTGGTCATGCCGCTGCTGTGGGCGGTCATGACGTCCTTCAAGGACGACCGCTCGATCTTCAGCTCCCCCTGGTCGCTGCCGGACTCCCTGCACTTCGACAACTGGTCGCGGGCATGGACCCAGGCCAACATGAGCGACTACTTCCTCAACACGGTCCTCGTGGTGGGCGGCTCACTCGTCGGCACCCTGGTCCTCGGCTCGATGGCGGCCTACGTCCTGGCCCGCTTCGACTTCCCGGGCAACCGTTTCATCTACTACCTGTTCATCGGCGGCATGAGCTTCCCGATCATGCTCGCGCTGGTCCCGCTGTTCTACGTCGTGAACAACATGGGCCTGCTGAACACCATCCACGGCCTGATCCTGGTCTACATCGCCTACTCGCTGCCGTTCACGGTGTTCTTCCTGACGGCGTTCTTCCGCACGCTGCCGACGTCGATCGCCGAGGCGGCGTTCGTGGACGGGGCCTCACACAGCCGCACGTTCTTCCAGATCATGCTCCCCATGGCCAAGCCGGGCCTGATCAGCGTCGGCATCTTCAACTTCCTGGGCCAGTGGAACCAGTACATGCTGCCGACGGTCCTCAACACCGACCCGGACAAGCGGGTCCTCACGCAGGGCCTGGTGCAGCTGGCGGTCAGCCAGGGGTACAAGGGCGACTGGTCGGGCCTGTTCGCGGGGCTCGTCATGGCGATGCTGCCGGTGCTTGCGGCGTACATCGTCTTCCAGCGGCAGGTGGTGCAGGGGCTTACCGCGGGGGCGCTGAAGTAGCCAGGGCCGGTACCACAACCGCCGGGTGGGTCCGCAGCCCGGCGCAGCGGGGTGCCTCCCCCAAGCTCTCCGAGCAGGGGGGACCCCCAGCGCCCATCCTCCCCCAAGCTCTCGGCTTCGCTCGAGCAGGGGAACCCCCATCGCCTCCAGCGGCACGCATGCCCGCAGCGGGGGCGGCCCGCACCCGCGCACGGCGAGAAGGGGACGTGTCGGGGGTGTCCGCCCGCAGCGGTTGGCGCGTCAACGGACAGTCAGTCGGTACGCGACCCCATCGCGCCGTTCCGAGGACGGACACCTCCCCGGCGCGACCCCGACCCACCACCCGGCGTCAGGCGAAGGCGCGCACCCCCCGAACAGCCGCAGGCCCCGCAGGCCCTCCAGGCAGAAAGCGCGTACCCCCACATAGCGCTCCGCGACGACCCGCACACACCGCGGAATCAGTTCAACCTCTTGACGGGAGGCAACCCGAACGGCTCAGCTTAGAGTTCACTAGTTGGACATAGACGGGGTCTCATCGAAGCGGCCCCGTGCGCAGGAGGTCGTCGTGGAGACTCCGGGGTCGCAGTCATCGCTGCACCGAGCCAACCTGGAGCGGGTCGTACGAGCCGTGCGCCTGGCGGGTTCCCTCACCCAAGCCGAGATCGCGCGGACGACAGGCCTGTCCGCGGCGACGGTCTCCAACATCGTCCGGGAGTTGAAGGAGGGCGGCACCGTCGAGGTCACACCGACCTCCGCCGGCGGCCGCCGGGCCCGCAGTGTGTCCCTGAGCGGCGACGCCGGCATCGTCATCGGCGTCGACTTCGGCCACACCCACCTCCGCGTCGCGGTCGGCAACCTCGCCCACCAGGTCCTGGCGGAGGAGTCCGAGCCCCTCGACGTCGACGCCTCGTCCACCCAGGGCTTCGACCGCGCGGAACAGCTGGTCACGCGCCTGATCGAAGCCACCGGCGTCGACCGTTCCAAGATCGCCGGCGTCGGCCTCGGCGTCCCGGGCCCCATCGACGTCGAATCCGGCACTCTGGGCTCGACGGCCATCCTCCCCGGCTGGTCCGGCACCAAGCCCGCCGAGGAGCTCCGCGGCCGCCTCGGCGTCCCCGTGCACGTGGACAACGACGCCAACCTCGGCGCCCTCGGCGAGATGGTCTGGGGCAGCGGCCGGGGCGTGCGTGACCTGGCCTACATCAAGGTTGCCAGCGGCGTCGGCGCCGGTCTGGTGATCAACGGCAAGATCTATCGCGGCCCCGGCGGCACCGCAGGAGAAATCGGGCATATTACACTCGACGAGTCCGGCCCCGTCTGCCGTTGCGGAAACCGCGGCTGCCTGGAGACCTTCGCGGCCGCGCGCTACGTGCTCCCGCTCCTCCAGTCCAGTCACGGCACCGACCTGACCATGGAAGGCGTCGTGCGGCTCGCGCGGGACGGAGACCCGGGCTGCCGTCGGGTGATCGCCGACGTCGGCCGCCACATCGGCAGTGGAGTGGCCAATCTCTGCAACCTGCTGAACCCGAGCCGCGTGGTCCTCGGCGGTGATCTCGCCGAGGCCGGTGAGCTGGTGCTCGGGCCCATCCGGGAGTCCGTCGGCCGCTACGCCATCCCCAGCGCGGCACGCCAGTTGTCCGTTCTCCCCGGTGCCCTCGGCGGCCGTGCTGAAGTGCTCGGAGCGCTCGCCCTCGCCCTCAGCGAGATGGGCGATTCGACCCTTTTGGACGGGACGGCTACAGGCACACTGCAGGCGGTGGCTCCTGCCTTCACTTAGAGAACGGATGGCACCGTTGCCATCTCGTTAAGGATTTACTTCTTGACGTCGCACGTGCGGCCGAGTTGACTTCCAGCCACCTCGGCCGCAATGTCGCGGCCTCGTCAGGGAGGTTTCTGAAGTGAACACGCGTATGCGTCGCGCCGCTGTCGCTATTGCCGCCGGTGCGATGGCTGTTTCGCTTGCTGCCTGTGGCAGCGCCAAGGAGTCGGGCGACAACGCCGACTCCACCGGGTCCGCCAAGAAGGGCGACGACATCAAGGTCGGCCTGCTCCTTCCCGAGAACGCGACCGCCCGTTACGAGAAGTTCGACCGCCCCCTCATCGAGGAGAAGGTCAAGGAGCTCACCAACGGCAAGGGCGAGGTCGTCTACGCCAACGCCAAGCAGGACGCCAGCACGCAGAACCAGCAGGTCGACACGATGGTGACCAACAAGGTCGACGTGCTGATCGTGGACGCGGTGGACTCCAAGGCCATCGCCGGCTCGGTGAAGAAGGCCAAGGACGCAAACATCCCCGTCGTCGCCTACGACCGCCTGGCCGAGGGCCCGATCGACGCCTACACCTCGTTCGACAACGAGACCGTCGGCAAGACCCAGGGTGAGGCCCTGCTGAAGGCCCTGGGCGACAAGGCCAAGGACGGCCAGATCGTCATGATGAACGGGTCCTCCACCGACCCGAACGCCGCCCAGTTCAAGAAGGGCGCGCACTCCGTGCTCGACGGCAAGGTGAAGATCGGCCGCGAGTACGACACCAAGGAGTGGAAGCCGGAGAACGCCAACTCCAACATGGAGGGCGCCATCTCCGCCCTCGGCAAGGACAAGATCGTCGGCGTCTACTCCGCCAACGACGGCATGGCGGGCGGCATCATCACCGCCCTGAAGGCCGCCGGCATCGCCGACATCCCGGTCACCGGCCAGGACGCCGAGCTCGCGGGTGTGCAGCGCATCGTCACCGGTGAGCAGTACATGAGCGTCTACAAGCCCTACCCGCAGGAGGCGGAAGTCGCGGCCGAGATGGCCGTCGCCCTTGCCCAGGGCAAGTCGCTCGACTCGATCGCCAAGGACAAGGTCGACAGCCCGACCACCAAGGCCATCCCCTCCGTCCTCGTCCCGGTCGTCTCGCTGACCAAGGACAACATCAAGGACACCGTCATCAAGGACGGCATCTACACCGTCAACGAGATCTGCACGGGCAAGTACAAGGCCGCCTGCGACAAGATCGGCCTCAACTAAGAAGCCGCCGGGTCCCCCGCGGGGCACGGGAGTCCGAGCCGGACTCCCGTGACTCCGTGCGGGGACAGGTCGCCCCGAGTTCCTCCGGCGCCCCGCCACATCAGCCCCGCAAGCTACGCGGGGCGCCGGACGGATCACCCCTCCCACCCTTCTGCACAACCTCCCGCCGGGTCAGGCGGCGAAGGAGATGGTTCACGTGTCCGCTACGCCCGTGCTGGCGTTGCGCGGGGTCTCCAAGCGGTTCGGTGCCGTTCAGGCGCTCACCGACGTAGAGCTTGAGGTCCACGCCGGTGAGGTGGTCGCCCTGGTCGGCGACAACGGAGCCGGAAAGTCCACGCTGGTCAAGACGATCGCCGGCGTGCACCCCATCGATGAGGGCGTCATCGAATGGGACGGCAGGTCCGTCCAGATCAACAAGCCGCACGACGCCCAGAACCTGGGCATCGCGACCGTCTACCAGGACCTCGCGCTCTGCGACAACATCGACGTCGTCGGCAACCTCTACCTGGGCCGGGAGATCCGCAAGCGCGGCATCCTGGACGAGGTGGAGATGGAGCGGCGCTCCCGCGAGCTGCTCGACACGCTGTCGATCCGCATTCCCAGCGTGCGCATCCCGATCGCCTCGCTCTCCGGCGGTCAGCGCCAGACCGTGGCCATCGCCCGTTCCATGCTCGGCGAGCCCAAGCTGGTCATCCTCGACGAGCCCACCGCCGCCCTCGGCGTCGAGCAGACCGCGCAGGTCCTCGACCTGGTCGAGCGGCTGCGCGAGCGCGGCCACGCCGTGATCCTCATCAGCCACAACATGGCCGATGTGAAGGCCGTCGCGGACAAGGTCGCCGTGCTGCGCCTCGGCCGCAACAACGGCGTCTTCGAGGTCAAGTCGACCTCGCAGGAAGAGATCATCTCCGCCATCACCGGCGCCACCGACAACGCCGTGACCCGCCGTGCGGCGCGCACGAACGGGGAGGTTTCCAAGTGAGCATCGACAAGACCTCCGCGGCTCCGGACGACCACGTCGTGGAGAACCCCGAGGCGGCCAAGGCCGCCGTCACGGTGGTCGACCCCCGGCTGCTGGTGCGTGAGCAGGGACTCAAGGGCTACGTCAGCGAGTTCAAGCGGAAGATGAAGTCCGGCGACCTGGGCTCCATCCCGGTCGTCATCGGCCTCGCGATCATCTGGCTCATCTTCACGAGCCTGAACTCCAACTTCCTCACCGCGGGCAACCTGTCCGACATGTCCGTCGCCATGGTCGGCACCGGCATGATCGCCGTCGGCATCGTGTTCGTGCTGCTGCTCGGCGAGATCGACCTGTCGGTCGGCTCGGTCTCTGGTGTGGCGGGCGCGAGTTTCGCGGTGCTGAACGTCACCAACGGCATGAACGAGTGGCTCGCCTTCGTGCTGGCCATCCTCACCGGCACAGTCGCCGGCGCGCTGCACGGCTTCTTCTTCGCGAAGATCGGCGTACCCGCCTTCGCCGTCACCCTGGCCGGTCTGCTGTTCTGGAACGGCTTCATGCTCCAGATCCTCGGCGACAACGGCACCATCAACCTCGACCCGGACGGGGTCGTGGCCCAGCTGACCAGCTACTACTTCTCCGACGTGGCCGCCGCCTACGCTCTGGCCGCGGTGGTGACCGCCGGATTCTTCATCAGCTCCTTCCTCGGCAACCGGCGCCGCGAGGCCGCCGGCGTGCCGTCGCGGCCGCTGAGCGAGACCATCGTGCGGACCGTGCTGCTGGCGGTGCTCGCGTTCACCGTCGCCATCGTCTTCAACCAGTACAAGGGCCTGCCGCTCGCCGTGGTGATCTTCATCGCGGTGCTGCTGGTCACGGACTTCGTGCTGCGCCGCACGGCGTACGGCCGGAAGGTGTTCGCGCTCGGCGGCAGCGTCGAGGCGTCCCGCCGGGCCGGCATCAACGTGGAGATGGTCCGGATCTCGGTGTTCGCGATCTCCGGCACCTTCGCAGCGGTGGGCGGCCTGTTCATCGCCTCGAAGATCGCGGCGGCCAACCAGGGCGCCGGCGGCGGTGACCTGCTGATGAACGCGATCGCCGCGGCGGTCATCGGCGGCACGTCGCTGTTCGGCGGCCGTGGACGCACCTGGAACGCGCTGCTCGGCGTCCTGGTGATCGTGTCGATCCAGTACGGCCTCGCCCTGGAGGGCATCGCCTCCCCGGTGCAGTACATGATCACCGGTGGTGTGCTGTTGGCCACGGTCGTCATCGACGCCGTCACCCGCAAGACGCAGAAGACCGCAGGGCGCGCGTAGCGCCGAGGAACACCTCCCGTGCCCGGTACCTCCCAGGTACCGGGCACAGGTGTGTCGTAGGTGTGGCACAACATGGGTACAGCCGAACGCGTGACGTACGACGCAGAGCCTCGGCGCCGCCCGCGAAGGCGGAACATTAGACTCGACAAGCCCGGCAACAGCTCTACTGCAAGGAGGCACGGGTGCCGCTGCTGACCCGTATCAGGGGACCGCGCGATCTGGACCGGCTCAACCTGGAGGAGCTGAACCAGCTGGCGGAGGAGATCCGGAGCTTCCTTGTCGAAGCGGTCTCCAAGACCGGCGGTCACCTCGGCCCCAACCTCGGCGTGGTGGAGCTCACCATCGCCCTGCACCGGGTCTTCGACTCGCCCCGGGACAAGGTGCTCTGGGACACCGGCCACCAGTCCTATGTCCACAAGCTGCTCACCGGCCGTCAGGACTTCTCGAAGCTGAAGATGAAGGGCGGCCTGTCCGGCTACCCCTCACAGGCCGAGTCCGAGCACGACGTCATCGAGAACTCGCACGCCTCGACCGTCCTCGGCTGGGCCGACGGCATCGCCAAGGCCAACCAGATCCTGGAGCGCGACGACCACGTCGTGGCCGTGATCGGTGACGGCGCGCTGACCGGCGGTATGGCCTGGGAGGCTCTGAACAACATCGCCGACGCCAAGGACCGTCCGCTCGTCATCGTCGTCAACGACAACGAGCGGTCCTACGCGCCGACCATCGGCGGCCTCGCCAACCACCTGGCGACGCTGCGCACCACCGACGGCTACGAGCGGTTCCTCGCCCGCACCAAGGAGGTCCTGGAGCGCACCCCCGTCGTCGGACGGCCGCTTTACGACACCCTGCACGGCGCGAAGAAGGGGCTGAAGGACTTCATCGCCCCGCAGGGCATGTTCGAGGACCTCGGCCTGAAGTACGTCGGGCCGATCGACGGACACGACCTGGAGGCCCTGGAGTCCGCGCTCGCCAAGGCCAAACGGTTCGGCGGGCCGGTCATCGTGCACTGCCTCACCGAGAAGGGCCGCGGCTACCAGCCCGCCCTCCAGGACGAGGCGGACCGCTTCCACGCCGTCGGCAAGATCCACCCCGACACGGGCCTGCCGATCGCCAGCTCCGGCGCCGACTGGACGTCCGTCTTCGGCGAGGAGATGGTCAAGCTCGGCGAGGAGCGCGAGGACATCGTCGCCATCACGGCCGCCATGCTCCAGCCGGTGGGCCTGGACAAGTTCGCCAAACGCTTCCCCAAGCGGGTCTACGACGTCGGAATCGCCGAGCAGCACGGCGCCGTCTCCGCGGCCGGCCTGGCCACCGGCGGCGTGCACCCGGTGTTCGCCGTGTACGCCACGTTCCTCAACCGGGCCTTCGACCAGGTGCTGATGGACGTGGCCCTGCACAAGTGCGGGGTCACCTTCGTCCTCGACCGGGCAGGGGTCACCGGCACCGACGGGGCCTCCCACAACGGCATGTGGGACATGTCGATCCTGCAGGTCGTGCCGGGGCTGCGGCTGGCCGCGCCGCGCGACGCCGACCAGGTGCGCGCCCAACTGCGCGAGGCCGTCGCCGTCGACGACGCGCCGACCGTGGTCCGCTTCTCCAAGGGCGCCGTGGGCCCCGCCGTGCCGGCCCTGCGCCGCGTCGGCGGCATGGACGTCCTGCGCGAGCCGGGTACCGACCGGCCGGACGTGCTGCTGGTCTCCGTCGGCGCCCTCGCGCCGATGTGCCTGGAGATCGCCGGCCTGCTCGACAAGCAGGGCATCTCCACGACCGTCGTCGACCCGCGCTGGGTCAAGCCCGTCGACGAGGCCATGGCCCCGCTCGCCGAGCAGCACCGCGTGGTCGTCACCGTCGAGGACAACAGCCGCGTCGGCGGCGTCGGCTCGGTGATCGCGCAGGCGCTGCGCGACGCGGGCGTCGATGTGCCGCTGCGGGACTTCGGCATCCCGCCGCGCTTCCTCGACCACGCCTCCCGTGCCGAGGTTCTCGCCGAGATCGGACTGACCGCACCGGACATCGCCCGTCAGGTGACCGGGCTGGTCGCCAAGCTCGACGGACGCTACGAGCGGTCCACGGTGGACTCCGTGGAGCCCGCGCGCGACTGACGCCCACCCGGTACCGCTGAATGGGCCGGTTTCACCCCCGTCAAGGGTGGTGAAACCGGCCCATTGGCGTGAATCCACCCCCGTCGGGGCATACGGATGGTGCCCCCTCTCGATCATGTCGAGGACGACAAGCGTGGGAGGTACCCCGTGAGCAGTACCCTCTTCCGGACGAAGAAGGTCGAGCAGTCCATCCTCGACACCGAGGAGCCAGAGCACGCGCTCAAGAAGTCCTTGTCAGCGCTGGATCTGACCGTCTTCGGCGTCGGTGTGATCATCGGTACCGGCATCTTCGTCCTCACCGGGACCGTCGCCAAGGACAACGCCGGGCCCGCGACGGCTCTGGCGTTCGTGGCGGCCGGCGTCGCGTGCGCCCTGGCCGCCCTGTGTTACGCCGAGTTCGCGTCCACGGTCCCGGTCGCCGGGTCCGCCTACACGTTCTCGTACGCCTCCCTCGGTGAACTGCCCGCCTGGACCATCGGCTGGGACCTGGTTCTGGAGTTCGCACTCGGTACGGCGGTGGTGGCCGTCGGCTGGTCCGGCTACATCCAGTCGCTCATGGACAACGCGGGCTGGGCGATGCCCGCGGGCCTGGGCAGCCGCGAGGGCGCCGACGCTTTCGGCTTCGACATCCTCGCCGCCGCGCTCGTCCTCGTCCTGACCGGCATCCTCGTGCTCGGCATGAAGCTGTCCGCGCGGATCACGTCCATCGTCGTGGCCATCAAGGTGACGGTCGTCCTCGTCGTGATCATCGCGGGCGCGTTCCTCATCAAGGGTGCCAACTACGACCCCTTCATCCCGAAGGAGCAGCCCGTGGAGGCCGGGGCGAGTCTCGACTCCCCGCTGATCCAGCTCATGTTCGGCTGGGCGCCCTCCAACTTCGGCGTGATGGGCATCTTCACCGCCGCCTCGGTCGTGTTCTTCGCCTTCATCGGCTTCGACGTCGTGGCCACGGCCGCCGAGGAGACCAAGAACCCGCAGCGTGACATGCCGCGCGGCATCCTCGGCTCCCTCCTGATCTGCACGACGCTGTACGTCCTCGTCTCGATCGTCGTCACCGGCATGCAGCACTACAGCGAGCTGTCCGTCGACGCGCCGCTCGCCGACGCGTTCAAGGCCACCGGGCATCCGTGGTTCGCGGGCTTCATCAGCTTCGGTGCCGCGGTCGGCCTGACGACGGTCTGCATGATCCTTCTGCTCGGCCAGACCCGGGTGTTCTTCGCGATGAGCCGGGACGGGCTGCTGCCGCGGTTCTTCTCGCGCGTCCACCCGCGGTTCAAGACGCCGCACCGGCCGACGATCCTGCTCGGCGTGATCATCGCGATCCTCGCCGGGTTCACCCCGCTGACCGAGCTCGCCGCGCTGGTGAACATCGGCACGCTGTTCGCCTTCGTGGTCGTCGCCATCGGCGTGATCATCCTCCGCAAGTCCCGCCCCGACCTGCCCCGGGCCTTCCGCACCCCCTGGGTGCCGGTCATCCCGATCCTGTCGGTCTGCGCGTCCCTGTGGTTGATGATCAACCTGCCCGCCGAGACGTGGGTCCGCTTCGCCATCTGGATGGCCGCCGGCTTCCTCGTCTACTTCCTGTACGGCCGCTCCCACAGCCGCCTCGCACGCCGCGAGTCGGGGGAGGAGCAGCCGAGCGTGGGTGGTGGCACGCCGTAAGCGGCTGCGGCTGCGGGGCGGCGGTCTGTGCGGCTTCGGTGGGGGTGCGCGCCTGCGCCTTCTCGTCGGGGGCGGGTAGGGGCCGCGCCGGGGGTGTCCCTCCTCGGAACGGCGCGATGGGGTTGCGTTCCGACTGACTGTCCGTTGACGCGCCAACCGCTGCGGGCGGACACCCCGGCACGTCCCTTCTCGCCGTGCGCGGGTGCGGGCCGCCCGGGCTGCCCCGACCCCGCCGCCCCGCACCTACGGACGAACAGACCGTGGCCCCGCCACCTCCGCTCCCAGCTCCCCGACCCGTCGCCGTAGCTCCCGGTCCGCCGTGATCACCAGGACGGAACGGTCACCGGCGGACGCGACGACCTCGACGATGTGATCGTCCCCACTGCCCGGCGCCGACGACACCCGCACGCCGGGCACGGACTCCACCCCCCGTGCCGCCCCCTCCACCACCAGGACGATCTCCACCGGGCCCGAGACGGCGGGGACGCCCTCCGACGCCAGCCGGTCGCGCAGCCGTTCCGCCGCACCCCGGCGGTCCCGCCACCAGCCGTCCGGCACCGACCCGACGACGTTGGCCGCGTCGACGACGACCAGGACAGGCGTGTTGGCGTTCATGTGGCCAGGTTCGCACGGCAGATGGCCGCCCGGCGGGGCCGGGCGGCACGCCGGGCCCGCCGGGCGCATAAAGTGAACAGGTGAACGGCGACTGGCTCATCCGCGGCCGCGACGGCCGCCTCACCGTCTACCTGCCCTCCGGCGACGCCGTCCTGTGCCGTGCGGAACGCGGTCCCGCCGGCCCCTGGGAGGACGTCCCCCGCACCGTCGGCGGCAGCCAGAAGCTGCACCCGGGCGCGGCGGTCGGCCAGGGCCGGGACGGATACGCCCACCTGGCCGCCTGGCGGCCCACCGTGCCGGGGGAGTCGGGGCTCGTGCACTCCACGCACTTCCGGCCCGGACTCGCGCCCCTGGACTGGGTCCCGATCGGGCACCCGGACCAGAAGGGGGACCGGACGGGCCCGCCGGCCGTCGCCGTCGACGGGGCGGGGCGCGGCTACGTCTTCGTCCGGAACACCGACGGCGGGGTCAGCCTGCGCAACCAGAAGGTCAAGGGCGGCTGGAGCTCTTGGCAGAACCTCGAAGGGCATGACGTCGAGGGCGAGTTGGCCGCCGTGACGGGGGAGTCGGGGCTGGTGGAGCTGTACGCCTCCGTCCCCGGCGGGATCCTGCACTGGCGGCAGGAGGGGGACGGGAAGAGGCCGGTGCGGGCCGAAGGCGTCGACGTGCCCGTCCGTCTGGGAACCCTGCGCGCGCTCGCCACGTCCGCCGAGCACACCACCCTCTTCTTCACCGACAGCTCGGGCGACCTGTGCGCCTGGCGCCCCGGTGAGAAGCCGGCGACCCTCCTGACGTCCGCGGGCCCCGGCCCGGTTTCCGCCGTACGGTGCGAGATCGAGGGGCACGACTGCACCGTGCTCGCGCAGCGGTCGGCGAGCGGCAGGGTCGCCTTCGCCGCGTATCCGACGGAGCAGGAGTCGGCCGGTGCCTGGTGGACCGGGTCCGGGCCCCAGCTGCCCGCCGACGCCGTGGTGTCGGTGGCGCTCGACGAGCACGGGGAGGTCGTCGCGGCCTCCGTGTCGCCCTCGACGGGGACCGTGCTGCTCACCCGGCGCAAGGACGAACCGGGGCTCGCGCTGGAGGCCTGGCGGGAGATCTGACCCCGTCAGAAACGGAACAGACCTCTTCATCTTGAGGCTCTTGACGCAGCAGACACACAAGGTGCGTCGAGGGTTGTACAGATGTGTGCGTGACAAGGCGCACCTCGGGTGAACGTGGTCAAAAAGTGAAGGTCTTGTTAGCCTCTTCGGACTTGTTCGATTTGCTCGGGGGGCCGGTTGCTGCTGCGTCTGGCCGACGCCGTTGCAACGGGGTTGGGGAATGATGTCGTGAGCAGATCCTCCACGGTGGATCTTGTCGTTGTCGGACTCGGTTACGTGGGGCTGCCGTTGGCCAGATCCGCCGCCGCCGCGGGTCTGAAGGTGGTCGGTCTCGACCACAGCCGACGGGTGGTCGACGGACTGAACGCCGGCCGTTCACACATCGACGACATCACCGACTCCGAAGTGCGCGCCATGCGCGAACAGGGCTTCGAGGCCGTCGACGAGGCCACGGTCATCGCCGGGGCCGCCGCGGTGGTCGTGTGCGTTCCCACGCCGCTCACCGAGCACGGAGCCCCGGACCTCGGCGCGGTGCACGCCGCCGTCGACGACATCGCCGCCCACCTCACCGCCGGCACGCTGGTGGTCCTGGAGTCGACGACGTACCCGGGCACGACCGACGAGGTCGTCCGGCCGCGCCTGGAGGCCGGGGGGCTGCGGGTCGGCGTCGACTTCCACCTCGCCTTCTCCCCGGAGCGCATCGACCCGGGCAACGCCTCCTTCGGCCTGGAGAACACGCCGAAGGTCGTCGGCGGCATCACGGCCGACTGCACCAAGGCCGCCCGTGCCCTCTACGAGCGGTTCGTGAACCGGGTCGTCGAGGCGAAGGGCACCCGCGAGGCCGAGATGGCCAAGCTGCTGGAGAACACGTACCGGCACGTCAACATCGCGCTCGTCAACGAGATGTCGATGTTCTGCCGTGAGATCGGCGTCGATCTGTGGGATGCCATTCGGTGCGCGTCCACCAAGCCGTTCGGGTTCGCCCCGTTCTTCCCGGGCCCCGGCGTCGGCGGGCACTGCATTCCGATCGACCCCAACTACCTGTCGTACAAGGTGCGTTCGCTGGGCATTCCGTTCCGGTTCGTGGAGCTGGCGCAGGAGATCAACCAGCGGATGCCCGTGCACGTGGTGAACCGGGCCGCCGATCTGCTCAACGACCAGGGCAAGGCCGTGCGCGGCTCCCGGGTCCTGCTGCTCGGCGTGACCTACAAGCCGGACATCTCCGACCAGCGCGAGAGCCCGGCCCTGGCCGTCGCGGAGAACCTCCTCGCCCGCGGCGCCGAACTCGTCTACTTCGACCCGCGCGTCGAGGACTGGCGCGTCGGCGGTGAGCCCGTCGAGCGGGCCGCGGACTACCTCGCCGCCGCCGAGACCGCGGACCTCACCGTCCTGCTCCAGCCGCACCGCGAGATCGACCTCGACGAACTCGCGGACCGCGCCCGGGCGCTCTTCGACACCCGGGGCAAGTCCGCCGACCACCCGCGGGTGGTCAAGCTGTGACTTCCGAAGATACGTTCATACCCGGTGCCGTCGACTCCGGTGGGCGTCGAGCGCACCGGAAGCGGCGGCATCTGAAGGTCTCGTACTTCGTCTTCCTGGGCCTGGCCGCGCTCATCGCCACCCGGCTCGACGCCGGTTCGCTGCACCTGTACTCGATGGGCGCCATGGGCCTGCTGGCCCTGAAGATGTTCGGCGCCCTCTTCTACCGTCCGGCCAAGGCCGGGCGGGAGGAGCTGGAGTACCTGGAGAACGCCTGGGTCACCGCGGTCATCCCGATCTACAACGAGGACCCGGTGATGTTCGAGCAGGGCATGCGCAGCCTCCTCGCGCAGAGCCGCCTGCCGAACGAGATCCACATCATCGACGACGCCAGCGCCAACGACTCCGGCATCCGGGCGGCGAAGAAGATGCGCCGCGAGTTTGAGGCGAAGGGCGTCAAGTACACCGTCAGCGTGCAGCCCGAGAACAAGGGCAAGCGCGAGGCGCTGGCACTGGGCTTCGAGGCCGCGCCGTACTCCGACATCTTCCTCTGCGTCGACTCGGACACCGTGCTGTCCCGGGACACCGTGCGCGAGCTGCTGCTGCCGCTCGCCGACGAGAAGATCATGGCCTCCACCGGCATGGTGCTGGCGCTCAACCACGACAGCAACATCTTCACCCGCCTCCAGGACCTGCGCTACGGCAACTCGTTCCTCTTCGAGCGGGCCGCCTACTCCCGGCTGAAGTCGGTCCTGTGCTGCTGCGGCGCGCTCTCCGCGTACCGCGGCACGCTGGTGCGCAAGTACCTGCCGGACTTCCTCAACCAGCAGTTCCTGGGCAAGCCGGCCGTCTTCGGCGACGACCGCCGCATGACCAACTACTGCCTGATGGAGGGCCAGGTCGTCTTCCAGGAGACCGCCGTCGGTTACACGGCCGTCCCCGAGAAGCTGCCGCACTTCCTGCGCCAGCAGGTCCGCTGGAACAAGTCCTTCTTCCGCGAGTCGCTGTGGGCGTTCCGGCACCAGAAGAAGTACCGGCCGGCCTTCTGGCTGACCTGCATGGAACTCGCGCTGTGGCTGGTCTTCGGCTCGGCGATGTTCTACTCGATGGTCATCCTGCCCATCATCAAGCCCCAGCAGTTCGTCAACCACATCGGCGACTACCTGGTCTTCATGGTGCTGATGGGCTACCTGCGCAATGTGCGCTACCTCGACTTCCCGCGTCGCGGCATGGGCTTCGTCAAGCGCTTCGGCATGTTCCTGCTCGCGCCGATCTACGGCGTGATCCAGCTGACGCTGCTGACCCCGCTGCGCTTCTACGCCCTGTTCACCCTGCACAAGGGCAGCTGGGGCACCCGCCAGGGCGGTGTCGAGGTGTCCGTGGCCGGGGACCACGAGGGCGATGTGACGGAGATCTTCGAGGAAGAGGACCCGTACTCCGACAAGAAGGTCACCGAGACGCTCCAGCTGATGCGTCTGGAGGGCGTGGCCCTGCGCACCCGGCCGCGCCCCGCGGGCGGCATCCCCTCCCAGCCGCAGCCGATCCCCGGATACGACGAGGAGCAGCACGCGGCCGTTCCGCAGCAGCGCGTGAGCTGGGGGTCACCGGAACCGGCCGGGCAGCAGCACTGGCAGGGCGGTCACCCCGGGCACCACGACCCGCAGCAGCGGTACCACCCGGGCCAGGGCGGCCACGGCCCGCAGCAGGGCGGCTATCCGCCCCAGGACCCCTCGTGGCAACAGGGCCAGGGTCAGGGCCAGGGCGGCTACGGGCAGGGCGGCTGGTAGAGCCGTAGAGGAACGAAGAGAGAGGCGGCCGGGGGGCCGCCTCTCTCTTTTGTGTCCGGACCTCAGGTGTAGGAGGCCATGGCCTCCTCGACCGTCAGCACCGGGATGTCCCGGTCGTCGATCGCCTTCATCAGCGCCTCCAGGCCCGCGGTGCCGATCTCGGTGCTCGTCTTGGGAGCGCCGTCGACGACCTTGTGCAGGCAGAGGATCAGCCAGTCGCCGTTGTTCACGCACCGGTCGAGCTTGCCGCCCGCGCCCGTCAGTTTCGACAGGGCCGTGCCGCCGATGCCCGTGCCGTCGTTGATGCCCGTCAGCGCCTTGAGGCGATAGGGCATCGCCGGGGCGAACGACTCGATGGTCTCGGAGATGATCGACCGGGCCGTGGTGAAGTGCCGGCTCGCGATCTGGTCGACCGGGACCCCGTCGGAGGTCTTCTGGAACGCGCCGTGCGGATAGGCGAAGTGCTCGCTGGTGAAGCCGTTGGAGACCAGCCACTCGCGCAGCTTGCGGAAGTCGTCGTCGGCCTGCTCGGCGGTGAGCTTGGGGTAGCTGGCCGTGTGGACGGCGTTCGCGTACGAGTGGCCGCCCATCTCCCACCCGGAGAAGTCCTGCATCGACCGCATCTGGTCGAGGGTCAGGAAGCTGCCGGTGCCGATGGCGTCGGCGATGTTGTAGACCGTGCCGGGGAAGCCGAAGCGGTCCATGACCGGCCGGGCCAGGTCGTGGATCGACTTGTGGGAGTCGTCGAAGGTGATGGAGACGACGCCCTTGGGGAAGACCGAGACCGTGTCCGGTATCAGCTCGACGGCCTGGAGCCGGTAGGTCACCGGACCGCCCGCGTTGTCGTACACGGCGAACGACATGTCGGTGAAGCCGGTCTTCGTGGAGGGCTTGCCGCTGGCGCCGATGGAGTACGTGCCCGCCGCCGCGTTGACGTCCGCCCACTGGAGGTGGACGGTCACCCACTCCCCGGACTGGACGTAGTTCGCCGAGGTCTTGGAGTGGACGTGGTGCGTCCAGGCGAAGTGGTTCGCGAGGGAACCGCTGCCCAGGTAGAAGACGCACTTGGCCAGGTTCGTCACGTCGTCGACGCGGAAGACCAGCCGGATCATCTTGCCCGTCAGGCTCATCGCCGGCAGGCCCGTCTTGCGGACGTAACTCTGCTTGCCGGTGCCGTTCGTGGTCACCCGGACCGACTGAGTGCCGCGGACGAAGGCGGACTTGTCGTTCGCCTCGGCCGACGCGGTGCCCGCGCCCCCCGGCGTCCAGCCGTGGCCCGACTGGAACTGCTGGGACCAACTGGCCCGGCGGTACTTGGGGCGGCGGCCGGAGGGGGCGTAGAGGGGAGGCGTGGTGAGGCCTCCGATGCCGCCCCCGGCGGCCGGGGCGGCGGCGGGCTGTGCCACCACCTTGCCCAGCCACGCGCCGCCGCCGGCCATGGCGACGCCTCCTGTACCGCCCATCAGCAGAGCGGAGCGCCTGCTCACCACCGGCTTGTTCTCCGTTGCCTCGGCAGCGTGCCTGTGGGCGCCTGACCGCCTGTTCTTCACCGGGACTCCCGAACCGTGTCGAAGTAGTTCATACCCTCGTCGGTGAAGTCCTCGACAGCGGACTGCACTTGCTTCGCCGACAGGGTGTCGTTCGCGTTGTAGTAGAGCCAGTCCACCTTCATGTCCCAGGCGCGCTCGCCCTTGAACGGCAGATCGATGAACCAGTGGTTGAAGTTCACGGACATGTCCGCGCGCGGGGCGTACTTGCCGTTGCTGAGGAAGAGCTTCTTGCCGTCGAGCCAGTAGGCGACGACGCCGTCCTTCACTCTGATCAGCACGGTGTGCCAGGTGTCGAGGCTCTTGTTCGTGGTCTCGTAGACCCGGTCGTTCGTCTTGTGGTCGTACCAGGTCACGGTGTCGAGCTTCGGGCCGGGACGGCCCCAGCCGCCGTTCGGCATGTACTCGTTGTCCAGCTCGCTGTACTTCGAGCCGGTGCCGCCGATGGTGTAGAAGGTCTGGTTGACGTGGTCGCCGGCGTCGCCGGTGGTCGGCTCGTCGCTGAAGTGGACACGGGCCGCGTAGGTGCCGTCGCGGAACTTGCTGGCGGCCGTGCCGAGGCTGGCCTGCTTCGTCCCGGCCTTGGTGCCGTCCGTGCTCGCCCGCAGGTTCAGCACCTGGCCGCCGGCGTGCGCACCCTCGGCGGTGGGGAAGCTGACACCCTTCGCCGACCAGGTGCTTTCGACGCCCGGGCCGCCCTTGCTGGTGCGGACCAGCCAGCCGTGCTTGAACAGGGCCGGGTCCTTGGGGCCCTGGTAGGTGAAGTCGTCGAACAGCACCCCGGCGGGCGGGGCGGCCGGCGGCTCCGGCGCGGCCTTCGCCGCCGTCTTCTTCTCGTCGCTCGCCTTGGTGCCGTCCGGCTCCTCGCCCCAGGCGAGGACGCCCCGCTTGTAGGCGGTGACGTTCTCCGCCTCCTTGTAGCTGGTCATCTCCGCGTCGAAGGAGCGGTCGTCGGACTGCTCGAGCTTCTCGTGGTCGGTGCGGAAGAGCTGGAGGTCGATGCCCTTGCTGTTGGCGCCGGGCTTCAGATCACCTGCTGCGGCCGTGAACCGGACCTCGAGGTAGTGGTCGGCGGTGTCCGTGGGCTTGTCCATCGCGACGATCCGGCCGGCGACGTTGGAGCAGCCGAAGACGGCGTTGACACAGTTGAAGGCGTACGACGCGGAGCCGTCGGCGGTGAACCAGTACCGGAGCGTCACATCGCTCAACGGCAGTGGCTTGTCCGTGTCGTTGAAGACCTCCAGCGACGGCTTGGCCGCCGTCGCCGTCGCCGGGGTGTCGGTCCGGTAGCGGACCTTCAGCTCGGGCGGATCCGGGTTCGCGGCCTTCCACACGGGGTAGAGCGCCGTGCCGCCTGCGGCGACGACCGCCACGAGGAGCAGGAGCCTGATCTTGGGCCAGACCCGGCGTCGGGGTGTTCGGCGACGAGGGGACGCCACGCAGGACTCCTTCTGGGGCACCCTGCGGTCTTGGGTGGAGACCGTCAGAGTCGGGTAAACAATGGTCGGATTGTGTGAGGATCCTATCTGCGGCGGCATACAGAAAGGGGGGCGGGTGCACGGATTGTTACCGTACGCCCCACCCCCCCCTCAGGGGTATCGCGTTACGCCGGGACGCTCGCGACGCCCTGGGCCAGGAACCTCTTGCCGTTCACGCGCTCGGAGACACCCTCGCGGTCCAGGTACGGCGTGATGCCGCCCAGGTGGAACGGCCAGCCGGCGCCCGTGATGAGGCACAGGTCGATGTCCTGCGCCTCGGCGACGACGCCCTCGTCGAGCATGATGCCGATCTCCTGCGCCACCGCGTCCAGAACGCGCTCGCGGACCTGCTCCTCCGTCAGGACGCTGTCGCCCTGCTTCAGCAGCGCGGCGACCTCGGGGTCGAGCTCGGGCTTGCCGCTGTCGTAGACGTAGAAGCCGCGCTTGCCCGCCTCGACGACCGCCTTGAGGTTCGGGGAGACCGTGAAGCGGTCCGGGAACGCCCTGTTGAGCGTCTCGGAGACGTGCAGGCCGATCGCCGGGCCGACCAGCTCCAGCAGGACCAGCGGCGACATCGGCAGACCGAGCGGCTCGACGCCCTTCTCGGCGACCTCGACGGGGGTGCCCTCGTCGATGATGTTCTGGATCTCGCCCATGAAGCGGGTCAGGATGCGGTTCACGACGAACGCCGGGGCGTCCTTGGTGAGGACGGCGGTCTTCTTCAGCTTCTTGGCGACGGCGAAGGCCGTGGCCAGGGAGGCGTCGTCGGTCTTCTCGCCGCGCACGATCTCCAGCAGCGGCAGGACCGCGACCGGGTTGAAGAAGTGGAAGCCGACGACCCGCTCGGGGTTCTTCAGCTTCGACGCCATCTCCGAGACGGAGAGGGAGGAGGTGTTCGTCGCGAAGACGGCGTGTGCCGGGGCGACCGCCTCGACCTCCGCGAACACCTGCTGCTTGACGCCGATCTCCTCGAAGACCGCCTCGATGACGAAGTCGGCGTCCGAGAAGCCCTCGGCCTTGTCCAGCACACCGGAGACCAGCGCCTTGAGACGGTTGGCCTTGTCCTGGTTGACACGGCCCTTGCCGAGCAGCTTGTCGATCTCGGCGTGGACGTAGCCCACACCCTTGTCGACGCGCTCCTGGTCGATGTCGGTCAGTACGACCGGCACTTCAAGGCGGCGCAGGAACAGCAGCGCGAGCTGGCTGGCCATCAGACCGGCACCGACGACACCGACCTTGGTGACCGGGCGGGCCAGGTTCTTGTCCGGGGCGCCGGCCGGGCGCTTGCCGCGCTTCTGCACCAGGTTGAAGGCGTAGATGCCGGAGCGCAGTTCGCCGCCCATGATGAGGTCGGCGAGGGCCTTGTCCTCGGCGTCGTAGCCCTGCTGGAGGTCGCCGTTCTTGGCGGCGGCGATGATGTCCAGGGCGCGGTAGGCGGCCGGGGCGGCGCCGTGCACCTTGGAGTCGGCGATGAAGCGGCCCTTGGCCACGGCCTGGTCCCAGGCCTCGCCGCGGTCGATCACCGGGCGCTCGATCTCCAGCTCGCCCTTGAGGACGGAAGCGGTCCAGATCAGCGACTGCTCAAGGAAGTCCGCGCCCTCGAAGATCGCGTCGGCGATCCCGAGCTCGTAGACCTGCTTGCCCTTGAGCTGCCTGTTCTGGTTGAGGCTGTTCTCGATGATCACCGAGACGGCCTTCTCGGGACCGATCAGGTTCGGCAGCAGCGTGCAGCCGCCCCAGCCCGGGACCAGGCCCAGGAACACCTCGGGCAGGGAGAACGCGGGGACGGCCGAGGAGACGGTCCGGTACGTGCAGTGCAGGCCGACCTCGACACCGCCGCCCATCGCGGCGCCGTTGTAGTACGCGAAGGTCGGCACGGCCAGCTTGGACAGCCGCTTGAAGACCTCGTGGCCGCCCTTGCCGATGGCGAGGGCGTGCTCGTACTCCTTGAGGATCTCCACGCCCTTGAGGTCGGCGCCGACCGCGAAGATGAACGGCTTGCCGGTGATGCCGACGCCGATGATCTCGCCGTCCGCCGCCTCCTTCTCGACCTGGTCGATGGCGGTGTTCAGGTTCGCCAGCGAGGCCGGGCCGAAGGTGGTCGGCTTGGTGTGGTCGTGGCCGTTGTCCAGGGTGATCAGGGCGAAACGGCCCGCACCCAGCGGCAGGTCGAAGTGGCGTACGTGCGCACTCGTGACGACCTCGTCCGGGAACAGCTCGGAAGCCTGCTTCAGAAGCTCGGCGGTGGTGCTCACTTGTCCCCCTCGAAGTGCGGGTTCTCCCAGATGACCGTCGCGCCCATGCCGAAGCCGACGCACATGGTCGTCAGGCCGTAGCGGACGTGCGGCTGCTCCTCGAACTGGCGGGCCAGCTGCGTCATCAGGCGGACGCCGGAGGAGGCCAGCGGGTGGCCGAAGGCGATGGCGCCGCCGTACTGGTTGACGCGCTCGTCGTCGTCGGCGATGCCGTAGTGGTCGAGGAAGGCCAGTACCTGGACGGCGAAGGCCTCGTTGATCTCGAACAGGCCGATGTCGGAGATCGACAGGCCGGCCTGGGCCAGCGCCTTCTCCGTCGCCGGGATCGGGCCGTAGCCCATGACCTCCGGCTCGACGCCCACGAAGGAGTAGGAGACCAGGCGCATCTTCACGGGGAGGTCGTGCTCGCGCGCGAAGTCCTCGGAGGCGATGAGCGAGGCAGTGGCGCCGTCGTTCAGACCGGCCGCGTTACCGGCGGTGACCCGGCCGTGCACACGGAACGGGGTCTTCAGGCCGGAGAGGTTCTCCAGGGTCGTGCCCGGGCGCATCGGCTCGTCGGCGGTGACCAGGCCCCAGCCCGTCTCACCGGCCTCGGGGGAGGTGCGGCGTACCGAGACCGGCACCAGGTCGGCCTGGATCTTGCCGTTGGCGTACGCCTTGGCGGCCTTCTCCTGGGAGCGCACGGCGTACTCGTCGGCGCGCTGCTTGGTGATCTGCGGGTAGCGGTCGTGCAGGTTCTCCGCGGTCATGCCCATGAACAGGGCGGACTCGTCGACCAGCTTCTCGGAGACGAACCGCGGGTTCGGGTCCACGCCCTCGCCCATGGGGTGACGGCCCATGTGCTCGACACCGCCCGCGATGGCGATGTCGTAGGCGCCGAAGGCGACGGAACCGGCGACCGAGGTGACGGCCGTCAGGGCGCCGGCGCACATGCGGTCGATGGAGTAGCCCGGCACGGACTGCGGGAGACCGGCGAGGATCCCGGCGGTGCGCCCGATGGTCAGGCCCTGGTCACCGATCTGCGTGGTCGCGGCGATGGCGACCTCGTCGATCTTCTTCGGGTCGAGTCCGGGGTTGCGGCGCAGCAGCTCCCGGATCGCCTTCACGACGAGGTCGTCGGCCCGGGTCTCGTGATAGATGCCCTTCGGGCCCGCCTTGCCGAACGGGGTGCGGACGCCGTCGACGAAGACGACGTCCCTGACGGTACGAGGCACGATGGCTCTCCTCCAGGGTCAGGATCTGCATTGCTGCTGCGATGCGCTGAGCGCGCGCTCAGGCCCATGCTACTTATGAGTAACGTTGCTGCACACCCCTGACAGGCGGAGCGGTGAAGGTCACACCTCCGGGTGGCGCGGCGCCCAGCATTTCAGGGGCCAGGGGCTGTGCCCGATCTGCGGCTGTCACCGCGTGGGCGCGAGCAACCCACGACGGCCCGCACCCCACGTACGGGCCCCTACCGAGGCGGCGCAGTGGACCCCCGAGGCGTCAGCACAGGGGTCGGCACGGGATGCGACCCACCCTCACCCCCGGTGATCACCGAGAACAACGTCCGGGCCACCTCCGCCCCGAACCCGTGCACGTCATGACTCATCGCCGACAGCGTCGGATGCGTCAGCCGGCACAGCTGCGAGTCGTCCCAGGCCAGCAGCGACACGTCCTCCGGCACCCGCAGCCCCATCTCCGCCGCGACCGCCAGCCCCGCCACCGCCATGATGTCGTTGTCGTACACGATCGCGGTCGGCCGGTCGGCCGGCGCGGCGGTCAGCAGCGACCGCGTCGCCCGGGCCCCCGCGTCCCCCGAGAAGTCCGTCGCGACCTGCCACGCCCCGGCCAGCGCCAGCGCCCCCGCCGTCTCGTCGAACGCCGCCGTCCGGATCGCCGTGTGCCCGAGGTCCGCCGCCCCGCCCACCCGCGCGATCCGCCGGTGCCCCAGCGCGGCCAGGTACCGCACCGCCTCCGTCACGGCCGTGGCGTCGTCCGTCCACACCGACGTGAGTCCACCGGTCAGCGAGGGGTGCCCGACGGCGACCACCGGCATCCCGAGCCGCTGCGTCATGGCCACCCGCGGATCGTCCGCCCGGAAGTCGACGAGGATCGACCCGCCGATCTGCCGCCCCCGCCACCACGCCTCCTGGGCGCCCACCTCCTCGTCCATGTTCCGTACGAGCCTCAGCAGCAGCGAGCTGGAGTGCTCGGCCAGCACGCTCTGCACGCCCGAGACGAACTCCATGTACCAGGGCTCGAGACCCAGCGCCCGCGCCGGCCGGCACACGGCCAGCCCGACCACGTCCACGCGCGATCCGGCCAGCGTCCGCGCCGTGAGGCTCGGCGACCAGCCCAGCTCCCGTGCCGCGAGGAAGATCCGGTCCCGGGTGGCCTCCGACAGTCCCGGCTTGTGGTTGAACGCGAGGGACACCGCACCCTTGGACACGCCGGCGCGCGCGGCGACGTCCTTGATGGTGACGCGAGGGGTCGGCGTTGCCGTCATCGAGTGGGCTCCACGCAGTACAGGGCCGAACGGGCGGTCTTGGCGTCCGGAGTCTTCCAGCCGCGCACCCCGATGGTCACCTCTTCGCCCGGCAGCAGGGTGACCAGCCCCCGGTCGGCCCGCGCCCCGGGATCGAGCCGGTCGGCCTGGAGCAGCAGGTCCCGGACCAGGGTGCGGGCGGTCACCGTGATCCCGCCCGGCGCGAGACGGACGTCGAACTCCGGATCCGGGTAGGGGACCTCGCGGTCGGGCGCCGGGAAGTGCAGCGCCCGCAGCCCGTCCACATCCGCGACCAGGAACTCCCCGGGCCCGGCGGGCGTCAGCTCCCGCGGCACGTCGACACGTGCCACCGCCCGGCTCCCGGCCGCCAGTTCCACCTCCCCTCGGCCCAGCACCTCTCCCTCGACGGACAACCGCCGCAGGGTCAGAGCCCCCCTCCACTCCTTTGGCCCCTGGTTGACGGCGGCCAGCACCAGCCCTCCGTCCCGCCCCTGGAACGTCGGCAACCGGTCCGCGTACAGCCGCTTCAGCTCGTGGTACAGCGGCTTCTCCCGGCCGTCCCCGTCGACCGCCGCCCAGGACGTCACCGGCCAGCAGTCGTTGAGCTGCCAGACGATCGTGCCCGCGCACACCGGCCAGTGGGAGCGCCAGTGCTCGATCCCGGCCGCGACCGCCCGCGCCTGGTTGAGCTGCGTCAGGTAGTGCCAGCGGTCGAAGTCCCCGTCCGGCACGGCGAAATGCCGCTGGAGCCCCCGCTCCAGCTTGCCGTTGCCGTCGTCGGCCTTCTGGTGGTGCAGCATGCCGGGGGAGTCCGGCGCGAGCTCCTCCCCGGGCAGCGCCCGGCGCAGCGTGGCGTACGCGGGCGGCGCCTGCCAGCCGAACTCGGCGACGAACCGCGGCACGCTCAGCCGGTAGTCCGCGTAGTCCTCCCGGTTCCACACCTCCCACGAGTGGTGGGTGCCGTGCGCCGGGTCGTTCGGGTGGTGGTCCCACGACCCGGACCAGGGACTCCCCGCCGCGTACGGGCGGGTGGGATCCAACTCGGCCACCACGCGCGGCAGTACGCCCAGGTAGTAGCCCTCACCCCACGAGTTCCCGGCCAGCCTCGGCTCCCACTCCCAGTCCCTGAAGCCCCACAGGTTCTCGTTGTTGCCGTTCCACAGCACGAGCGACGGATGCGGCATCAGCCGTACGACGTTCTCCCGCGTCTCGGCCTCCACCTCGCCGCGCAGCGGCTGCTCCTCCGGGTAGGCCGCACACGCGAACGGGAAGTCCTGCCAGACCAGCAGCCCGAGTTCGTCGCAGGCGTCGTAGAAGTCCTCGCTCTCGTAGATCCCGCCGCCCCAGATCCGCACGAGGTCCACGCCCGCGCCGGCCGCCTGCTCCAGCCGCTCCCGGTAGCGCTCGCGGGTGATCCGGGACGGGAAGACGTCGTCGGGGATCCAGTTGACCCCCCGCGCGAAGAGCCGCTCGCCGTTGACGACGAGGGTGAAGCCGGTGCCGTGCGCGTCGGGCCGCCGGTCCAGCTCCACGGTCCGGAAGCCGATCCGCCGCCGCCACACGTCCAGCACGTCCTCGCCGTGCAGCAGCCTCAACTCCACGTCGTACAACGGCTGTTCACCGTACCCCCGCGGCCACCACAGCCGCGCGTCCGGCACCCGCAGCCGTACGACCCCGCCGGCCCCCTCGATCTCGGCCCGCGCCCGCACCCCCGCGACGGTCGCCTCCACGGCGAGCGGCGCCTCGCGACCGGTCCGCTCGACGTCGACGGCCAGCTCGACGACGCCGGTGCCCTCCTCGACGGCGACCAGCGGACGCACCCGCGCGATCCGGGCCGTCGACCAGTGCTCCAGGCGGACCGGCCGCCAGATCCCGGCCGTCACCAGGGTCGGCCCCCAGTCCCAGCCGAACGAGCAGGCCATCTTGCGCAGGTACTGGTAGGGCTCGGCGTAGGCGGCGGGCCGCTCGCCCACCCGGCCCCGCACGGCCTCGGCCTCGGCGTAGGCGGAGACGAACCGCACGGACAGCCGCCCGGACAGACCCGTCACGTCGAACCGGTACGAGCGGTGCATGTTGCGCACCTTCCCCAGCAGCCGCCCGTCCAGGGAGATCTCGGCGACGGTGTCGAGCCCGTCGAAGACCAGGTCGGTCTGCTCCTGCCCCCACGAGCCGCCGATCTCCCGCTCGTACGTCCAGTCCCGATGCCCCACCCACGCCACCTCGGTCTCGTTCCGGCCGAGGAACGGGTCCGGGATCACCCCGGCGGCCATCAGGTCGGTGTGCACGCACCCCGGCACGGTGGCCGGCAGCGCGTCCGGGCCGTGCCGCAGGATCCATCCCTCGCCGAGCGGTGTGGCCTCCAGCATGCGCACTCCCTTAACCGGTTCAGTGAAACGTCGGGTGTCAGTTTTCGCATCGTTGGCGGGATTGGGACTTTACCGGTTGAGTGCACGCTGCCAGAGTTCCGAACCAGCCATACCGCACGTGCTCGTCCGTCCCGAGTTCCCCTCCGCGAACGGAGCTGATGCACATGAACCGCCGTACCCTCCTCGCCCTGGCCGCGGGCGCCGCCCTGCTGGCGTCCGGCTGCACCGGTACCTCGGGCACCTCGAAGGGCGCCGACGCCAAGGCGCCCGACGATCCCGCCGACGTCCGCGGGACCATCACCGTCCTCACCCACCGGACCGACCTCGTGCAGGACGGGACGATGAAGAAGTACGCCGCCGAGTTCGGCAGGACCTACCCCGGGGTGACGGTGAAGTTCGACGGCATCACCGACTACGAGGGCGAAGTCAAGATCCGTATGAACACGGAGAACTACGGCGACGTCCTCATGATCCCGGCGGTGATCGAGAAGAAGGACTACCCCAGGTTCTTCGCCTCGCTGGGCAGCCAGGAGGAGCGGAGCAAGAAGTACCGCTTCACCGACTACACGACCGTCGAGGGCAAGGTCTACGGCCAGAGCCCGCTCGGCGCGCTGCCGGGGTTCATCTACAACAAGAAGGTGTGGCGCGAGGCCGGGGTCACCGACTGGCCCACGACACCCGCCGAGTTCCTCGCCGGCCTCAAGGCGATCAAGTCGAAGACCGACGCGATCCCCTACTACACCAACTTCAAGGACGGCTGGCCGCTCAGCCAGTGGACGGGGGTCAGGGGCTCGGTCAGCTGTGACGAGCAGGCCACCACCAGGTGGGCCGAGGGCAACCCCTGGGCCGAGGGCGGCGAGCTGCGGGTGGCGGACACGCTGCTGTACGACATCGTGCACGAGGGGCTCGTCGAGAAGGACCCGACGACCACCAACTGGGAGGCTTCCAAGCCCAGGCTGGCCAAGGGCGAGATCGCCACCATGTGGCTCGGCTCCTGGGCGGTCATCCAGATGCAGGGCGCGGCGAAGCAGGCCGGCACCGACCCGGGCGACATCGGGTTCATGCCCTTCCCCGCCCAGAAGGACGGCACGTTCTGCGCGGTGACGTCGCCCGACTACAACCAAGCCGTCAACGTCCACTCCGAGCACAAGGAGGCCGCCCGGGCCTGGATCGACTGGTTCACCGACAAGTCCGGCTACGCCGAGGACAACCTGGCGCTGTCCCCGCTCAAGGACGCCCCGCTGCCCGGCATCCTGAAGCCGTACGAGGAGGCGGGCGTCAAGCTCCTCGACCTCGACGACGCCGAGGGCGCCCGGCTGAAGACCATCGAGAACCAGTCCGAGGTCGGCATCAACAAGCCCGACTACCGCAAGGAACTCGTCGACATGGCCCGGGGCGCCAGGAAGGGTGACCTGGACGACTACCTGGACGGCCTCGGTGAGAAGTGGACCGAGACCCAGAAGTCGCTGGGGAACTGATGGCGGGCACGACCGAGACGGCGGCCGTCAAGGCCGCCGCGGAGGCGGCCGCCGCCCCCGCCCCGCGCCAGGCCCGCCTTTGGCGCGGGGCCACCCCCTGGCTCTTCCTGCTCGCCCCGCTCACCCTCCTGATCGTCTTCACCTACGCGCCGATCACCAACATGGTCGCGTACAGCTTCACCGACTGGGACGGGGTGAGCCCCGAGCTGCGCTACACGGGCACCGAGAACTACGCCGAACTCTTCACTCGCTCCGAGCTGTTCGAGGTCTTCTGGGTCAGCGGCTACTACCTGGTGGCCTCCGTCGTCCAGATCGTGGCCGCGCTCTACTTCGCCACGATCCTCAGCTTCAACGTCCGCTTCCGGAACTTCTTCAAGGGCGTGCTGTTCTTCCCGTATCTGATCAACGGGGTCGCGATCGGCTTCGTCTTCCTCTACTTCTTCCAGGACGGCGGCACGCTCGACTCGGTGCTGAGCCTGTTCGGCGTGGAGACGGACCGCGCCTGGCTGGGCACCCCGGAGTCGGCGAACACCTCCCTGGCCGCCGTGTCGGTCTGGCGCTACCTGGGTCTGAACTTCGTCCTCTTCCTCGGCGCGATCCAGTCGATCCCCGGGGAGCTGTACGAGGCGGCCGAACTGGACGGCGCGAACCGCTGGCAGCAGTTCCGCCACATCATCGCGCCGGGCATCAAGCCGGTCCTGAGCCTGACGGTGATCCTCTCGATCTCCGGTTCGCTCTCGGTCTTCGAGATCCCGTACATCATGACCGGCGGCGCGACCGGCACCGAGACGTTCGTCATCCAGACCGTGAAGCTGGCGTTCCAGTTCAACAAGACGGGGCTCGCCTCGGCTGCCGCGGTCGTGCTGCTGCTGATCGTCCTCGCGGTGACCTGGGTCCAGCGTCGCCTCGCCCCCGACGACAAGGTGGACCTCGTATGACGCGCCGCGCGGTGGCCCGCGTCCTCGTGTACCTGTCGCTGATCGCCGCGACCGCGCTGGTCCTGCTCCCGCTGGCCGCGGTGTTCCTGACGTCCCTGAAGTCGGAGGAGGAGATGGCGGACGGCAGCGGCGCGCTGGCGCTGCCGGGCGACCCGTTCAACTTCGACAACTACGTGACGGCGTTCCAGGACGGCCGGATGCTCTCGGCCTTCGGCAACACGGCCGTCATCCTGGTCGTCGCCGTCGGTGGCACGGTCCTGATCGGCTCGATGACGGCCTACGCCATCGACCGCTTCCGGTTCCGCTTCCGCGCGTGGGTCCTGGCCCTGTTCCTGATCGCCGCGCTGGTCCCCGGCGTGACCACCCAGGTGGCCACCTTCCAGATCGTCAACAGCTTCGGCCTGTTCGACAGCCTCTGGGCGCCGATCGTCCTCTACATGGGCACGGACATCGTCTCGATCTACATCTTCCTGCAGTTCGTCCGCTCGATCCCGGTGTCCCTGGACGAGTCGGCCCGCATCGACGGCGCCAACGCCTTCACCGTCTACCGCAAGATCATCTTCCCGTTGCTGAAACCGGCGATCGCGACGGTCGTGATCGTGAAGGGGATCACCGTCTACAACGACTTCTACATCCCCTTCCTCTACATGCCCTCCGAAGATCTTGGCGTGATCTCGACGTCGCTGTTCCGCTTCAAGGGCCCGTTCGGCGCCCACTGGGAGACGATCTCGGCAGGGGCGATCCTGGTGATCGTCCCCACTCTGGCCGTCTTCCTGTTCCTCCAGCGGTTCATCTACAACGGTTTCACCAGGGGGGCGACCAAGTGAGGACGCCCCCCGAGGGGCACGGGGAACCGCGCGAACAGCCACGGACGACCCGCAGCCGCCGCGCGCGAGGGTTCCCTACGGCGCTTCGGCGGACAACGCGGTCACCAACACCGGCGTCACCCGCTCCACCTGCCACGGCCGCGCCCCGTGGCCGGCCAGCGCCGCCGCGACGGTCTCCGCGTTCACCACCGCCGGCGGTTCCCAGCACACCCGCCGCACCGTGTCCGGCGTGATCAGGTTCTCCTGCGGCATGTTGACCTGCTCGGCCAGCGCCGACACCCCGGCCCGGGCGGCGGACAGCCGCGCGGCGGCCGCGGGGTCCTTGTCGGCCCAGGCGCGCGGCGGCGGAGGCCCGGTCACCTGCTGCCCCGGCTGCGGCAGCTGCGCCTCGCTCAGCGCCTTCGCCCGGTCCACCGCCGCCTGCCACTGCTCCAGCTGCCGCTTGCCCACGCGGTGTCCAAAACCGTTCAGCGCGGCCAGCGCCTGCACATCGGCCGGAAGCGCCAGTGCCGCCTCCACGATCGCCGCGTCCCCGAGCACCTTGCCCGGCGACACGTCACGCCGCTGGGCGATCCGGTCCCGGGTCTGCCACAGCTCCCGTACGACGGCCAGCTGCCGTCGGCGGCGGACCTTGTGCATGCCGGACGTACGCCGCCACGGGTCCTTGCGGGGCTCCGGGGGGGGAGCCGAGGCGATCGCGTCGAACTCCTGGCGGGCCCACTCCAGCTTGCCCTGCCGGTCCAGCTCCTTCTCCAGCGCGTCGCGCAGGTCGACGAGCAGCTCGACGTCCAGCGCCGCGTAGCGCAGCCAGGGCTCGGGCAGGGGCCGGGTCGACCAGTCGACGGCGGAGTGCCCCTTCTCCAGGAGGAAGCCCAGCACGCTCTCGACCATCGCGCCGAGGCCGACCCGGGGGAACCCGGCGAGGCGCCCGGCCAGTTCCGTGTCGAACAGCCGCGTCGGCACCATGCCTATCTCGCGTAGGCAGGGCAGGTCCTGGGTGGCGGCGTGCAGCACCCACTCGACGCCGGACAGGGCGTCACCGAGGGCGGACAGGTCGGGGCAGGCCACGGGGTCGATCAGGGCCGTTCCGGCGCCGGTGCGGCGCAGCTGCACGAGGTAGGCGCGCTGTCCGTAGCGGTAGCCGGACGCGCGCTCGGCGTCGACGGCGACGGGCCCGGATCCCGCCTCGAAGGCGGCGATCACCCGGGTCAGGGCGGCCTCGTCCGCGATGACGGGCGGAATGCCCTCACGTGGTTCCAGCAAAGGGATCGGCGCCTCCGTAGCAGAAGATCCGCCGTCGTCCGGAGGAGCGCCTCCGGTGGTTCGCAGTGAGCTGTCTGCTGCGGTGTCGTGGGCGTCGGTCACATGTCAAGGGTATCCATGTATGGCCGACGCCCGTCGACGGAACGTTCCGTCGACGGGCGCCCGAGGGTCGCAAACCAGTCATGTCGGGGAAGCGGCGGGTTCGCGAACCGTACGTGATGTGAACGGGGCCGACGGCCGGTCCCGTTCACGTGAAGGAGGGATCACGAAGGGTCACGGCGGAGCGGGTCAGTGGATGATCCCGGTCCGCAGTGCCACCGCGACCATGCCGGCACGGTCGCCCGTACCGAGCTTGCGGGCGATGCGGGCGAGGTGGCTCTTGACGGTCAGGGCGGACAGGCCCATCGAGACGCCGATCGCCTTGTTCGACTGGCCTTCGGCGACCAGTCGCAGCACCTCGACCTCGCGGCCCGACAGTTCGCGGTAGCCGCCCGGGTGGCTCGGAGCGCCCGGGGGGCGGCGGTGCAGTCGCGCGGCGGCGGCGCCGATGGGGGCGGCGCCCGGCCGGGTGGGGAGCCCGACGTTGGTACGGGTGCCGGTGACGACATAACCCTTCACTCCGCCGGCGAGTGCGTTGCGCACGGCGCCGATGTCGTCGGCGGCGGAGAGGGCGAGCCCGTTGGGCCAGCCCGCGGCGCGGGTCTCCGACAGCAGGGTGAGGCCGGAACCGTCCGGCAGGTGGACGTCTGCGACACAGATGTCGCGGGGGTTGCCGATGCGGGGACGAGCCTCCGCGATGGACGAGGCCTCGATGACGTCGCGCACACCGAGCGCCCACAGGTGGCGGGTGACGGTGGAGCGGACGCGCGGGTCGGCCACGACCACCATGGCGGTCGGCTTGTTCGGGCGGTAGGCGACCAGGCTTGCGGGCTGCTCGAGGAGAACGGACACCAGGCCTCCTGGGGGTGGCGGGACGGGGCCGGCTCTTGGGGGTGAAGCCGGGACGAACCGTGCTTTCAAGGTCACAGTCGTCTTCGGCACCGAACCCGTCCGCCTTTAGAGAATGATCACGATTCAGTGATAACAATCCGTGCAATTCGGACACGCGGTCGATCATTCGAAGGTGGAACGGTTTCGGTCTGCGTCGGTACGCGGTCGAAAGTGGCCGTATCGACAAAGTGATTCGGCCAAGAGGGGTACTCAGGTGTGATCGTCGGCATGACATGGTTGACCGCCCCGCACAAGGTCGATCAGTGCGGGGCGGTCAGAGGTCGATCAGGGGTTGATCAAGGGCTGATCAGGAGTCGATCAGCGGGACTGCGGCCCTCGCCGCTGGGGCAGTGACACCACGGACGCGTCACCCGGACCGGCCGGGGGCAGCCCCGCGATCTGGGCGAGCAGATCGCACCAGGACGCAAGGTGCGCCGCCGTGTCCGGAGTTCCGCCCAGGCCCTCACGCGGCGTCCACGACGCGCGGATCTCGATCTGCGACGCGGCCGGGCGCGCGGACAGCCCGCCGAAGTAGTGGGAGCTCGCGCGCGTGACGGTGCCGCTCGGCTCCCCGTACGTCAGCCCACGCGTCTGCAGCGCACCGGTCAGCCAGGACCAGCACACCTCCGGCAGCAGCGGATCCGCCGCCATCTCCGGCTCCAGCTCTGCGCGCACCAGCGTCACCAGCCGGAACGTGCCCCGCCACGCGTCGTGCCCGGCCGGGTCGTGCAACAGCACCAGCCGGCCGTCGGCCAGGTCCTGGTCGCCGTCGACGACCGCCGCCTCCAGCGCATAGGAGTAGGGGGCGAGCCGCTTCGGCGCGGGCGTCGGCTCGACCTCGATCTGGGGCCGCAGCCGCGCCGCCCGCAGCGCGTCGACGGCGGCCCGGAAGGGCAGCGGGGCGGAGTCCGCCTCCCGCCGGTCGTTCTCGGTGTCCTTCGCTTCGTCCATACCGCCAGCGCCGTCCGACAGTCGTCCCTGAGCCGCAGCCATGCGGGAAGATTACGGGGACCGGAGCCCACGTGCGGGGCTAGACACCCCGCGCCTCTCCAGGGGCTGAATAGTGCTGTCCGGCGGCGTGCGAAACTTGGCCCCGTGAGTGCCAACGACGCCCCCCGGGCCCAGCAGCCGTCCGCCGCATACGACTCCGCCTTCCTCAAGGCCTGCCGGCGCGAGCCCGTGCCGCACACGCCGGTGTGGTTCATGCGGCAGGCCGGGCGCTCACTGCCGGAGTACCGCAAGGTGCGCGAGGGCATCGCGATGCTCGAATCCTGCATGCGGCCCGAGCTGGTCACCGAGATCACCCTCCAGCCGGTGCGCCGGCACGGCGTGGACGCGGCGATCTACTTCAGCGACATCGTCGTCCCGCTCAAGGCCATCGGCATCGACCTCGACATCAAGCCCGGTGTCGGCCCGGTCGTCGAGCACCCGATCCGCACCCGCGCCGACCTCGCGCAGCTGCGTGACCTGACCCCCGAGGACGTCTCCTACGTCACCGAGGCCATCGGCCTGCTGACCCGCGAGCTCGGCGCCACGCCCCTCATCGGCTTCGCCGGCGCCCCCTTCACCCTCGCCAGTTACCTCGTCGAGGGCGGCCCGTCCCGCACGTACGAGAACGCCAAGGCGATGATGTACGGCGACCCGGAGCTGTGGGCCGACCTGCTCGACCGCCTCGCGGACATCACCGCCGCGTTCCTGAAGGTGCAGATCGAGGCGGGCGCCTCGGCGGTGCAGCTGTTCGACTCCTGGGCCGGTGCGCTGGCCCCCGTCGACTACCGCCGCTCGGTGCTGCCCGCCTCGGCGAAGGTCTTCGAGGCCGTGGCCGGCTACGGCGTCCCGCGCATCCACTTCGGTGTCGGCACCGGCGAACTGCTCGGCCTCATGGGTGAGGCCGGCGCGGACGTCGTCGGCGTCGACTGGCGCGTCCCGATGGACGAGGCCGCCCGCCGCATCGGCCCCGGCAAGGCCCTCCAGGGCAACCTGGACCCGACCGTGCTGTTCGCCCCGACGGAGGCCGTCGAGGCGAAGACCCGCGAGGTCCTGGCCTCGGCGCAGGACCTGGAGGGCCACATCTTCAACCTGGGCCACGGCGTCATGCCCTCCACCGACCCGGACGCGCTGACGCGGCTGGTGGAGCACGTGCACACGCAGACCGCGCGCTGAGGCGGCCCGGGCCCGCCCGCCACCGTCGGGGGCTCAGGCCGTCCCGGCCGCCCATTCGAGTGCGGCCATGGCGCTGGTGAGCTTCATCCGGGCCTGGATCCAGGCCACGGACCGCTCCCCGTCCAGCACCCCGGCCGCGACCTCGTCACCGCGGTGCGCCGGCAGGTCGTGCAGGAACCAGGCGTCCGGCCAGCGGTTCATGAGGGCCTCGTCGACGTGGAAGGGCCGGAACACCTCCCGCCAGTGCGCGTCGCCCTTGCTGGTGCCGGTCGTCTGCCAGCGCGTGGTGTAGACGAAGTCGACCCGGTCGGGCAGCTCGTCCGGAGAGTGGGTCTCGGCCACCTCCGCGCCGTACTCGGCGGCACGCTCGGCGGCCTCTTCCAGCACCTGTGCGGGGAGCCCGTACCCGGGCGGGGTGGCGAAGGTGACCCGGCAGCCGGGGACGTGCGAGAGCCCCTGGGCGAGGGCGGCCGCCGTGTTGTTGCCCTCTCCGACGTACAGGACACTCACGCCTTCGAGGCCGCCCCTGACCAGGGAGATGGTGGCCAGGTCACAGATGCCCTGGGTGGGATGCTCCTCGGTCGCCATGGCGTTGACCACCGGGATGCCTCCGGAGGCGGAGAGCGTGCGCAGCTCGCGGATCGGGCCCGCGGTCCGGGCCACCAGCAGGTCCAGCATGGAACCGAGCACGCGGCCGGTGTCCTCCAGCGACTCGCCCGTGTTCGTCTGGAGATCGTCCGGACCGAACGGCACGGGCGCACCCCCGAGTTTGATGGCGCCCGCCGTGAACGCCGTGCGGGTCCGGGTGGAGGTCCGGGTGAACAGGACCCCGACCGTCCGGCCGTGCAGCGGGCGTCCGCCGGCGTCCGGGTCGTCGTAGAAGTCGCAGGCGCGGCGCGCCAGGCGGTGCACGGTCTCGGACGTCAGTTCACCGAGGGAGAAGATTCCGCGCTCCGGCTGGGGAACGGGCGGGCCGGGAACGAACCGGGCGGGCTGCATGGCTTGTCCTCTTTCGGAAGGGGTGGTGACAGGCGCGAGCGGATGACGGGTGGCTGCGAGCCGGCGGTTCACCAGCGCCGGGTCTCCCCGAAGAAGTCCTCGATGACGGTGTGGGAGTTGGTCTCCACGGCTTTCTGGTAGACGAAGGCGCCGACCGCGAGGTCCAGGACGCCGAGTCCGAACGGCGAGAAGACCACGGGCCTGTCGTCTCCCACCACGGCGTCGCCCCGCATGACGTCGGCCAGCGTCCCCGTGATGAAGTCGCGGTGGCCGTACTTCTGCTCGGCCAGGTGCACGGAGGTGTCGGCCTTGAGACAGTGCTCGACGTCGTCGACCACGTTGTACGACTCCACGATGAGCTCCGGCGCGATGTCCCGCAGCGAGATGTTCAGCACCACCTGGCCCGGGGCGAAGGCGTCCGGATCGACGATGTGCGGCAGGGCGGCCGTGGTGGCGAGGACGACGAGGTCGGCCTTCTCCAGCTCGGCCGGCAGGTCGGACACCACCTCCGAGGCGTACCCGAGCCGGGTGGAGGTGTGGTCGGCCAGCGCCGCGGCGTACTCCGGGCTGCGGTCGTGGACCGCGAGGCTGTCGAAGGTCCAGCCCCGGGCGGCGAAGAACTCCGTGATGTTGCGGGCGATGATGCCGCCGCCCACCAGCAGGATCCGCCGTGCGGCGGTGCCGCCCGTGAGCACCTCGGCGGCGAGGACCGCGGAGGCCGCCGTGCGGGCGGCGCTGATCTGGGACGCCTCCAGCAGGGCGAAGGGGTAGCCGGTCGTGTAGTCGTTGAGCAGCAGGGCCGCCGAGGCGCGGGGCACGCCCCGCTCGATGTTGCGCGGGAAGCTGGAGATCCACTTGATCCCCGCCAGTCCGTGCTTGCCGCCGAGATAGGCGGGCAGGGCGATGATCCGGCTGTCCGGCTTCTCCGGGAAGCGGAGGAAGTAGCTGTCCGGGTTCACCGTGTCCCCGGCCCGGTGGGTGAGGTAGGTCTCCCTGACCTCGCTCACGATGCCGGGACGGTGGTCGGCGATGATCTGCCGGGCCGTCCGGCCGCCTATGACGCTGAATTCGAGCATGTTCTGTTCCTGTTCTCCCGAGACGGTGTTCGCGGGGGTCATCCGGCCGTTTCCAGGGCGGCGGGGGAGTAGTGGTCGAGGACCCATGCGTCGCTGTAGACGGTCTGGAGGTAGCGGTCTCCGTTGTCCGGGGAGATCGCCACCACCCGGGACCCGGAGGGAAGGTCCGCGCGCAGACGCTGCACACCCGCCAGCACCGCTCCGGTCGATCCGCCGAGGAGCAGACCGCGTTCGGCCGCGAGCCGGCGGCACATGCGGATCGCGTCCGCCTCGGGCACCAGGACGGTCTCGTCGGCCTGACCGGGGCGGAAGATCTCGGGCCGGCGGCTGGTGCCGAGTCCGGGGATGCGCCGGGGGCCCGGAGGGAAGCCGAAGGTGATCGACCCTTCCGTGTCCACGGCGACGATCCGGGTGTGCGGCGAGTAGTGCCGGAAGTACCGGGCCACACCCATCAGCGTCCCGGTGGTGCCCGCTCCGACGAACAGGTGGTCGACCGTGGGGAACTGCTTGATGATCGAGGGTGCGGTCGTGTCGTGGTGCGCCTGGGGGTTGGCCTGGTTCGCGTACTGGTTCGGCCACACCAGCGACGGGTGCTCGCGCAGTCGTGCCGCTATGTAGTCGATGCGGGACTGCAGATAGCCACCGCACGCGTCGCGCTCGCCTACCAGGACCACCTCGGTTCCCAGGGCTCGCATCAACGCCTTGCTCTGCTGCGAGGTGTTCGGGTCCACCACGCAGGTGAAGGCGTATCCCCGGGACGCGCAGACGGAGCTGAGCGCGATGCCCAGGTTGCCCGACGAGGATTCGATGACATGGCCGCCGGGGGTGAGGCCGCCGCTGTTCTCGGCGGCCTCCACGAGTCCAACGGCCGCTTTCAGTTTGATCGACCCGGCCGGGTTCAACCCCTCCAGCTTCAGGGCGAGTTCCACTCCGGGGACGAAGCCGGAAAGACCGAGGAAGATATCGTCGAGAATGACGTCCTCGGCGTTCTCGTACAGCATGACAGCCTCTCACGTGAGCGAGTTCGCGGTTCAGGACGGCGGACGGTCCCCGGTGGCCCGGATCAGCCACCAGGTGGCCGCGAGACAACCGGCCGCGGGCAGGGCCAGCAGCACCGGTACGGCGTCGACACCGGCCAGTTCGATGCCCTTGCCCAGCACCGGCCCGGCGGCCACCCCGCCGATCATCGAAGCGGCGATCACATAGGCTCCGGCCCGTCGCGCCCGAGGTACCGCCCGGGACAGCCACGGCAGCCCTGTGGGGAAGATCGGCGCGTGGAAGAGGCCGACACCGGCGTACGCGTACGGCGCCGCCGCCGGGATGAGGGCGAGCAGGAGGCAGACCACCATGCCGACGGAGCTGACGACCATGATCGTCTGCACGGACCAGCGGAGCGTCAGCGGTGCGACCAGCAGCCGTCCCACGGTCACCATCAGCCAGAAGGCCGAGGTCGCCGTGGCCGCGGTCGCCGCGTCGTGCCCGACGGACTCCAGATGCGTCGGCTCCCAGCCGCCGACTCCGGTCTCCACCGCCACCATCAGGACGTACAGCACGATGAAGACCGTGACGACCAGGGCCACCGATGCCCGCAGTCCCGAAGTCCCTCCCTTGCCCTCCTCGCCCTGCTCGTCGGACGGCGGCGGGGGCGTCTCCCCGCCCTCGCGGACGCCGCGCTGCGCCAGCACCAGAACGGCGGACAGCGCGGCGAATCCGGCGAAGACGGCCGGGTACTCGCCCGGGCCCAGCAGCCCCAGGAGCGCGGGGCCGCCCACAGCACCGAGGCCGTAGGCCGCGCCGATGATGTTGAGCATGGCCGGGCTGCGGCGGCCGAACCCCACCGAGAACAGCTGGTTGAGCCCGTAGTCGATGCCGCCGAAGCCCACCCCGGTCACCAGCGCGCAGACCAGCGCCCACGGCCAGGCGGAGGCCAGCGCGAAGCCGGCCCCGCCGAGAGCCATCAGCGCGTACGAGGCGGACAGCAGGGTTCTGTTGCCCAGCCGGCCGTGCACCCGGTTGAGCAGCAGCACACCGGCCACTCCGCCGACGAAGTGAGCGCTCAGGCTCAGCCCGGCGCCGGCCGGCGACAGGCCGAACTCCGTGCGGAACGCGGGGATCGCCGGGCCGTACAGCGCCTGCAGGGCCCCGATCAGGGCGAAGCCCACACACGACGCGACGACGGCGAACGGGCTGAACAGGGGCCGCGTCACGGTGGTGTCGGGTGGCGCGGCCCGCGCCGAGGTTTCGGTCACCAGAGGTTCCTCCTCCTCGCGGCGCCGCCGCCGTGTGCGTCGCGCGGTGTCACGAGGTCACCGAAGAGGCGAGCACGTACTGTTGGTCGCCCGCCAGCAGGCACTCCAGCACCCGCTGGCTGCGCAGCCCGTCGCCGAAGGAGGCCAGGGCACTGTCGGAGCTCCGTGCGCTGCCGGTGTCCCGCGCGGTGACCTCGTCGCGCCATTCCCGCAACTGGTGCCGGAAGGTGTCGCTCCAGCCGGGCACCTCACCGGGCGGCGAGGCGAGCGTCTCCTCGCGGGCGAACGTGCCCTGCTCCCAGGTGACACGGGACTTCAGGAAGTACGTCGTGTCGTCCTTGGAGTGGTAGTACAGCTCCTTGCGGTCGCCGATGATCTTCAGCGAGAAGCCGAGCTCCTCCGGCAACGAGGACTTGGAGGTGACCAGGTTGAAGAAGGTGCCGTTCTCCAGACGGCCGCTGACGAAGGCGTAGTCGTCGACCTGGACGTCCTGGCCCTCCTTTTGCGGCACGTTGACCTGGAGCTTGGTGCGGCAGCTCGTGCTGTCGACCGGGCTGTCGAAGAGGCAGTCGAGCATGTCGACCAGATGCACGCCCAGGTCGCCGAGGGAGCCGCTGGTGGAACGGCCCAGGGCGCTGTCCCGCCAGGTGAAACGGGAGCGGGTCAGCGCGCTGCCGCGCCGGAAGCCGGCCTCCGCGAAGAGGATGGAACCCAGCTCCCCGCTCCGAACCAGGTTCCTGATCTCGCCGATGGCCTCCAGATAGCGGTAGTTGAAGCCCATGGCGCACACCAGGCCGCTCTCCTCGGCCAGCGCGGTGATGCGCTCGGCCTCCGCCACCGTCGTCGTCATCGGCTTCTCGCACAGGACGTGCCTGCCGTGCCGGACGGCCTCCACGGCGTAGTCGGCGTGCGTGTGGTTGGGCGAGGCGATGACGACGGCGTCGACATGCCGGTACAGCTCGGTCGTCGAGGAGAAGACGGGGCAGCCGAAGCGTTCGGCCAGCTCCGCCGCCTTGTCCGGCAGCACGTCGTACACGCCGGCCGGTTCGACGCCGGGGACGGTCTCGGCGGCGCGCAGGTGGGCGAGAGCGATGCCGCCGGCGCCGATGATTCCTATCTGCATGGTCTGCCTCTTTTCAGGGACGGCCCGCCGGCCCGGACCTGCCGGACCGGGGGAGCGGGTCAGCGGCCGAGGTGGTGACGGAAGGCGGTGAGGAGAGCCTGGGTGTGCGGGTGGGGCGACACCTGCGGGAAGCGGCTCCTGGCTTCGGGCGTGCAGTTGGCGACGAGGTAGCCGTGGCGCACGGCGCCCAGCATCTCCAGGTCGTTGCCGCTGTCGCCGAACGCGAGGGTCCGCTCCGGCGCGACACCGAAACGGGCACACAGGTGCCGGACGACGTTGCGCTTCCCGCACACCTGAGGGAGGAAGTCGACGTCGTAGCAGTCCGCGGGATCCCCGGTGGCGGGGTTGCAGCGGCTCACGTTGATCCCGAGGCCGTACTCGTCGGCGAGGTCCCGCACGAGGTCGAGGCTCTGCTCGTCGCGCTGCGGGGCGCCGAGGGAGCGGAAGTAGTAGTTGACCAGGAACTCGGTCGGGTTCCCGGTGTGCGGGGCGTTCTGCGGGAACAGCTCGACTCCGTGCCGGGCGAGGCGGTCCACGGCCGTCGCGACCCGGGCCCGGTCGAAGCCGCTGTCCCGCAGCAGTTGCCGCCACTCGGGGTCCGGGCGGGCGACGCCGTCGGGGAAGAACGTCAGCTCGGTGCCCAGCGCGCCGGCCACGAAGTGCGGCAGGACGCGGGCGCCGCAGCGTGCCATCTTCTCCCGTACGGAGGCCAGCGAGCTGCCGGTGACCCAACCGAACAGCAGGCCGTGGTCCCCGGCCTCCGTCAGCAGGAACTCCTCCAGCGCGGCCAGGTGCGCGCGTTGTTCGCGGGTCGCGGCATGGGCCAGGTAGGTCTCGTCGAAGTCGGAGAACGCGGCCCAGCCGGCCGGCTCCGGCAGACGCAGATGGGGCGGCGGACCCGGGGCCGGGCCGCCGGTGGCATCGGACGGCAGGGTGTCGGTCATGCCGTCACCGGGCCCGGCGCATCGCGGCGTACAGCGCCTCGACCACGCGGTCCTGCTCGCCGAGGGACAGACCCGCGTGCAGCGGCAGGTGCAGCACGCGGTGGTGCAGCCACTCGGTCCGCGGCAGGTGTGCCTGTCCGAAGAGCCGCTCGCGCACCGGTGTCCCCTGCCGGTGCGTCAGGACGGGGTAGTAGACGTCCGACTCCACCCGGCTCGCCCGCGCCAGGTCCTCCAGCACGGCGTCGCGGACCGCCCCACCGCCGGCCGGCAGCACGGGGAACAGGTGCCAGGAGTGGTCGGGGGCGAAGGCGGGCGTTTCGAGCACGCCCTCCTCGGCGAGGGGGCGCAGCGCGTCCACGTAACGCCGGGCGAGGTACGTGCGCCGCAGCCCGCGCAGACTGGTCCAGGGAAGCAGGGCGAGGCCGATCGCGGCCATGGTGTTGTCGATGCGCGCGTTGAGCCCGAACGCCTCGCACTTGACGTTCTTCCGGCCCGGCTCGAAGCCGTGGTAGCCGATCACCCGGCAGCGCTCGGCGATCTCGGCCGAGCCGGTGACGACGGCACCGGCCTTCCCGCACAGCCCGACGTTCTTGTACGGGTTGAAGCTGAGGGCGGCCGCGTCGGAGTACTGCCCCACACCGGTCACCCCGAGCGCCTGGCAGGCGTCCTCGACGATCCGCAGCCCGTGCCGGTCGGCGACGGCACGCAGTCCGGCCATGTCGGCGAGCTTGCCGTACAGATGGACGGGGAGCACCGCCACGGTGCGCGGGGTGATCCGCTCCGCCACCGACTCCGGGTCCAGGTTGCCGTCCGGCGTGGTCACATCGGCGAGCACGGGCACGGCACCGCAGGCGAAGACCGCGTTCTCGGTGGCGGCGAAGCTGTTGGCCGGCATGATCACCTCATCGCCCGGCCCGACTCCCACGGCACGCAGGGCGATGATGAGCGCGTCGGTCCCGCTGCCGGTCGCGACGGCGCAGGACAGAGCCAGGTAGCCGGCCACGGCGTCCTCGAAGGCGGTGACCGCGGGACCGCTCGTGAACTCGCAGGTCTCCAGCACCCGCGTGAAGGCGTCGGCGGCTGCGCTCTTCTCCTCCCGCGACAGCAGCCGCTCCTTCGGCAGGAAGGGGACCCCCGCCGCGGGCGGCGGCTCGGGGAAGAGAGGAGCGACGAGCGCGTCGGGGTGCAGGGGAGCGGGGGAGGACTCCCAGGACGAGAGGACCTTCGCCAGTTCCCGATTGGCGAGGGTCTCCCGCACGGGATGGGCGGCCCTCACGCCCCGGGCGAGGTCCTGGACCACCCGGTGCAGACTGCTGCTGTCCCCGAGAAGGGGAGAGCCGGTGATCGTGCCGGCGGGCTCGGCGGTGGAGACGGTCATGCGTACTCCTGGGGTGTGAAGTGTCCGAAGCGTTGGACAGCGGAAAAACCTGCGTGATCGCTTGGCTGTAGGCGAGAGAAATGCGGCGGACAAGTGGTCGTGGAATGCCCTGGTGGCGAGCTGGATTGATGAATCGAAGCGAATTGAGCGGTGCGCTGAATGCGGTCGGAAATCCGCTCCTCATGCTCGTGAGGATCGTATGCAACCATTCCGCAATGGATAGGTGAGCGGCACACGCCGGTGATGCTGCCAGCGGTTGACGACGCCCGTCAACCGGCAGCCTTTTGCCGTTTCTTTGCAGCGATGGAATTCCGGGAGGGGGTCTCGGAACAGGGCGGGCGACCGGTCGGCGACCGGCAATTTTCTGCCGGTTCTCCGCCTATGGCGCGACCAGCAGGGCGTATGCCCTCGAGTGGACTCCGTGGGCCGGTGTGACGGCCTTCACTTCTTGCCGACCTGCTTTCGCGAGTCACTTCCGGCCTTGTTACGGTGTGTTCTCCCGGCAATACGCAGAGGGAGTGTTTCCGAGTAGTGTCACGTCACGCCCAGTCTGTTTCCTCCGTGTCGGACGGAAAATGCGGCACCGGTGTGCTGCCCGATCTGCTACGCGCCTGGCGGGCGGAAGCGGGCAGCAAAATGAACAGAGGGAGACCGTTACCCCAAAAAGAAGTGGCCGACCGGATGTGTGTGAGTGAACGCTGGTACCGGAATCTCGAGACCGGCCTGCGTGTACCGCTCTCCACCGAGGTACTCGAACGCCTTTCCCAGGCTTTGCTGCTCGGCCCCGACGAACGCATGGCGCTGTACGGGTATGCGCTCGGCGGTGCGGGCGGTGCAGGCGGAGAACCGGACGGGAGCGAGGGCCCGTCGGACCTCAGGGACGAGTTGGCGGAACTCGCCTCGGCGCGGACCGACGTCCCCAGCTATCTCACCGACCGCGCGTGGAACGTCCTCGACCACAACGCGGCCATGGCCCACTGGTTCCCCTGGGTCCGTGAACCGGCCGCAAACCTCATGCGCTGGGCGCTGACCACCGCCACGGCCCGCGAGCAGATCGTGGACTGGCCACGGCACGCTGGGCAGTACCTCGCCCTGCTGCGTTTCGCACTGGTGACCCGTCCCGGTGACGAGGATCTAGCCGCGCTGCGCGACACCGTTCTGGACGACCCCGTGTGCCGCGGGCTGTGGGACCGGAGTCCGAAGGTCCTCGCGTACCGGCACGGGCACCGCTACGAACTGCGTCTGCCCCACGTCTCCCCCGAGACACTCACCGTCACCTCGCAGGTCCTGCTCCCGGCCTACCGGCAGGAGCTCCGTTACGTCCTGCTGCTGCCCACGGAAGGTTCCTTGAATGGCCCCTGACTCCGCACTGTGGTCCTTCGTCCTGGTCGTCGGGCTGCTCACCCTCACCCCGGGCATCGACACCGCGCTCATCCTGCGGACCGCCGCGCTCGGCCGCCACCGCAGGGCCTGCGGCGTGGTGCTGGGGGTTCAGACCGGCGTCCTGGTGTGGGGAGTCCTCACGTCCCTCGGGCTCGCGGCACTGCTCACCGCCTCCCATGCGGCGTACGAGATCCTGCGCTGGGCGGGCGTCGTGTACCTGCTGTGGCTCGGCGGGCGCATGCTGGTGGACACGCTGCGCCGCCGGAGTTCGACGACCGAGGACGCCCCCGGCGGGGTGACCGTCCGCAACAGCCCGGGAGAGGGATGGCGTCAGGGCGCGTTCACCAACCTGCTCAACCCCAAGGTGGGCGTCTTCTACGTCGCCGTGCTTCCGCAGTTCATCCCCGCGGGCGCACCGCACTTCACCACCGGCGTACTGCTCACCTGTGTGCACATAGCCCTGGGTCTGGTCTGGTCGGCGGCTCTCATCGGCTGCGCCCGCGCCCTGCGCGTCCGGCTCCAGAGCCCCGCGGCACGCCGACTGCTGGACCGGATCACGGGCACGGTCATCGTCGGGCTGGGGCTGCGGCTGGCCGTGACCGGCTGAGGGGCGCTGAGCGCACCGCACGAGTCGCCGGTGAAAAGGGTGCGGTGCTGAACGCAGTCGCCGGAGCGTGCGTATGTCTCGGCAACCGCCCGCGGCGCGGGGAAGGCGGGTCGCGGGGCCGACGTGAGGAACAGGCGATGAACGACCGAGTTACTCCCGCGATGCACGCACTGCCCGACGGCGAGGCGGAGCTGACGCTGGTGGTGCGGCTGCCCTGGGAGGACGTGGCCCGCCTCGGACAGGAGGCGGGGCGACTGGCGACCCAGATGCGGCGGCCCGTGACGCTGGAGGAGGCGGTGAGCCACCGGCTGCGGTCGACCCGGGTGGCTTCACACGCGAAGCCGGCGGGGGAGCAGCCGCCGGCGGTGACGGCTGCTTCGGCGTCGGTGTCGTCGTTGCCGTCCCGGCCGCCGGCGGAGCAGGCGCGGCAGGCGATCGACCGGATCACCGGTACGGCGGGGACCGCGTAGGGGCTTCGCCGTCGGGGGCGCGGGATCGTTGCCGGGTGCGCGACGTCCGTGGCTGGTCGCGCCCACGCGGCGGAGCCGCACATCGATGCAGCCCCGCGCCCCTGACGGGTCTGCCCCGTCACGAGGTGCTGCGGACTTTCGCCGCCGCCTTGCGGGCCGCCACCAGGACCGGGTCCCAGACCGGGGAGAACGGCGGGGCGTAGCCGAGGTCCAGGGTCGTCATCTGTTCCGCCGTCATGCCCGCGGTGAGGGCGACCGCCGCGATGTCGACCCGCTTGCCCGCGCCCTCCCGGCCGACGATCTGGACGCCCAGCAGGCGGCCCGTGCGGTGCTCGGCGAGCATCTTGACCGTCATGGGGGAGGCGTTCGGGTAGTAGCCCGCGCGGCTGGTCGACTCGATGGTGACCGCCTCGAAGCGCAGGCCGACACGGTGGGCGTCCTTCTCCCGCAGGCCGGTGCGGGCGATCTCCAGGTCGCAGACCTTGCTGACCGCCGTGCCGACCACGCCCGGGAAGGTGGCGTAGCCGCCGCCGATGTTGGTGCCGATGACCTGGCCGTGCTTGTTGGCGTGGGTGCCCAGCGGGATGTGCCGCTCCTGCCCGGAGACCAGGTCGAGGACCTCGACGCAGTCGCCGCCGGCCCAGACGTTCTCGTGGCCGCGCACCCGCATCGACCGGTCCGTGAGGAGACCGCCGTGCGGGCCCAGGGGAAGTCCGGCGGCCTTCGCGAGGGCCGTCTCGGGGCGCACGCCGATGCCGAGGACGACGACGTCCGCCGGGAACTCCGCCTCCGTCGTTGACACGGCCCGTACCGCGCCGTCGTCTCCGGTCAGGATCCCGGTGACCTCGGTGTCGTTGACCATCGTGATGCCGAGGCCCTCCATGGCCTTGTGCACCAGGCGGCCCATGTCGGGGTCGAGGGTCGACATGGGCTCGCTGCCCCGGTTGACGACCGTCACCCCGTAGCCGCGGTTGATGAGCGCCTCGGCCATCTCCACACCGATGTATCCGGCCCCGACGACCACCGCGCGCCGACCCCGCGTGCGTTCCAGCGTGTCCAGCAGCGCCTGGCCGTCGTCGAGGGTCTGCACGCCGTGCACCCCGGGGGCGTCGGCGCCCGGCATGTCCGGCCGGATCGGCCGGGCCCCGGTCCCGATCACGAGCTTGTCGTACGACGTCCAGGACCCGGCGCCGGAGCCGGCATCGCGCGAGCGCACCCGCTGCCGGTCGACGTCGAGCTCGGTGACCTCGGTGCGCAGCCGCAGGTCGATGTCCCGGGCGCGGTGCTCCTCGGGGGTGCGGGCGATGAGCCGGTCCCGGTCGGTGATGTCACCGCCGACCCAGTAGGGGATGCCGCACGCCGAGTACGACGTGAAGTGGCCCCGTTCGAACGCCACGATCTCCAGCTCGCCGGGGCCCTTCAGACGGCGTGCCTGCGACGCCGCGGACATGCCCGCGGCGTCGCCGCCGATGACGACCAGTCGCTCCCGTGCACGGCTCATGTTCATGCGAACACGCTACGGGAGCAGGTCGTTTCAGTCCTGCTCGCCGGGCTTCGACGAGGGCGCCTCGGGTGCCGGCCGGGCCATCGGCAGCGGGCCCAGGGCGGTCGTCATGGGCGCGGGCGCGGGACGCCGCGGCAGGCGGGGGCGTACGACCCGCACCCACAGCAGGACGATCAGCGCGGCCACCGCCGCGAACGGGAGCACCGCGCCGAAGACCACCGCGAGCCAGCGCAGCATCGTCACGAACGCGTTCCAGCCGCCCGCGAGCGCGTCCACGAACCCCGGGTCGTCGTCCTTGGCCTCCTTCTTCAGCGGGGTCTCGGACAGCGACAGGGTGATGGTGGCCAGGCTGGTGCGGTCCTTCAGGGACTCCTGCCGGGCGAGCAGCGCCTCCAGGTCGGCCTGGCGGGTGCTCAGCTCGCCCTCCAGGGTCACCACGTCACTGAGCTTGTCGGCCCGGTCCATCAGCTCGCGGATCCGGGCCACGCTGGCACGCTGCGACGTGATGCGGCTCTTCACGTCCACGACCTGGTCGGTGACGTCCTCGGCCTTCGCGCTGCGGTCGAGGAGTTTTCCGGCGCCCTCCAGTTCGGCGAGGACCTCGTCGTACTTCTCGACGGGCACCCGCAGCACCACCCGGGTGCGCTCATGGCCCTCGGCGTCCCGGGTGGTGGTCTCGTTGCCGACGTAACCGCCCGCGTTCTCCGTGCCGGTGCGGGCCTGCTCCAGGGCCCTGGGGACGTCCTTGACCCGCACGGTCAGGGAGGCGGTGCGGATGATGTGGCTCGTGGTGACCTTCGGCGGCGCGGTCGCCCTGGCTCCGCTTCCGGCGCCGCCGGGGGCGGCCTCCATCTCGCCGCCCTTGTCGTCCGCTTGCGGTGCGGCGACTCCCCGGTCGGCTTTGCTGCTGCCGGCGGAGTCCTCTCCCGCGCCACTGCATCCGGTGAGCGCGAGGGCCGCGGTCAGCAGGAGTGCGGCCAGGGCCGGGGCGGGGCGTCGTACGGGTCGTCGTGTGCGCATGCGGGCATCCCCCGAGGGTCGATTCTGCTGACGCTTCTTCGACGCACGGACGGGGCCGGACGTTTGGCCCGGGACGGTTCCGATGCGGTCACGGTCGGGACTCGTGAAGGACACCGGGGCGCGGCGGCGCTGTCAGCGGGGTCTGAGAGGCTGGGGACATGCGCGAAGTTCAAGGGCAGGTCGTCGTCATCGGGGCGGGCATCGCGGGGCTGGCCGCCGCGCACCGGCTGCTGGAGCACGGGGCGCGGGTGAGCGTGCTGGAGGCCTCCGGCCGGGTCGGCGGCAAGCTGCTGCCCGGGGAGGTCGCGGGCGCGCGCGTGGACCTCGGCGCCGAGTCGATGCTGGCCCGCCGCCCCGAGGCGGTGGCGCTCGCGCGCGAGGTGGGCCTCTCCGACCGCCTCTTGCCTCCGGCCACGGCGACCGCCTCGCTCTGGACCCGCGGCGCCCTGCGCCCCTTCCCCAAGGGGCATGTGATGGGAGTGCCCGGCACCGCGTCCGCGCTGGCCGGCGTGGTCTCCGAGGAGGGCCTCGCCCGCATCGAGCGGGACGCCGAGCTGCCCCGCACCGAGGTCGGCGACGACGTGGCGGTGGGGGAGTTCGTGGCGGAGCGCCTCGGCCGCGAGGTCGTCGACCGCCTGCTGGAACCCATGCTGGGCGGGGTGTACGCGGGCGACGCGTACCGCATCTCCATGCGCTCGGCCGTCCCGCAGCTCTTCCAGGTGGCCCGGACCCACACCTCCCTCACCGCCGGGGTCCGCGAGCTCCAGGCCAAGGCCGCCGCGGCCCAGCAGACCGGCCCGGTGTTCATGGGGATCCGGGGTGGCATCGGCACCCTGCCCCTCGCGGTTGCCGACTCGGTCCGGGCCCGTGGGGGCGAGATCCTGACCCGGACGCCGGTGACGGAGCTGCGCCGCACCCCCGAGGGCGGCTGGCAGGTCCGCTCCGGTGAGCGGGAGTGGCTCGCGGACGCCGTGGTCCTCGCCGCCCCCGCCCCTGCCGCCGCCCGGCTGCTGCGCGCCGAGAACCCCGGTGCCGCCGCCGAGCTCGACGGCGTCGAGTACGCCTCCATGGCCCTGGTCACCCTCGCCTACCGCCGCTCCGGGACCGCCCTGCCCGACGGCAGCGGCTTCCTCGTGCCGCCGGTCGACGGGCACACCATCAAGGCGTCCACCTTCTCCTCGCAGAAGTGGGGCTGGATCGCCGACGAGAACCCGGACCTCGTCGTCCTGCGCACCTCCGTCGGACGGTACGGCGAGACGGAGATCCTCCAGCGTGACGACATCGAGCTGGTCGACGTCTCCCGGCGGGACCTGAAGGCGGCGACCGGCCTCGACGCCACGCCCGTCGCGACCCGCGTCACCCGCTGGGACGACGGTCTGCCCCAGTACCCCGTCGGCCACCACGCGCGCGTGGCCCGCGTCCGTGAGCACATCGCCCGGCTCCCCGGCCTCGCGGTGTGCGGCGCCCCCTACGACGGCGTCGGCATCCCGGCCTGCATCGCGAGCGCGTACGCGGCCGTGGACCGGATCCGGGGCGACCTGCGCGGTGTGCAGGAGCTCACCGCCCACCCGGTGCAGAGCCTGCACGGCGGAGCAGGAGAATAAGGCCATGAGCAACGACGCCCCTACCCCCGAGTCCGGCAGGATCCCGAACAAGGGCAAGCTGGCCAAGGACCTCAACGAGGTCATCCGCTACACGCTCTGGTCCGTCTTCAAGCTGAAGGACGTCCTCCCCGAGGACCGCGCCGGGTACGCCGACGAGGTCCAGGAGCTGTTCGACCAGCTCGCCGCCAAGGACGTGACGATCCGCGGCACGTACGACGTCTCGGGCCTGCGCGCCGACGCCGACCTCATGATCTGGTGGCACGCGGAGACCAGCGACGCGCTGCAGGAGGCGTACAACCTCTTCCGCCGGACGAAGCTGGGCCGCGCCCTGGAGCCCGTCTGGTCGAACATGGCGCTGCACCGCCCCGCCGAGTTCAACCGCGCGCACATCCCGGCGTTCCTCGCCGACGAGACGCCCCGCGACTACGTGAGCGTCTACCCCTTCGTGCGCTCCTACGACTGGTACCTGCTGCCGGACGAGGACCGCCGCCGCATGCTCGCCGACCACGGCAAGATGGCCCGCGGCTACCCGGACGTGCGCGCCAACACCGTCGCCTCGTTCTCCCTCGGCGACTACGAGTGGATCCTCGCCTTCGAGGCCGACGAGCTGTACCGCATCGTCGACCTCATGCGTCACCTGCGCGCATCGGAGGCCCGTATGCACGTCCGCGAAGAGGTGCCGTTCTACACGGGCCGCCGCAAGGACATCGCCGAACTGGTCGCCTCTCTGGCCTGATCAGCGGACGCGTCCGACGGCCCCGGCCCGGTTCGGGGCCGTCGGCTTCGGCTCGGCGTGCGGGGCGCACTCCGCGCGCCGTCCCGGCAGCCGCCCCTCCAGCAGATACGCCTCCACATGGCCGTTGACGCAGGCGTTCGGGCCGCCCGCCAGACCGTGGGCGCCGGCGTCCCGCTCCGTCACGAGGACCGAGCCGGCGAGGCGGTCGCGCAGTTCCAGGGCGCCGTCGTACGGCGTGGCGGCGTCCCGCTCGGCGGCCAGGATCAGCGTCGGCGGCAGCTCACCCGGCCCGGCGCCGACGTCCAGCGGCCGCTGCCGGGGCGCCTTCCAGTAGGCGCACGGCAGGTTCGTCCACACGTTGTCCCAGGTCTCGAAGGGCGCCACCCGCGCGAGCCGGGTGTTGTCCCGGTCCCACACCCGCCAATCGGTGGGCCAGGGGGCGTCGTTGCACTCGACGGCCAGGTAGACCGCGCGTGAGTTCTCCGCCTCGGCCGCCGCCCCCGGGTGCTGCTCCGCCTGTTCGACCAGCGGCCCGGGATCGCCCTCGAGATACGCCGACAGCGCGTGCGCGCGGTGCGGCCACTGGTCGTCGTAGTACCCGGCCTGCAGGAACGCCCCCTGCAACTGCCCAGGCCCGACCTTCCCGCCCGCCGGCTCGGCGGCCAGCCTCGCGCTCGCCCGCTCGTAGCTGCGCAGCACCTCCCGCGCGGTCCTGCCCAGCCCGTAGACGTCGTGGTGCCGGGCGATCCACGCCCGGAAGTCCGCCCAGCGGGCCTCGAACGCCGCCGACTGGGCCAGGTTGTTGCGGTACCAGATCCGTGTGGGGCCGGGGTGGACCACCGAGTCGAACACCATCCGCCGTACGTGCGCTGGGAACAGCGTCGCGTACAGGGCACCGAAGTAGGTGCCGTAGGACGAGCCCATGAAGGTCAGCCGCTCCTCGCCGAGCGCGGCGCGCAGCACGTCGAGGTCGCGGGCGTTGTTCAGCGAGTGGTAGTGGCGCAGCGCGTCGCCGGCCCGCTCGGCGCAGCCGCGCGCGTACGCCTCCGCCTGCGCGACGCGTTCCCGCTTGTACGACTCCGAGGGGTGGGACGGCGCCTGCTCGGGCCCGGTGAAGAACCGCTTCGGGTCCGTGCACGACAGCGGCGCGGAACGGCCGACCCCGCGCGGGGCGTAGCCGACGAGGTCGTAGGCGGCCGCGATCCGCTTCCACTCGGGGAGCAGGCCCATGAGCGGGAAGTACAGGCCGGTGGCGCCGGGACCGCCCGGGTTGTGGACGAGGGCGCCCTGCCGGGGGACCTCGCGCTTGCTGTTGTGGGGGTCCTTCCGCGTGGCCCGGGCCCTGCTGACGGAGAGTTCGATCTGCCGGCCGTCCGGGCGGGCGTAGTCCAGCGGGACGCTCACCGTGCCGCACTGCATGCTGCCGGGCAGGTCCTGCGCGTCGGGGCAGGGGCCGAAGGCGACACCGGCAGCCTTCGCGCGCGCGGCGGCCACGGCGGTGCCGCGTCTCTCGGCCGCCCCGGTGCGGTCCGCGGTGTCCGGTGCCGCGGTGAGGGTGCTCAGCAGCAGGGACCCGGCTGCCGAGTAGAGGAGGGCGGCTCTCATCGCGTATCCCTTCGGTGCACGGTGGCGACGAAAGGGATGTTTCGTTCGGCGCGGGGGGAAGGCAAGCACCGTCCGCCGGTGTCGGGCCCGATGCCCCTGTGCGCCCCCGGTCCGTCAGTCGTGCGGCTCGCGGTGCGCGAACGCGGCACGCAGATCCGGTTCGCCGATCGCGCCGACGCCCCGCACGGCCACCGAGGTGAGGTACGTGCGGTCGTCGGCGGCGCCGTCCGCGGTCCGGGTCAGCCCGCCGAGCAGGCGCTGACCGGCCGGGGAGGCCCAGCGCGAGTAGGGGTGGATCTCGACCCGCGCGACGGCCAGGCAGCTCAGGGCAAGGGCGAGGGGCAGCGCGAACCACAGGGCGACCAGGTGCCGCGGCATGTCCGGCGGAGCGGGCGTCAGCAACGCGGCCACGCCCAGCCCGAGGACGGCGACCGCCGCGACGCGCACCTGCCGTACGGCCGCCGTGACCGTCGTACGGGCGCTGTCCGGCACCGCGAGCCCCGCGCGCACCAGCCCCTCGGCGATCCCGTGCACCGCCTCCGCCGTCGCGGCCGTGGCCCGCACCGGCGCGATACGGGACTGTCCTTCGGGTCCGATGGCGCCTATCACCGACCGCTCCATCTCGTCCCGCCCGCGCGGGTCGACGACCGTCGCCCAGCCGGTGTGGGCCAGCAGCAGGCGGCGCTGGCGCGCCATGGCGACCAGGGTCACGTCGGCGACCCGCCGGGGCCCGCCGGAGAGGAACGCGGCCTCGTACAGCGTGAGTTCACGACCCCGGCCGGTGTCCGCGTCCACGGCCGCGGCTCGAACGGCGGCCAGACACAGGCGCGTGCACGCGGTGCCGGCCACGGCCCAGGCCGCCAGCAGGAAAAGAACCCAGAGCATATGTTGTTTGTATGTGACACGGTCCCGAAAACACCATGCCTCGTTCACAATCCGGACGGAGTGTTGTCGGTATGTGACGTTCCGTTTCCTTCCGGTGGCGGGCTCCGGGCTGTGGGTGGGTGGCGGGCACCGTGGGCCGGGTGACTAGCCCAGCCGGGTCCTCTGGGCCGTCCGGACGTCGCCGCGGCGGTGTGCCCCGTGGCCGCCGCCCGTCCGATGGGCCATGTTGCTGACCGTCGAGCCGGTGTGGCTCCGGCCGGACGCGAAGGAGGCCCCGCGGTGGGTGAGCTGTACATCGACGGCGAGTGGACACAGGCGGCGGCCGGCGGGCGCCGGGACGTGATCAACCCCTATGACGCCTCGGTCGTCACCACCGTCGACGAGGCCGACGCCACCGACGTCGACCGCGCCGTGCGCGCCGCCCGGCGCGCCTTCGCCGAGGAGGACTGGGCGAACGCCCCCACCCGCCGCCGTGCCGACCTGCTGATGCGCGTCCACGACCTGCTGCTGCGCGACCGGGAGGACATCGCGCGCACCGAGACGCTCGACACCGGCAAGACGCTCACCGAGGCCCGGATCGACGTGGAGGACGTGGCGAACGCGTTCCGCTACTTCGCCGAACTCGCGGGCAAGGACGGCGGCCGGGTCGTCGACGTCGGCCCGGACGTCCTCAGCCGCGTCGTCTACCAGCCCGTCGGTGTGTGCGCGCTCATCGCCCCCTGGAACTACCCGCTGCTGCAGGCCTCCTGGAAGGTCGCCCCCGCGCTCGCCGCCGGCAACACCTTCGTCCTCAAGCCCAGCGAGACCACCCCGCTCACCACCGTCGCCATGATCCGCCTCATCGAGGAGGCCGGCGCCCCGCCCGGCGTAGCCAACCTGGTACTCGGCTCCGGCGCGACCGTCGGCGCGGCCCTGACCGGCCACCCCGACGTCGACCTGGTCTCCTTCACCGGCGGCCTGAACACCGGACGGGCCATCATGGCCAGCGCCGCCGACGGACCGCGGAACATCGCCCTGGAACTGGGCGGCAAGAACCCCAACATCGTCTTCGCCGACGCCGACTTCGAGGCCGCCGTCGACTTCGCCCTGGACGCCGCCTTCCTGCACTCCGGGCAGGTCTGCTCGGCCGGTTCTCGCCTGCTCGTCGAGGACGCGCTGCACGACCGGTTCGTCGAGGCCTACGCCGAGCGGGCCCGGGCGATCCGTCTGGGCAACGGCATGGACGAGGGCACCGAGAGCGGTCCGCTCAGCTCCGCCGGGCACCGCGAGAAGGTCGAGGGCCACATCGCCCTCGCCCAGGAGGAGGGCGCCCGGCTCGTCACCGGAGGCACCCGCCCCGACGACCCCGCCCTCAGCCGCGGGTTCTTCCTGCTGCCGACGATCTTTGCCGACTGCGACCGGTCCATGCGCATCGTCCAGGAGGAGGTCTTCGGCCCGGTCGTCACCGTCGAGCGCTTCCGCACCGAGGACGAGGCGGTGGAGCTGGCCAACGACACCCGCTACGGCCTCGCCGGCGGCGTGTGGACCTCCGACGCGAGCCGCGCCCAGCGCGTCGCCCTGCGGCTGCGGCACGGCACCGTGTGGATCAACGACTTCCACCCCTACGTACCGCAGGCCGAGTGGGGCGGCTTCGGCCGCTCCGGCGTGGGACGCGAACTCGGACCGACGGGCCTGCGCGAGTACCAGGAGGCCAAGCACATCTACCAGAACCTCGCCCCCGCCCCCTCCGGCTGGTTCAAGGGCTGACCCGCACGCCACATCGCACCACCATGAAAGGCACGGCATGGCCACCACCCCCGCGCACGGCGCCGAGTCCGCCTACGACTACGTCATCGTCGGCGGCGGCACCGCCGGCTGCGTACTCGCCGCCCGGCTGAGCGAGGACCCCGACCGCCGCGTCTGCGTCATCGAGGGCGGCCCCAGCGATGTCGGCGACGAGCGCATCCTGCGCCTGCGCAACTGGATCAACCTGCTCGGCTCGGAGTTCGACTACGGCTACACCACCGTCGAGCAGCCGCGCGGCAATTCGCACATCCTGCACTCACGGGCCCGGGTGCTCGGCGGCTGCTCCTCGCACAACACGCTGATCAGCTTCCTGCCGCTGCCGCAGGACCTCGACGACTGGGTGCGGCACGGCTGCGCCGGCTGGGACCCGGCGACGATCCTGCCCTACCGCGACCGGCTGCTGACGAAGATCGTCCCGGTGGCCGAGGCCGACCGCAATCCCATCGCCGAGGACTTCGTCACCGCGGCCTCCCGCGCCCTCGGCGTCCCCGTCGTGGACGACTTCAACGCCGAACCCTTCGCCGACGGCACCGGCTTCTTCTCCCTGGCCTACCAGCCGGAGGGCAACCTGCGCTCCTCCGCGTCCGTCGCCTACCTCCACCCGGTGCTGGACCGGCCCAACCTCACGCTGAAGCTGGAGACCTGGGCCCACCGGCTGATCCCGGACGAGTCGGGCCGGCTGACGCGGGTCGCCGTCCGGGGCGCCGACGGCGAACCCGCCACCGTGCGCGCCGAGCGCGAACTCCTGCTGTGCGCCGGGGCCATCGACACCCCGCGCCTGCTGCTGCTCTCCGGCATCGGCCCGGCCGACGACCTGCGTGCCCTGGGCATCAAGGTGCGGGCCGACCTGCCCGGCGTCGGCGAGAACCTCCTGGACCACCCCGAGTCCGTGATCGTCTGGGAGACCGCGGGGCCGCTGCCGCCCAACTCCGCGATGGACTCCGACGCCGGCCTGTTCCTGCGCCGCGACCGGGGTCAGCCGCGCCCCGACCTGATGTTCCACTTCTACCAGGTGCCGTTCACCGTCAACACCGAACGCCTGGGCTACCCCGTACCACGGCACGGTGTTTGCATGACGCCGAACGTGCCGCGGGCCCGTTCCACCGGCCGTATGTGGCTGCGCAGCAGCAACCCCGCCGAGCATCCCGCCCTGGACTTCCGGTACTTCACCGACCCCGAGGGCCACGACGAGCGCACCCTCGTGGACGGGCTGAAGGTGGCCCGCGAGGTCGCCGCGACCGAGCCGCTGCGCGACTGGCTCGTCCGCGAGGTCGCGCCCGGACCGGACGTCGTCTCCGACGCCGACCTGTCGGAGTACGGACGCCGCGCGGCCCACACCGTCTACCACCCGGCCGGCACCTGCCGCATGGGCGCCGCGGACGACCCGGCCGCCGTCTGCGACCCCGAGCTGAGACTGCGGGGCTTCGAGGGCGTGCGGATCGTCGACGCGTCGGTGTTCCCGACGATGCCCACCATCAACCCGATGGTGACCGTGCTGCTCGCCGCCGAACGCGCGGCCGACCTGATCACCGGCCGCCCCGGGTTCGCCGGCCGGGCGGCGGCGCGGTGACCGCTCCACGGCCCCCCGCAGGGCCGGCCGCCGCGGGTGTGGCTCGTGTACGGCCGCCCGGAGGGCCCCGTGTCCGGCCGGTCCCGGCCCGGGCGCCGGGTCACCAGGACGCCACCCGCGTCCCCCGCGCCCGGAAGTTCGGGCAATGACAAGAGGCCTCCCCGGCTCCGCGGGCCGCGGCAGACGCCGCCGGCAACCGGGAGCCGGGGTCCTGGCCCTCAGCGAAGGAGGAACGCGGCTGTGTCGACCACTGGAGAGAAGGGCCCCGGAACGGCGCCGGAGGAGACACCGGCGGAGGAGGTGGGCACGGCCCGCCTGAAACCCTTTGTGTTCTTCGGGGCGGCCGTCCTGGTCCTCGCGATCTCGATCTGGGCGATCATCACCCCCACCGGTGCGGAATCGGCCATCGGAGTGGTGGTCGGCAAGATCTCCGAATGGTTCGGCTGGTACTACTTCCTCGCCGCGACCTTGTATCTGCTGTTCGTCGTCTTCATCGCCGTGTCCAAGTACGGCACGGTCAAGCTGGGCCCCCAGCACTCCAGGCCCGACTACGGCCTGTTCACCTGGGGGGCGATGCTCTTCGCTGCGGGCATCGGCATCGACCTGATGTTCTTCTCGGTCTCCGGCCCGGTCAGCCACTACCTCGCGCCGCCGCAGGGCGACCCGGAGACGCTCGGGGCCGCCCGGCAGGCCGTGGTGTGGACGCTGTTCCACTACGGCATCACCGGCTGGGGCATGTACGCGCTGATGGGCATGGCGCTCGGCTACTTCTCCTTCCGCCACCGGCTGCCGCTCGCGATCCGCTCCGCGCTCTATCCGATCATCGGCCGCCGAATTCACGGTCGGATCGGTGACACCGTCGACCTGGCGGCCGTCATCGGCACCGTGTTCGGCATCGGCGTGACGCTCGGCATCGGCGTGGTGCAGCTGAACTACGGACTGAAAGTCCTCTTCGACGTGGCGGAAGGGCTGTCCGCGCAGATCGCCCTGATCGTCGTCGCGGTGGCGATGGCCACCGCGTCCGCGGCGTCCGGCGTGGACAAGGGAATCCGCCGGCTGTCGCAGCTCAACATCCTCCTCGCAACCCTGCTGATGCTCTACATCCTGGTCGTGGGCGAGCCGTTCCGGCTGCTCAACGCAGTGGTCCAGAACGTCGGAGACTACGTCAGCCGCTTCCCGTCGATGACCCTGAACACCTTCGCCTATGACCGGCCCACCGAGTGGCTGGACGCGTGGACGCTCTTCTTCTGGGCCTGGTGGGTCGCCTGGGCCCCGTTCGTCGGACTCTTCCTGGCCCGCATCTCGCGCGGCCGTACCCTGCGTGAGTTCATCGCGGCGACGCTGGTCATCCCGTTCCTCTTCACCGGCCTCTTCTTGGCGATTTTCGGCAACAGCGCCCTGTTCGTGGTGCGCGATGGGAACGCCGAGTTCGGCGAAACCGCCATGAACGTCCCCGAGCAGGGCTTCTACAGCCTCCTGGAGCAGTACCCGGGATTCCTGTTCAGCGCGGGACTCGCGACGTTCGTCGGGCTGCTGCTGTACGTCACCTCCGCCGACTCCGGAGCCCTGGTCATGGGCAACCTCAGCGCTGAACTGCCCACCCCGGTGACCGACGCGCCCGCGTGGCTGCGCGTCTTCTGGGCGGTGGCGACCGGTCTGCTCACGCTCGCCATGCTCATCGTGGGCGGTGTGCAGGCGCTCACCAACGCCACCATCATCATGGGCCTGCCGTTCTCCTTCGTCATGTTCCTGATCATGGCCGGGCTCTACCTGGCGTTGCGTACCGAGCGGATGAAGGTGGAGGCGAGGGTCACCACGCTGCCTGCGTCGCTTTCCGGACGTATGCCGCAGCACGGTCTGCCGGGGGCGCCGAACTGGCGGCACCGGCTGGCGCGCGCGATGGCGTTCCCCAGCAGGCGGTCGGCCGCACGATTCGTCGACCAGGTGTGCCGTCCCGCCTTCCAGGAGGTCGCCGAGGAGCTGCGGCAGCAAGGAGCGCCGGCGCAGGTCATGGAAGGCACCGTCGAGGAGAACGGCCTCGCCCACGTCGGCCTGCGTGTGCCGATCGGCCCCAGCGACGAGTTCCTCTACGAGGTCTGGCCGGTGGAACTGCCGACCCCCGCCTTCGCCACCCGGTCGGTCAGCACGCACGACACCTACGTACGTTTCGAGGTCCGGATCGCCGAGGGCAACCAGGACTACGACGTGATGGGTTACACCCGGGAACAGCTCATCGCCGACAGCCTCGACCAGTACGAGCGGCACCTGGAGTTCCTGCGGGTGCGCCACGAGGCGGCCACCCGCTCGGGCCTGCCCGACCACCGCCCGGACGCGCCGGACGCGCACCTGCCCGAGGCGTAGCGTTCTCGCGCCGCAGGCGTCCCGCGGCGGTGGGGCGCGTGCCGCTGGGTGGTGGGTCGGGGCCGTGTCCGGGGGGTGGCCGTTCTCGGAACGGCGCGATGGGGGTCGGATAGCGGCTGACTGTCCGTTGACGCGCCAACCGGCTGCGGGCGAACATCCCCCCGACACGGCCCCTTGCGTACGTACGCGGGTGAAGGCGCTCGGGGGCGGGCCGGGTGGTTTGTCCTCAACGTCGCAGCAGTACCCTGCGCGTGGCGCGGACGAGCCGGTGGGCCGGTCGGGCGGAGCGCGGTGCGGGCCCCGACCGCTCCAGCCACCACGCCCGCAACTCCCGCCGCGCCCCCGTGTCACCAGGGTGCCCGGTGGACAGCAGGTGCTCGGCGAAGGTCAGGGCGTCACGCCGGTAGCCGGAGGCCATGGGGTGGGTCTGGGCGTAGCCGACGAACGCCGTGCGGTACCCGTCGCCGAGGATCACCGGCAGTTCGGGCGCGATCTTCGCCACGACGTCCGCGCGCTTCGCGGCGAGCGCCCTCGCCTGTACGCCGATCCGCACCCGGTCGAACCCCTCGGGCACGGGCGTCCCCGCGACGAGCGCCGACAGCAGCGCCGCCTGTGCCAGTGCGAGCCGCTGCCGGGCGCCGTCGACGTCCTCTTGGTGGGGCCGGCCGAAGGCGCCCCGTGTCGCCCCGGCCGCCCCGGTCTCATGGCCCTGCCGTACCGCCGCGGTCCCGGCAGCGGGCCCGCCGGTGACGCCTCGGGCGCGTTCCTGCCGTTCGGTGCCGGCCGCCACGAGCGAGCCACCGCCGACGCCCCCGGCCGCTTCCCGCCGCCCGGTCCCGGCACCCGCGAACAACTCATCGCCGCCGCTCTCGGGGATCGTTCCGGCCGCCGCACGGAGTTCCGCCTTCACGCGTTCGACAGCGCCCGCCTGAAGCGCCCGGCGGATCGTGCTCAGCTCGTGCTCCAGCTCCGCCGGTGCCGGGAAGTTCTCGTCGCGTTCCAGCAGAACGCCCGGCGGGGACACCCGGGAGGCGAGGTCCGTCAGGATGTCGAGGACCGGTCGCGGGACCGGGTGGGCGTGGCTGTCGTGCCAGACGCCGTCGCGTTCGAAGCCGCCGGCGACGTGGACGTAGGCGATGGCCTCCAGGGGCAGCTCGGCGAGCGCCTTGGCGGGGTCCTCGCCGCGGTTGACGTGGTTGGTGTGCAGGTTGGCCACGTCGATGAGGAGGCGGACGCCCGTGCGGTCGGCGAGGTCGTACAGGAACTGGCCCTCCGTCATCTCCTCGCCCGGCCAGCCGATCAGCGCCGCGATGTTCTCGACGGCCAGCGGCACCGGCAGTGAGTCCTGCGCGATGCGTACGTTCTCGCACAGGACGTCCAAGGCGTCCCGGGTCCGGGGGACGGGCAGCAGGTGACCGGCCTCCAGACGCGGGGACGCCGTCAGCGGCCCGCCCGCCCGCACGAACGCGATGTGCTCGGTGACCAGCGGCGAGCCCAGCGCCTCGGCACACTCGGCCAGCGCGGTCAGCCGGGCCGCGTCGGGCCGGTCCGCGCCCCCGAGACCGAGCGAGACGCCGTGCGGCACCACGGTGACGCCGCGCTCGCGCAGCCGCCGCAGCGAGTCGGGCAGGTGCCCGGGGCAGACGTTCTCGGCCACCGCCTCGACCCAGTCGATCCCCGGCATCCGCTCCACGGCGTCCGCGATCTCCGGCCGCCACCCGATGCCCGTCCCCAGTCGCTCCATCGTCCCCTCCTCCACCCGGCCCGTTCCTCGAACGTGAGGGGGGTATGGCCCAGCCGCCGGCCCCCGAACCGCGCCCCGCCCTCCTTCAGAGCAACATTTGAGGTTCGCGGTCCCGCGTCCCGTCTCCACCGACGGAGGCGCAAGGGTCGCGTCCTGCCCGGGCACGCCGTAGACCGGACCTGTGCCCGAAGGCAGCGAGCAGTCCCACCGCGGCGCGCGGCAGCGGGAACCGGAATCCCGGGCGGCCGCCGTCCGCCGGCTGCGGATCGTGGCCGGAGCCCTGCTCGTGGCAGGCGTCACGGCCTACTTCCTGCTGCCGCTGGAGGGCCTCGGTGCCGACCGCCCCTGGCTGGGCTGGCCGCTGTTCGTGCTGTGCCTGGCGCTCGTCGCCGCGCTGCTGCTGCGCCATGTGCGCGACATCGTGCTGGAGAAGCCGCGGGCCCGGTCGGGCATCATGATCTCGCTGCTGATGTGCCTGGCCGTGCTGGTCTTCTCGTCCGGGTACTACGCCCTCGCGCAGCAGCCGGGACAGTTCACCGGCCTGCGCACCCGGGTCGACGCGCTGTACTTCACCGTCGTCACCCTCGCGACCGTCGGCTACGGCGACATCACCCCGCGCGGGCAGGAGGCCCGGCTGGTGGCCGTCGCCCAGATCCTCTACACGTTCGTCTTCCTCACGGCGGCGGCCACCGCTCTGACACGGCGGATGCACGCGGTGGTCGCGGAGCGCGAGAGGCGCCCGCCGCCGCCCTGACCGGGCTTACACCGGGCGGGAGGGGCGGTAGTTGAACACCGACCAGAGGACGAACAGACCGGTCACGATCATGATGATCGACCAGAACGGCTGGTACGGCAGCCAGAGGAAGTTCGCGATCAGCGCCAGGCCGACCACGACCGCGCTCACGACCCGCGCCCAGGCGGCTCCGGCGAACAGGCCGAGCCCGGCCGCCACCACGAGCGCACCGACGATCACGTGGATCCAGCCCCACGCCGTCAGATCGAACTCGAACGAGTACTGGCCGAAGCTCGTGTACACCTCGTCACCGGCGATCGCCGCGATGCCCTGGAGCACCGCGAACAGGCCGTAGACGACCATCAGGACGCCGCCGAGAGCGAGCCCCCCGGCCGCCAGCGGGTCGCCGGAACCGCCCGGGCCGGAGCCGCCGGGCGTCCGGTCATCGGGGGCGGGCGGGGCAGGGGGAGGGGGCGCGGCGCTGGTCATGGCTGCCTCCGGGGGGTCGGTTCGGCTGGTAACCCCACTGGAGCATTCGTCCGGGACCGGCGCGCCTGCGGCTACTCCGAACGGGTGGACGCCGTGCGGGCGGGCCCGTGCGGCTCCCGGCGCAGCGCCGGGTGGTCCGCGACCACCGTGCACGAGCCGGGCGCGATCTCCGTGAAGCCCGCGTCGCGCACCAACGGCAGCCCGATGCCGGTCAGTTCGGGCCAGCGGGCCGGGTCCGCCGTGCGGGCGGCGAGCGGGAAGCCCGCGTCGTGCCAGGCGTCCCGCTCCTCGTCGGACAGCTCCCACCAGGCCAGTTGAGCGGCGTGGCCCGCCTGAGCCATCGCCTTGCCGGCCGACATGCCCAGGTCCGGGTTCAGCCACAGCACGGGGGCGGCCGGGTCCGCGTCCACCGGCGGCTCCGGGTCGTCCAGGTCGGTGCCGGAGACCTGGAGCCTGGCCAGGTCCTTGGGCCAGCCGTCCAGCGGGACGGGCGGGAACACCCGCACCTCGGCCGACTTGCCGGTGACCGTGATGCCGGGCAGCGCCTCGGCCCGCCGCCACTCGGCGCCGCGCGCCCGCCGCACCACCTTGCGGATCCGGGCGTCCTGCCAGTCCCGCATCGCCCCGGCCCACTCGCCCTCGCCGGCCGACCGCTCGTCCGCCAGGATCGTCAGCACGGCCCGCGCGGCCGTCTCCAGCGCGTCCGTACGCGCCGGCGGGTCCGCCCGCTCGATCCGCACGACGAGCGGCAGCACGAACTGCGGTGCCTCGTCACGAGCCGAGGGCTCGGACCGGAAGGGACTGTCGCTCACGGGCGCGGGGTCTTCGCTCACGAATCCCAGTGTGCCAGCCGGGAGATCGTGCAGGATGGCCGCATGCGACCCGACCTGTGCCTGCGGAACGCGGGCCGCCGTTACGGTCTGCGGGGTCCCTGGGTGCTGCGCGGTGTCGACCTCGCGGTGCAGCCGGGCCGGCTCGTGCGCGTCGAGGGCGCCAACGGCAGCGGCAAGTCCACGCTGCTGCGGCTGCTCGCCGGCATCGACGCGCCGAGCGAGGGCCGGATCACCGGCCGGCCGACGCGCACGGCGTATGTCCCGGAGCGGTTCCCGCCGGCCCTGCCCTTCACCGCCGCCGGCTACCTCACCCACCTCGGCGCCGTGCAGGGCCTGAGCCGGGCGGCGGCCGCCCGGGCTGCCCGGGAATGGCTGGAGCGCCTGGGCGCCGCCGGGTACGCGGAGACGCCCATGGCCCGGCTGTCGAAGGGCAGCAGTCAGAAGGTCGCGGTCGCGCAGGCCCTGCTGGCCCAGCCCGGGCTGCTGGTGCTGGACGAGGCGTGGACCGGCCTGGACACCACTGCCCGCGCCGAGTTGGAGCGCGCGGTCGCCGAACGCACGGCGGCCGGCGGGTCCGTGGTCTTCGTCGACCACGACCCGCGCCGCCTCGCGGGCCTGCCCGACGCGACGTACGCCGTGCGTGGCGGGGGCGTCGTCCGGCAGGAGCCCTCGCAGGCCGCGGCCGCGCCCGGCCCGCACGTGGTGGTCGAGACGCAGGGCCCGCCGGACGGACGGCTGCCCGAGGAGGTGCGCCGGACGGTCTCCTCGGCCGAGGAGACCGGGCCCGGCGCCCATCGCCTGTCCGTCCCGGCCCCGCACTCCGACGTCGTGCTCCGCGCCCTGCTGACGGCCCGCCCGCCGTGGCACGTGGTGAGCGTGACACCACAGGCGACCGCCCGGTGAGTCCGCACGCCGTTGCCCACGGGAGCCGCCGATGACCGCCCTCATGCGCTACCACGCCGCCCTGCTGATGCGCTCGCAGCGCTGGCTGCCGCCGTTCCTGCTGTACGCGGCCTTCCTCGCCATCGGCATCCAGGCCGGGCAGCCGGTGCTCGACTCGCTCGGGTACACGGCCGCCGCCCTGCTGCCCGTCGCCGCCTGGCTGGCGCGGATCTGTGTCACGGGCGAGCCGGACGCGGCACGCGGCTGTGCGGCGGCGGCCGCCGGTCCCGCGCGGGCTCATGTGGCCTGTCTGCTGGTGGCCCTGGCCGGCGCGGCGGCCCTCGGCACGCTCGCGACCCTCGCCGTGACGCTGCTCAGCGACCCGGTCGCCTCCGACCACCGCACCCGGGTGGCGCTCCCCGCCGCCTGCGGGGCCGGGCTGCTCGCCGCCCTGGCCTGCGCCCTGCTCGGCACCGCCGTCGGCGCCCTCACCAGCCGGCCCTTGCTGCGGTCGCCGGGCCGGGCCGTCCTCGCCCTGCTGCTCGCGGCGCTGCTGTCCCTGGTGGTCAGCGGCTCACCGGCCCGGGCAGTCGTGCAGGGTCTGGTCACCGGGTCGCAGCGGGGCACCGTCCCGCTGCCGCTGCTGCCCCTGGCCGCGGCGGCCCTGGTCACGGCCGGAGCGCTGGCCCTGGCCGGTGCTCTGGCCGCGCGCAGGTCACCCTGAGCAGGCGGTGCGCTGCGCCTCCAGCCACTCGCAGGCGGGGCAGAGCGTGATGCCCTTGTACGACTCGGGGTATTCCGTCGGCTCCCGGCACAGCACGCACTCCGCGTACGGCGGCCCGTCGGCGCGGGGCGGCCTGGTCGCGTCGATCAGGCAGTAGTCGTCCTCGCTCATACGTCCAGCGTAGGCCCGGGGCGAGCCCTCAGAGGTCCCGTTGTTCCAGGGGCTTGGTCGCCGGGCCCTGGATCACCTTGCCGTCGGTGTCGAAACGGGAGCCGTGGCAGGGGCACTCCCAGGCGCGTTCCGCGGCGTTGAAGTCGACCAGGCAGCCCAGGTGGGTGCAGCGGGCGGAGACGGCGTGGAGCCCGCCGTCGTCGTCCCGGTACACCGCGACACGGTGGCCGTCGGCCCGGACCACGGCGCCCTCGCCGGGCGGCAGGGACTCCACGGGCGGCGAAGGCCGCAGCCGGTCGCCCACGAAGTGCCCGGCGACCTTGGCCTGGGTCTTGAGGAACGCCGGCGCCTCACGCAGCGCGGGCTTCACCCGGCGCGGGTCGTACAGGCCGCTCCAGTCGCACTCCTCGCCCGTGATCTGCGCGGTCAGCAGCCGGCCCGCCATGATGCCGCCGGTCATGCCCCAGCCGCCGAAGCCGGTGGCCACATAGGCGTGCCGGGTGCCCGGGTGCAGTGGGCCGACCATCGGCACGGTGTCCGTGGGCTCGGTGTCCTGGGTGGCCCACCGGTGGGTGACCTCCAGGTCCGGGAAGTGACCGGTGGCCCAGGCGGTGAGGCGTTCGAAACGGGCTCGCGGGTCGCTCGTGCCCGGTGTGAAGTGCTCACCCGTGACGATGAGCAGCCGCCGGTCTTCCCCGTGGGGCGCGGTGCGCACCGAGCGGGTGTCCTCGTCGGGTGTGATGAACATGCCGTCCGGGTCCTGGTCCGCGGGGATCGTCCCGGCGACGACCAGCTCGCGACGCGTGGAGAGGCGGGCGAAGAGCAGGGCTCGGTCGAAGATCGGGTAGTGCGTCGCGACGACGACGTCCCGGGCCCGGACCGTCGCCCCGCTCGTGGTCGACAGCCTGCACGGCTCACCCTCGTCCAGGCCGAGGACGGTGGTGTCCTCGTAGATGCGCCCGCCGCGTTCGACCAGGTCGGCGGCGAGGGCCAGCAGGTACTTGCGCGGATGGAACTGGGCCTGCCCGGTGACCTCGACGGCGCCCGCCACCGGGAAGGGCAGCCCGGTCCCGGTGACGAACGAGGCGGGCAGCCCGGCCTCGGCCGCGGCCCGTGCCTCGGCGCGCAGTTCCTCCACGCGGCTCGCGTCGACGGCGTAGGTGTAAGCGCTCCTCGTCTCCCACTCGCAGTCGACGCCCAGTTCCCCGGCGATCCGGGCCGCGTGCTCGATCGCCTCCGACTGCGAACGCGCGTACAGGCGTGCGCCCTCGGGGCCGCGGGTGCGCCGCAGCTTGTCGTAGACGAGCGTGTGCAGGGCGGTGACCTTGGCGGTGGTGTGCCCGGTGACGCCGGCCGCGACCCGCCCGGCCTCCAGCACGGCCACGCTCCGCCCGGCCCGCGTCAGCTCCCACGCCGTGGACAGTCCGGCAATCCCGGCGCCGATCACCGCCACGTCGACGTCCACGTCCTCCGTGAGTGCCGGGTGGCGGCCGTCCGGTGCCGTGTCGAGCCAGTAGGAGCTGCTGACCTGCTGCTTCTCGCTCATGGCCGCCGAGTACCCCGGTCCGTGGGCTTCAGTGTCGGCGGGTCGCTTCACAGACGGGGCGGGCAGGAGGTAACGTACAACCAAATGGTTGTAGATGAGCTGAGTGACGAGACGGTGGACCGGCTGTTCCACGCCCTGGCCGACACCACGCGCCGGGACATACTGCGCCGCTGCGTGCGCGGGGAGCTGTCGGTGTCCCGGCTGGCCGAGGCCTACCCGATGAGCTTCGCCGCGGTGCAGAAGCACGTGGCGGTGCTGGAACGGGCCGGTCTGGTCACCAAGCAGCGCAGCGGACGGGAGCAGCTCGTGCGCACCGACCCCGACGCGGTGGGCCGCGCGCGCCAGGCCCTGGACGAACTGGAGTCCGCATGGCGCGGGCGCGTGGACCGGATGGCCCGGCTGCTCGCCGAGGACCCCGCAACCGAAGAGAACGACACGACGGAAGGACCCGAGCGATGACTGTCACCAGCGTCGACAAGGACCTCGACCACCTCACCCTCACCCTGGTCGCCGACTTCACCGCCCCGGTCGAGCGGGTGTGGCGGCTGTGGGCCGACCCCCGGCAGCTGGAGCGCTGGTGGGGCCCGCCGACCTACCCGGCGACCGTGGAGGAGCACGACCTGACCCCCGGCGGAGAGGTCACCTACTTCATGACCGGCCCGGAGGGCGACCGGCACCGTGGCTGGTGGCGGATCACCTCGGTCAGCGAGCCGACGGCCCTGGAGTTCACCGACGGCTTCGCCGACGACGACGGCAAGCCCAAGGACGACATGCCGACCATGTCCGTGACGGTGCGGCTCAGCGAGCACGGCGGCGGCACCCGGATGGAGATGCGCTCCCTGTTCGACTCCCGGGAGCAGATGGACCAGCTGACCACCATGGGCATGGAGGAGGGCCTGAAGGAGGCCGTCGGCCAGATCGACGCCCTGCTCGCGGCCTGACCGGGCGGCTCAGGGCCGCTCCAGCAGCCGCTTCCGGCACTCGGCCACGTCGAAGTCGGCCTTCGGGTACCGCGGATCCAGCTCCTGGAGGTGCTCCAGGAGCAGCGTGCTGACCGCCCAGTTGCGGTACCACTTGTGGTCGGCAGGGACCAGGTACCAGGGCGCGCGCGAGGAGCCGCAGCGCTCCAGGGCGATCTCGTAGGCCTCCTGGAACGCGGGCCACAGGGCACGGTCGTCGATGTCCGAAGGCGCGAACTTCCAGTGCTTCTCCGGCTTGTCGAGGCGCTTGAGCAGCCGGCGGCGCTGCTCGTCGTAGGAGAGGTGCAGAAAGCACTTGATCAAGGTCACGCCGTCGTCGGCGAGGGACCGCTCGAAGCGGTTGATCTGCTCGTAGCGCCGCGCGATCTCGGGGGCGGGTGCGAGTTCCCGGACGCGGGCGATCAGCACGTCCTCATAGTGCGAGCGGTCGAAGATGCCCAGTTCGCCGTGGTTCGGGAGCGCCTGTTCCACCCGCCACAGGAAGGGGTGCGCGCGCTCCTCGGGGGTCGGCGTCCTGAACGCGGTGATCCGGCAGCCGGACGGGTTGAGCAGGCCGATGACGTGCTTGACCGTGCCGCCCTTGCCGCTGGTGTCCATGCCCTGCAGGACCAGCAGCACGCGGCGCCGGTCGCCCTTGGTGCTCGCCGCCCACAGCCGCTCCTGGAGGACGGCCAGCCGCTCACCGACGCGGGCCGTGGCGGCCCTGCCCGCGGCCTTGCCGTCCGGGCCGGCGGGGGTGGTGGCCGCGTCGTACCGGGTCAGGTCGACCGGCTCACCGGTGGAGAGGCGCAGCCGGTCCCGCAGCGACGTGCTGTCCTTGTGTGTCACCGGGGCCCCTTGGGGTCGTGCGCCTCGACGGTCCGGGCGGGGCACCGGGCTTCGCGCCCGCCGCCCCGGCCGGAGCGGAACGCCGGCTACCGGCGCCAGGGGCCCGTCACCGCGAACGTGGTGCCGGGCCGATAGCAGTTGACGTACATCGTGTCGCCGTCCGGGGAGAAGGTCACCCCGGCGAACTCACCCCATTCGGGCTCTTCCGGAGTGCCGATGTTCTGCCGGTTGCGGGCCATCGCGTAGACCTCGCCGCGCCGGGTGACACCGTAGACGTGCTGGGCGCCGTCGCCGTCCTCGCAGACCATGAGGCCGCCGCTGGGCGCCAGGCAGATGTTGTCCGGTGACTCGCCCGGCATCTGCACGTCGGTGTCCGGGCCGAAGACGATCACCAGGGTGAGCCGGCGGCGCTCGGGGTCGTAGCGCCAGACCTGCCCGAAGTGGTCGGCGGCCGAACCGTCCGACCGGCGCGCGAAGGACGACACGAAGTACACCGAACGGCCGCCCCAGTAGCAGCCCTCCAGCTTCTGCGCGTGCGTGATGCCCTTGCGGCCGAAGTCCTGGAACCGGATCGGCGTCTGCGCGGCCTGCGGGTCCGGTACGTCCACCCACTCGACGCGGTCGAACTCCGCGCCCACGTCCTGGATCGAGGACAGGTCCGGCACACCGGGCACGCGCATGGCCTGGAGCCGGCCGCCCGCGCGCAGCGAACCCCTGCCGCCCAGCGGCCGGTCCGGAAGGAAGCGGTAGAAGAGGCCGAAGGGCTTCTCGAAGGCGTCCTCGGTCTCGTAGACCACGCCCCGCCGGGGGTCGACGGCGATCGCCTCGTGCGCGAAGCGGCCCATCGCGGTCAGCGGCACGGCCCCGGTGCGGTGCGGGTCGGCCGGGTCGACCTCGAAGATGAAGCCGTGGTCCTTGGTGTAGCCGTTGGTCCCTGCCTTGTCCTCGGTCTCCTCGCAGGTCAGCCAGGTGTCCCACGGGGTGGGGCCACCCGCGCAGTTCACGGCCGTACCGGCGATCGCGACGCGTTCCGACCGGACCCGGTTGCGGGAGTCCAGCGTCAGGGCCGTACAGCCGCCCTTGCCGGCCGGGTCGTAGGTGAGGCCCTCGACGGCCGGGACCGGGACCTTGCCGTCGGCGCGGTTCTCGTGGTTGCGGACCAGGTGGACCTGGCCGCCTCTGCCCGGGAAGGCCGACATGCCGTCGTGGTTGGAGGGGACCTCGCCCTCGCCGGAGCGGAGTTCGGCCCCCTCGCGGGAGAGGATCCGGTAGTGGAACCCCTTCGGCAGGTCGAGGATGTCCTTCGGGTCGGGGACGAGCGGGCCGTAGCCGGTGCGACCCAGGCCCTGTGCGGCGGCGGTGCCGGTGAAGAGTTCGGACAGGGCACCGGAGAACGCGATCCCGACGCCCAGGGCGCCGGTTCCGGCGAGCATCTGACGTCGTGTGGCGAAGCGACCGGACTCGGTCATGGGGAAACCTTCCTGCTGGCGGACAGGAACTGTGATCCCGCTGTGTCTATCACCTGGTGCGGGCGGCGGGAACCACGCGCGTAGCACGGGTCACTTCTCTACGGCGCGCCGCAGCTGTTCGATGGCCTCTTCGGCCTGGTCCGAGCGGTCCACGGCGCGCTCCGGGATCTCCGCGGGGTCCGCGGTCTCCGCGTGTCCCGGGCTCTGTGCGTGTCCCGCGTTCTGCGCGTGCTCCGGGCTCTGTGCGTGTCCCGCGTTCCGCGCGTGCTCCGGGCCCTGCGCGGGGGGCTGCTGGCCCCGTTCCAGGAACCGCAGCAGTTCCACCGGAATGGGCAGGACCAGCGTGGAGTTCTTCTCCGCCGCCACCGCCATGACGGTCTGCAGCAGCCGGAGCTGGAGGGCCGAGGGCGTGTCGGCCATCTGGCGGGCGGCCTGGGCCAGCTTCTTGGAGGCCTGGTACTCGGCGTCGGCGTTGATCAGCCGGGCCCGCCGCTCCCGGTCGGCCTCGGCCTGGCGGGCCATGGAGCGCTTCATGGTGTCCGGCAGGGAGACGTCCTTGATCTCCACGCGGTCGATGGTCACGCCCCACTCCACGGCCGGGCTGTCGATCATCAGCTCCAGGCCCTGGTTGAGCTTCTCCCGGTTGGACAGCAGGTCGTCCAGCTCGCTCTTGCCGATGATCGAGCGCAGCGAGGTCTGGGCCATCTGCGAGACGGCGAAGCGGTAGTCCTCGACGTTGACGATCGCGGCCGCCGGGTCCACGACCTTGAAGTACACCACCGCGTCGACCCGCACGGTCACGTTGTCGCGGGTGATGCCCTCCTGGGCGGGGATCGGCATGGTCACGATCTGCAGGTTGACTTTGCGCATCCGCTCCACCGCGGGGACCACGAGGTTGAACCCGGGCCGTCGCACGTCCCCGTGCAGGCGCCCGAGCCGGAAGACGACCCCGCGCTCGTACTGCTTGACGACCCGCGCCGCGGCGGCCACGTACACCAGCGCGCCGGCTCCGACGGCGGCCACCACGCCGACCAGCTCTTCGACCATGCCGACCTCCCTGTTCAGAGGTCCGAATCCATCTGCTCATGTAACGATATGCCCGGAATGGGGCTCAGGGCCATGTCCTGGGATCCGGGCCGGGAGGAAGGCCGACGCATGTGGTCCGGGGCGCGCGGGGTGCGCGCCCCGGACCAGGGCCTGGTCGATCCGTTCAGGCGGCTATGCGGCGGTGACCTTCTCCGCCTCGGCCTCCTCGGCCTTCTCGGTCTCCGTGACCTTCACCGGCTCGGTACCCGTCGAGCTGTGGCGTGCGGCCCAGTTCTCCAGGGCCGTGCGGCAGGCGTGGTCGAGGTGGTGCAGCCCCGAGAGGTCCAGCGTGACCGGGCGGTCCTGCGGCAGGCTCTCCAGGCTGTCGAGGATCTTCGGCAGTCGCAGGAAGGTGGCGTTGCCGGACAGGTACGCCTGGATCGGGCCGGCGCCCTTGTCTATGATCTCCATCTTGAGGTGCGAGGCCTCCCAGGCGGTCTTGACGACCGACAGGGCCAGACCGATGAGCACGCCCTCGAACATGTTCACCGCGACGATCGACACGGCGGTGACGACGAGGATGAGCGCCTCGCCCCGGTGCTCCTTCCACAGCGGCACCATCTTGGCGAAGGGGATCAGCTTCCAGCCCGCGTGGACCAGGATGCCGGCGAGCGCGGGCAGCGGGATCAGGGCCAGCGTGGACGGCAGCAGCGCGGCGAACAGCAGCAGCCACACGCCGTGCAGCACCCGGGACGCCTTGGTCCTGGCGCCGGCGCTGACGTTGGCGGAGCTGCGGACGATGACCGCGGTCATCGGCAGTGCGCCGAGCGCACCGCAGATCGTGTTGCCCGCGCCCTGCGCCATCAGCTCCTTGTCGTACTGCGTGCGCGGGCCGTCGTGCAGCCGGTCCACGGCGGCGGCGCTGAAGAGGCTCTCCGCCGACGCGATCAGCGTGAAGGCGATGATCGTGCCGATGATGCCGACGCCCAGGCCGCCGAAGGCGTCCAGGCCGGGCGGCTGGATGGAGTCCAGCAGGCCCTTCACCTCGACCGTGGCGACCGGCAGGTCGAACACGGCGGTGGCCGCGATCGCCAGGATCACCGCGGCGAGCGCGCCGGGCACGGCCTGCACCCGCTTCGGCAGCTTCTTCCAACCCACCATCACCGCGATGGTGGCCGCGCCGAGCACGAGGGACGTGAGGGCCGCCGTGCTGCCGGCCGCGTCGACGGCGGCACCGGGCAGGCCCAGGATCTTGTCGATGCCGGAGGCGGGTGCCTTCAGCCCGGCTGTCGCATACAGCTGACCGGCTATGAGCACCAGGCCGATTCCGGCCAGCATGCCCTCGACGACCGAGACCGAGATCGCGCGGAACCAGCGGCCGAGCTTCAGGGCGCCCATGATCAGCTGGAGCAGACCGGCGGCCAGCACGATGATGCCGAGCGCGGGCAGCCCGTACTCCTGGACCGCCTCGAAGACGAGCACGGTCAGACCGGCGGCCGGCCCGGATACCTGCAGGCTGCTGCCCGGCAGGAATCCGGTGACGAGGCCGCCCACGATGCCGGTGACCAGACCGAGTTCGGCCGGGACACCGGAGGCCACGGCCACGCCCACGCACAGCGGGAGCGCGACCAGGAACACGACGAGCGAGGCGGTGAAGTCCTGCCTGAGGTAGGGGAACTTGGTCATGGCGCCCCTCACAGCTTCTCGAAGGAGTCGGTGTCCGCGCGGTGTTCGCGCACGATCCCGGTGTGGACCTCGTAGAACCAGGCGTGCAGGCCGAGACGGCCCTCCGCGAGCCGGCGCTCGACGCTGGGGTAGGACCGCAGCCGGAGCACCTGGGTGAGGGCGTGGTTCTGCACGGCCTCGGTGACCGTCGGGTCGGCCGGGTCCGAGCACGTGGGCTCGTCGGCCGCGCGGGCGAGCCAGTCGCGCACGGCCGGTACGGCGGCGAGGTCGTCGCCGCGTACCACCGCGCCCACGGCGCCGCAGTGCGAGTGGCCGCAGACCACGATCTCCTTGACGCCGAGGACCTCCACGGCGTACTCGATCGTGGCCGCCTCCGACGTGGGGTGCTCGAAGGAGTGCGGGGGGACGACGTTGCCCGCGGTGCGCAGCTCGAAGAGCTCGCCGGGACGGGCGCCCGTGATCAGGGCCGGTACGACCCTGGAGTCGGAGCAGGTGATGAACAGGACGTCGGGGGACTGACCCTCGGCGAGGTGGGCGAACTCCTCAGGGCGCTGTCCGAAGGTGCGGGCGTTGTCGATGAGGGGTTGCATGAGTGTGGTGACTCCTCCTGGCGCGCAGATGGGGGCGCGTCGGACGGGCATGACAGAGGGTGGGGGGAACTGCTCCGCCGCTCAGCAGCGGAAGACCTGCAGTGCTGCCGGGGTGTGCGACGTCGAGGATCTCGACGTGCGGTGATGCGCGGCGCCGGGTCTGACCGGTTCCGGTGCGGTCGGAAGGATGTGCCGCCGCAGCGGCCGCTCGGGCGCAGAGGGCGCCGAGTCGGCGGTGTGGGACCGGTCGCGGGACCGCAGGGGACCGGTCGGGTCCCCGTGGTGTCCGGCGCGGCAGGTGGCCGTCTCGTCGCGCAGAGCCTTCCCGGGGGACTTGTGTCCGGGACGCGAGGACTTGCCGGAAGGCTTGGCTCCGGGCTGAGTGTTGGCCTCGGCTTGACTGTGCGTGTACGCGGATGCGAAGGACGCGGTAGGTGCGAAGAACTGAAGGGCGAGCAGGGCGGCGGCGAGGAGCGAAACCACGGTCCGTGCCGTCGTACCTCGGTACATGCGCCCCCCTTCGGATGATTCACACGTCTAGTGCGGACCAATGATTGGTCAATGGCTGGTCAAGAAACACGTTAACCCTGCAAGGTCGTTTGCAGGGTTAACTTAACGTTTCAAGCTGAAGAGAGCCTGAAAACCGGGGGTGGGCTGGCTTGAACAGGCCCTTCCCCCCGGGCGGTTGGCGCGATATTGGGGTTGTCGTTACCGGTTGTTCGCCAGTTCGGCCGCGTCGCGGGCGAGGGCGGTGAGCCGGGAGATGGCCCGGAAGTACTTCTTGCGGTAGCCGCCGTTCAGCATCTCGTCGCTGAACAGCTGGTCGAACGGCATGCCCGAGGCCAGCACGGGCACCTCGCGGTCGTAGAGCCGGTCCGCGAGGACGACGAGCCTGAGGGCCGTGGACTGGTCGGGAACCGGCCGCACACCGGTGAGGCACACGGCCCTGATCCCGTCGGTCAGAGCGCCGTACCGGCTGGGGTGGACGCGGGCCAGATGCTCCAGGAGGGGCGAAAACGCGTCGAGGGAGGCGCCCTCGGTCGCGTGCGCCACGCCGGTCACCTCTTCGTCGGAGTACGGCGGCGGCGCCTCGGGCAGACCGCGGTGGCGGTAGTCCTCGCCGTCGATGCGCAGGGCCCGGAAGTGGGCCGACAGGCCCTGGATCTCGCGCAGGAAGTCGGCCGAGGCGAACCGGCCCTCGCCGAGCCTGCCGGGCAGCGTGTTGGAGGTGGCGGCCAGGGCCACGCCCGCGTCGACCAGCCTGCCGAGCAGAGTGGAGACCAGGACGGTGTCGCCCGGGTCGTCGAGCTCGAACTCGTCGATGCACAGCAGGCGATGGCCGGACAGCGTCCGGACGGTCTGCTGGAACCCGAGGGCGCCGACCAGGTTGGTCAGCTCCACGAACGTGCCGAACGCCTTCAGCCCGGGCTCGGCCGGGGTGGCGTGCCACAGGGACGCCAGCAGGTGGGTCTTGCCCACGCCGTAGCCGCCGTCGAGGTAGACGCCGCGCGGGCCGGCGGGGGCCTTCTTCGGTGCCCTGCCGAAACCGAACAGCCGCCGCTTGCCGGAGCCGTTGGCCGCTTCCGGGCCGAGACCCGCCGCGAAGCCCTCCAGGACCCGGACGGCCTCGGTCTGGCTGGGCTGGTTCGGGTCGGGGACGTACGTGCTGAAGCGGACCGAGTCGAACCGCGGCGGCGGCACCATCTCGGCGACCAGCCGGTCCGCGGGGACACGCGGCTCACGGGCGCACAGGGACAGCGGGGCCGGGTCGGTCACGGGGCCGGTTCCGGAGGGGGCCAGGGGAGAGGACACGGTTCACCATGCTACGGCGCGTGGAACACTGCACCGCATGCGACGTCTGTTCCCTGTGACCGATGAAACAGCAGCTCCGGCGCCGGACGGCGCGTCCGGTGAGGGCGCCGGGCGGGAGTGGAGCCTGGACGAGCTGGCCGCCGCGTACGCCTATCCCGAGCCGGGGCCCGCGGGCCCGGCGCCCTGGCTGCGCGCCAACATGGTGTCCACGCTGGACGGGGCCGCCCAGCACGACGGTCGTTCGCAGCCCATCTCCAGCGCCACCGACATGCGGATCTTCGGCACGCTGCGGGCACTCGCGGACGTCGTGGTCGTCGGCGCGGAGACGGTGCGCAAGGAGGGGTACCGGCCGGCACGCGCGCGCGAGGACTTCGCGGCGATGCGGGAGGCGGCCGGGCAGCAGCCCGCACCGGCTGTCGCGGTGGTCACCGCCGGCCTCGACCTGGACTTCTCACTGCCGCTGTTCACCTCGCCCCTGGTCCCCACCCTGATCCTCACGGGCGCCTCGGCCGCCCCGGACCGTGTCGCCGCCGCCGAGCGGGCGGGCGCCCGGGTGGTGATCGCCGGGGACGGCATCGGCGTGGACCCCGCCCGGGCCGTGCGGGCCCTCGCCGACCTCGGCCACACCCGGCTGCTCACCGAGGGCGGCCCGCGGCTGCTCGGTCAGATCGTCGCGGCCGGCGTGCTCGACGAGCTGTGCCTGACCGTCGCCCCGATGCTCACGGCGGGCGAGGCGCAGCGCATCGCCGGGGGGCCGGCGGTCACGGTCCCGCACCGTTTCGGACTGGTGTCGATGCTGGAGGAGGACGGCTTCCTGTTCACGCGGTACGGGCGGGCCCGGCCGGCGTACTGAAACGCCGCGCCCGGGGTAGAAGGTGTCGGCGGCCGGGAAGCCGGCCGGCCGGTACGTCCGTAAGCGCGGGCAAACACTGCCGTTGGTCCGTTCATCGGCGAAATATGCCGTTCCGATTTGATTTCGGAGGGCACACTGGATCCGGCAGTACCCGTGCGAGCACGGGGCAGGATGGTTTCCGCGGGGCCCGGCACGGCCTGCGGAGGAGTGGGGCCATGGGCCCCGGAGCAGAAGGGGCGCCTGGTGTTCACAAGCGTATTGATGATCGAGAAGGCGCTTACGTCCGCCGACGTGGAGTTCGTCACCACCTTGCACGGGGAGGAGCAGGTCTCCTTCCAGGTGCTGCTGCAGCCGCGCGGCGAGCAGGCGGACCGCCTGCTGCGGGCCATCGACGACGTGGCGCTCGGCGAGCTGGACGAGGCCGTCCGCGAGGGCGAGACGCCGGAGGGGGAGGAGGCGCTGAGCGTGGGGCAGCGGGCGCTGGAGGTGTCACTCGCCGCGTTGCGCGCCTCGGGCGGTCCGGCGCAGGGGCGGCTGATCGAGGACCATCCGCTGGACGCGCTGAGGTCCCTGGTGGAGGAGACCGGGGCCGACGAGGTCATCGTGCTGACCGATCCCCACTACGTGGAGGAGTTCTTCCACCGGGACTGGGCCTCCCGGGCCCGGCACAAGGTCGGGGTGCCGGTGCTGAAGCTGTTCTCGCACAGCAAGGCGTAGGGGCGGGGGCGTCCTTCTCGGTCGGGTGCGGGCCGACGGTGGTTTCTCGCGCGGTTCCCCGCGACCCTTGGGTTCGCGCGGTTCCCCCGCCCCTGGGTTGGCCACAGCACTCCCCGTTCCTGAAATAGGCTGGGGGCGCTCACCGTCGTCGCTCGCTCTTGGAGATCTGCATGGCAGCCGGCCTTCCTCCCGCCATGGACCGACCGCACTTCATCGGGATCGGTGGCGCCGGGATGTCGGGGATCGCGAAGATCCTCGCGCAGCGCGGGGCCGTCGTGGCGGGCAGCGACGCCAAGGAGTCGGCCACGGCCGAGGCGCTGCGGGCGCTGGGGGCGACCGTGCACATCGGACACGCCGCGGAGCACCTCGCCGACGACGCCAGCTGTGTGGTCGTGTCGTCGGCGATCCGGCAGGACAACCCCGAGCTGGCCCGCGCGGCCGAGCTCGGCATCCCCGTCGTCCACCGGTCCGACGCGCTCGCCGCGCTGATGGACGGGCTGCGGCCGATCGCCGTCGCCGGCACGCACGGCAAGACGACCACCACGTCGATGCTGGCCGTGTCGCTGAGCGAGCTGGGCCTGAACCCCTCGTACGCCATCGGAGGCGACCTGGACGCGCCCGGCTCCAACGCGCTGCACGGCGAGGGCGAGATCTTCGTCGCCGAGGCGGACGAATCGGACCGCAGCTTCCACAAGTACGCCCCCGACGTCGCGATCATCCTCAACGTCGAGCTCGACCACCACGCCAACTACGCGTCGATGGACGAGATCTACGCGTCGTTCGAGACGTTCGTGGACCGGATCACCGAGGGCGGCACGCTGGTGATCGCGGCCGACCACGACGGCGCCCGGGAGCTGACGCGCCGGGTCGCCGGACGCGGCGTGCGCGTGGTGACGTACGGCGAGTCCGAGGACGCCGGCGTGCGCATCCTGTCGGTCGTGCCGCAGGGGCTCAAGAGCGAGGTCACCGTGGTGCTGGAGGGCGAGGAGCTGACCTTCACGGTCTCCGTCCCCGGCCGGCACTACGCGCACAACGCGGTCGCCGCGCTGGCGGCGGGCGTGGCCCTCGGCGTCCCGGCGGCCGGGCTGGCCCCGGCGATCGCCGCGTACACGGGCGTGAAGCGCCGGCTCCAGCTGAAGGGCGAGGCCGCGGGCGTGCAGGTCATCGACTCCTACGCGCACCACCCCACCGAGATGACCGCCGACCTGGAGGCCATGCGCTCGGCGGCCGGTGACGCCCGGATCCTGGTCGTCTTCCAGCCCCACCTCTTCTCGCGGACGCAGGAGCTCGGCAAGGAGATGGGCCAGGCCCTCGCCCTCGCGGACGCCTCGGTCGTGCTGGACATCTACCCGGCCCGGGAGGACCCGATCCCGGGCGTGACGAGCGAGCTGATCATCGAGGCTGCCCGGGCCGCGGGCGCGGACGTGACGCCGGTGCACGACAAGGCGGACGCCCCGTCGGCCGTCGCGGGAATGGCGAAGCCGGGTGACCTCGTTCTCACCATGGGAGCGGGCGACGTCACCGACCTCGGCCCGCACATCCTGGACCGTCTGTCGAACTGAGGGGCTGGAAGCTCATGGCGTACGACGTCGAGAAGCCGGACGAGCAGTGGCGCGCGGAGCTGAGCCCGGGCGAGTACGCGGTCCTGCGGCAGGCGGCCACCGAGCCCGCCTTCACCGGTGAGTACACCGACACCAAGACCCGGGGCGTCTACTCCTGCCGCGCCTGCGGCACGGATCTGTTCACCTCGGAGACCAAGTTCGAGTCCCACTGCGGCTGGCCGTCCTTCTTCGACCCCAAGGACACCGACGCGGTGGAGCTCATCGAGGACCGCTCGCACGGCATGGCGCGGACCGAGGTGCGGTGCGCGAGGTGCGGCTCGCACCTCGGGCACGTGTTCGCGGGCGAGGGGTATCCGACGCCCACGGACCAGCGGTACTGCATCAACTCGATCGCGCTGCGCCTGGTCCCCGAGGAGGGCTGAGGCGGCGCTCAGCGGATCCGGCACTCCTGCTGGGTGAGGCGCCTCGTGTCCCCCGCGGTGCGCTTGCACAGCACCCGGGGTTCGGAGGTGCCGTCTTTGGCGCGGCGGACCTCCTTGAGGACGATGCTGTGCCCGGTGCGGTCGCCGTAGAGCGGCGCGCCGGTGAAGTCGATGGTGCCGGTGGCCATGCCCTCGATCTTGACGTTGCGCAGGTTCACCCAGGTCGAGGCCCGGCTCTGCGGCCGGTCGTCACGGGTGGCCGCCCAGAACAGGGCGCGGGTCGCGTCGTGGGCGAGGGCGGTCTGGCCGCTGGCCAGGGCGGGGCTGTCGTAGCGCAGGCGGCGACCCTGCACCCCCGGCAGGTGCTTGGTGGCGTCCAGGTAGAAGCCCGTCTTGCCGGCGGCCGTCTCCAGCTCCGCGAGGGCCGCGTGGTACAGCGTGACCTTCGGCGCGACGGACTGGCCGCCACCGCCGAAGTCGGCCTTGGACAGATCGTCGCCGGTGAGGATGGCCAGGGGCTTCCCGGCGCAGCCCGGCTCGGTGCCCAGCTGGGTCATCAGGGGGTCGATGTCCTCCACCCGGCCCGCGAAGTAGACCACGGACGGGACCCGGCCGCCCCGGCAGATCTCCTGGGCGTGCGAGCGGAGTTCGGGCTTGCCGCCGCTGAGGGTGTAGCGGCGCTGCGGGAGCGGGGTGAAGCCCTGGTGGCGCAGCATCCCCTGGCCGTAGCGCGCCTGCTCGTCGGTGTAGAGGTCGTCGGTCTTCGCCGTGTCACGGGCCAGGACGAGGGAGTACTGGGGCCGGTCGGGTCTGCGCAACTGGGCGGCGATCAGGCCGAGCTGCCGGGTCTGCCACTCGTCCGTGGCGGCCAGGCTGAACCAGTTGGCGAACTCGCGGGGCAGATAGGTCGCGGAGTTCGTGCCGGAGACGACCGGCAGCCCGGCTTCCATCAGGGTGCGGGTCGTGGCCCGGCTCGACTTCAGGTCGCGGCCGGTGCCGACGACCCCCACCACGGTCGGGTCGTGGACGGCGTACGCGGCGATCGCCTTGGCCATCTCCTCCTGGTGGCCCAGGTCCACGCCGCCGTTGGCGATCAGGACGCGCAGCTTCACGCTGGAGTTCTCGTTGATGACGGCCTGCGCCAGATACACGCCGGCCAGCTCCTCGGCGCCCTTCACCAGGGAGGAGCCGGTGGCGGTGTCGGCGCTGAGCGGACCGGCGTAGACGACGGTGACGTACTTGCCGGTGTGCCGGGCGACGACGTCGGCGTTCTGCCGGGCGATACCGTCCTCCAGGTCGGCCACCGTCCAGGGCGTCTCGTCGTCGGCCCTGAGCGCCTTGACGTCGTCACCGGGCTCGGGCGCGGGCAGCCAGTCGGCGAAGCGGACCCCGTCCGTCGCTATGCCGATGCACTCCGTGCGGCCGTCGGGCCCCTGCTCGCGCCGGGTGTCGCGGTTGGCGGTGAGCACGGACGCCGAGCAGTACCGGTCGTGCAGGGCGTCGGCCCGCATGACGGCGCCCGCGGACAGCAGGGCGATCACCAGGACCAGGGTGTGCAGGGCCCACACCAGCCGGGCGGATGTCGGCCGTGCGGAGGCCCGCAGATGGCGACGGCCCTCCTCGACCGGACCCAGCTGGTCGTGCGGCAGCGGGATCCTCATCACCCACGGCAGGACGGACCGTTCCCGGCTGGGTGACTGCTCGGCGCGCAGGTTGCGGCCCCACTCCCGGTACCAGGTGCGCAGCCGGACGCCGAAGGTGGGCGGTGCGGTGTCCGGGACGGGTGCCGTCTGGACGGCGCTGCGCTCCAGGCGTGGCACGTCGTGCGTACGCACCGCGGCGACCACGAGCAGCGGGTCGAGCTCGCTGCGCCGGCTCCGGACGTCGCTGATGGCCCGGATCAGCTCGATGCCGCCGTTGCGGTCGTCCGCGTGCGGCAGGAACAGCATCGGCGGGCGCGGCCGTTTGAAGCCGCGCAGGTCCCAGCTCCAGCGGCGGTGGTTGTCCCGCAGGTCCTCGCGCAGCGCCAGCACGCACAGCTGGAGGTGGAAGTCGCCGCCCGCCGTGAGCGCCTCGGCCACGTCGTAGGCCCGGGCGGCGATCGCCTTCCAGGAGCGCACCGGCCGCAGCAGCGACACCTCGGTGGACCCCTCCTGGTCCGCCGCCCTCAGGAAGGTCGTCGTCATGAACCAGCGGCTCTCCCGGCGCAGCCACAGGAAGATCGGAGACCGCCCCGGCAGGACGTAGTTCAGGACGGTCAGCAGCAGCAGGAAGACGAGACCGGCACCCACCGCCACGTACCACTCGCTGCGGGCGAGGAGCGCGGCGAGCACGGTCACGAGGCTCGCCGGGAGGATGTGCGCCATGTCGAACAGCGGCAGGCCCGAACGCCAGCGGGCGGTGTTCTTCGGTCGCCAGCGCTGCTGCGCCAGCTCGTTGAGCAGCCGCTGCCGCTGGTCCTGCCCGGACTCCGGGCTGCCCGGGGCGGGCGTCGGCCAGCTGTCGCCGAGGGCCGCGACCGCGTCGTCGATGGCGTGCACCAGTCGCAGCCGCGGGAACGCGTAGCGCCGGTAGACCGCCTTCGGGCCGCCCCACCTGCGCGGGTCGCTCAACGCCCGCACCAGGGCGGTGGCCCGGCGCACCTCCGTGGTGCCCTCGTAGGCGTCCTGGGTCACCGCGCAGCGCGTGCCGTGCGCCTCCTGGCCCGCGTGCAGCTGACGGACCAGCCCGGCCACCGCGTCGTCGTCCCGGTCGTCCTGAGCATGCACGACGAACACCGGCATCGGCGGTTCGGTGCTCCTGCGGAAGTCCTGGATGAGGATTTCCAGCTGGTTCTGGAGGTGGCGCCCGGCGTCGCTCTCCGGCATGCCGTCATGGCCCCCAGGGCAGTCCGGCGGCGTGCGGTCGGCGTTCACCATGGGTAACCCCCGTTAACCTTCGGCGACCTACGAGGTTAACCGGTGCGGCTGTTGTGGGAGTGGGTGACGCACGAACTGTTCGTTCCGCCCGGGTCATTGACGCGGCCCGTCCGGATCACCACACTGGCGTGACTACGTAGTCAAGCAAGCCCTTTCTCCCTGCGAGGAGTGGGTGACTGCGTAGTCCGTACCGCAGGCCGCCACCCCGGGGAGCCCTCATGACGACGACCGCGGCCGCCGGTGGGCGACGCCGTCGCGGGCCGGGCATGACCGAGGTCGCCCGGGCCGCCGGGGTGTCGCAGAAGACCGTGTCGCGGGTCGTCAACGGCGAACCGCACGTCAGCCCCGAGGTGCGGGACCGCGTGCTGAGGGCCGTCCGCGACCTGGACTACCGTCCCAACACCGCGGCACGGGCCCTGCTCCTCGGCCGTTACCGGCGCATCGGCGTGGTCTCGCTGGGCAGTTCGCTCTACGGCCCCTCGACGCTGCTCATCGCCCTGGAGCGGGCCCTGCGGCGGGCCGGGTACTCCGTGGCCCTGGCCGGCACTCTGGAGGGGGGGAGCATCTCGGCCTCCGTGGACGCGCTGCTGGAGCAGGGCGTGGACGGGATCGTGCTGTCCGAGCCGATCGACGACGGCACCCCGCTGCGACCGACCGCGGACGTGCCCGTGGTCAGCCTCGGGGAGGGCGTCGAACTGGCGCCGGGTGCCGGGGTCGTGGTCGGCGCCGACGGCGTCGCCGCCGCACGGCTCGCCACCGAGCACCTGCTGTCCCTCGGACACCGCACCGTCTGGCACATACCCGGCCCGCAGGACTGGTGGGCCGCCCGCGACCGGCTGCGCGGCTGGCGCGAGGCCCTCGCCGCCGCCGGGGCGCCCGAACCGCCGCTGCCGTCGCCGGGCGACTGGAGCCCGGCTTCCGGATACGCCGCCGGAGAACAGCTCGCCCGCCTCTCCGAGGTCACGGCCGTGTTCGCCGCCAACGACGACATGGCCATCGGTGCCCTGCGCGCCTTCGCCGACGCGGGCCGCGCCGTCCCCGGTGACGTGAGCGTCGTCGGGTACGACGACATCCCCGCCGCCGCCTACCTCGTCCCGCCGCTGACCACCGTCCGGCAGAACTTCGCCGCCGTCGCCGACCGCGCCGTCGACGTACTGATCGCCCTGGTCGAGGGCCGCCCCGCACCGGCCGGACCGGCCGGGCGGGCGGTCGAGCTGACCGTACGGGCCTCGACCGGGCCGGTACGCGAAACGGACCCCGACCGCCCCCGCCCGTAGCCGCCCCACGTGAGGAGTCACGTGTCGTACCTCCCGGCAGCACCAGCCCCTCCCACCCGCCGCGCCCTGCTGCGCGGTGCCCTCGGCCTCGGCACGGCCGGCGCCCTCTCCGCCTGCGGCGGCGCCGGCACCACGCCCCGCACCTCCGGCGACGTCACCCTCGGCCTGTGGACCCACGACCCGGGCTACGAGGCGTTCTTCGAGAAGGGCATCCCGGAGGCCGACCGGGCCGGCGACTTCCGCTACCACCTGAGGGTCACCCGCTCCGGCGCCCCGGACATCGTCACGAAGCTGCTCGCCCGGGCCGTCGCCGGGCGTGGCACCCCCGACCTCGTCGGGTTCGAGATCGGCAGCTTCCCGCGCATGCTGCGCGGCGACATCGCCGAGCGGCTGCTGCACGACTTCACACCCGACATCGAGGCCGTACCCGGGCTGAAGGAGGACCTGCTGCCGGCCCGCACCGCCCCCTTCAGCCGGGACGGCCGGATCTACGCCTTCGACTCGGACACCCCGATGGTCGTGTACTTCCAACGCCAGGACCTCTTCGAGAAGTACGGCCTGCCCGAGGACGTGGGCACCTGGGAGGAGTTCGCCGAAGCCGGTGCGCGGGTCCACCGGGACCACGGCGCCTCGATGTGCGTCGTCTCCACGGTCGGCAGCGACCCGGGCCAGGTCGTGCAGTCCTTCCAGATGCTGCTCTACCAGCGCGGCGGCGCCTTCTTCGACGCCGACGGGACGCTGGTCCTGGACTCGCCGGAGGCCGAGGAAGTGCTGCGGTTCCTCTGCGAGGGGCTGCGCAGCGGATTCGTCGTGGAGGTCTCCGACTACTACGGGGCCGGCATGCAGACCGCGTTGAAGCGGAGCCGGGTCATCGGGCTGCCCATGGCCATCTGGTACAAGAACTACGGCCTGGTGACCAACGTGCCCGAGCAGAAGGGCAGGTGGCGGGTGCGGGCGCTGCCGCGCTTCGCGGGTGGCGGCGGGGTGACCGCCGCGCTCGGCGGCACCGGTTTCGGCGTCGTCGAGGGCAAGGCCGGCACCCGGGCGGCGACGGAGTTCCTCTTCAGAACCTGGCTCACGCACGACGGACAGGTCCGCCGGTTCACCGAGACCGGATACCTGCCCACGCGGCGGTCCGTGTACGAGGACCCCCGGCTGGGCGCCTACGAGGACGAGTTCTGCGGCGGACAGCGGCTGTTCGGGCTGTACCGCTCGCTGCTGCCGGACGTGCCGCCGTTCCACCAGAGCCCCGACCAGTCGATCCTCTACGACGTGCTCGGGGGGAACCTGCTGCGGGCGTACCACGGGGACCTGTCGCCGCGGCAGGCGCTGCAGCGGACGGCTGAGGACTTTCGTGACCAGGCCGGGCGGTAGTTCGTCCGCTGCGCCGTTGGGGCTTGTCGCGCGGTTCCCCGCGCCCCTGAGGTGCTGACGATCTCGGCGGATGAGGAGCAACTCACCATGACCACCACCCTTGCCGGGACGCCCGGCACCGCCCGTACGCACGACGCACCGGGCCGGAAGGCACACCGACCCCACAGAACCTGGGCGCCCTACCTGTTCGTCTCGCCCTTCTACGTCCTCTACGTCCTGTTCATGCTGGTCCCCGTCGGTGTCTCGCTGTGGCTGAGTCTCACCGAGTGGGTCGGGCTCGGACCGCCGCGTCGGGTGGGGCTGCGCAACTACCGGCTGCTCGCCACCGACATCAGCTTCCACCGGGCCCTGGGCAACACCACCGTGTTCGTACTGGTCGCTCTCTGCCTGGTCGTGCCGCTCGCGCTGCTGATCGCCCAGGCCCTCAACACCCGCGGGCTGCGCGTGCGCGACCTGTGGCGGACCGCCTACTTCGTGCCGATCGTGGTCTCCCCGATCCTCGTCGCGCTCATCTTCGGCCTGGTCTTCGACCGGCAGTTCGGGCTGGCGAACGCCGCGCTGCGCGCCCTGTTCGGCACCGGCGGCGTCGACTGGCTCGGCGATCCGAACCTGGCCGGAGTGAGCATCGCCCTGGTGATGCTGTGGCGCTGGACCGGCTACCTCACGGTCTTCTTCCTCGCCGGGCTGCAGAACGTGCCCCGGGAGCTCTACGAGGCCGCGGCCCTGGACGGGGCCGGGCGGCTGCGTACCTTCACCACCGTCACGCTGCCGGCGCTGAAGCCGGTGACCGCGTTCGTCGTGGTCACGTCCTTCATCGGCGCGGCGCAGATCTTCGAGGAGCCGTATCTGCTGACCGGCGGCGGACCGGCCGAGTCCACCCTCTCGGTGACCATGTTCATCTACCGGGCCGCCTTCCAGCGCCAGCAGTTCGGCTACGCCTCTGCCGCCGCCGTCGTCCTCTTCGTCCTCGTCTTCGGCCTCAGCCGGCTCTTCAACCGTCTCCTCGGCATCGGGAGGGCCGCCTCGTGACACGCGCCCGCATGCCGCTCCACGTCTTCCTGCTCCTGCTGTTCGTGGGCTTCCTCGCCCCGCTGGTGTGGGCGCTGAGCGGCTCGTTCAAACCGCGCGGCGAGATCTTCGGCTACCCGCCGGAACTCGTCCCGGACCCCTTCACCCTGGACAACTACCGCACCCTGCTGACCGAGCAGCCCTTCGGCCGCTGGTTCCTGATGAGCACCGTGGTGGCCGTAGTCGCCACCCTCGTGTCCGTGTTCGTGTGCGCGCTCGCCGGGTACGCCTTCGCCAAGTTCCGCTTCGCGGGCAGACGGCTGCTGTTCAACGTCATGTTCAGCTCGCTGTCGATACCGTTCGCGGTGATCCTCGTGCCGCTGTTCGTGATCCTGGTGAAGACCGGGCTCGGCAGCCCGTGGTTCGCGCTGATCGTGCCATGGGTGGCGCCCGCGTTCGGGATCTTCATGATGCAGCAGTACATCGTGCAGTCCATCCCGGACTCGGTACTGGAGGCCGCCCGGATCGACGGCGCGAGCGAGTTCGGCATCTTCCGGACCATCGTGCTGCCGCTGCTGCGGCCCGCGCTGGGCGCGCTCGGCGTCTGGCAGTTCCTGCAGAGCTACAACAGCTTCCTGTGGCCGCTGGTGCTGGTGTCCGACAGCTCCCGGTACACCCTGCCGCTGGGCCTGCAGACGCTGTTCGTGTCGGAGCAGCGGCAGTACGACCTCGTGCTCGCCGGAGCGGTCCTCGCCGTCCTGCCCGCCGTGGCCCTCTTCGTGCTGCTGCGCAAGCAGCTCCTCGAAGGGCTCTCCACGGGCGCGGTCAAGGGCTGACATCTCGACAACCCCCTGGAGGACAAGCATGCCCGAGCTGCCCCCGCGCGTCCTGTTCGGTGCCGCCTACTACCACGAGTACCAGCCGTACGAACGCCTCAAGGACGACCTCGACCTGATGGCCGAGGCCCGCTTCACCGTCATCCGGGTCGGGGAGTCCGTCTGGTCCACCTGGGAGCCCGAGAACGGGCGTTTCGACCTGGACTGGCTCCAGCCGGTCCTGGACGGCGCCCACGAGCGGGGCATCTCCGTGATCCTCGGGACGCCGACGTACGCGGTGCCGCCCTGGCTGGCCCGGCAGTACCCGGAGATCGCGGGGGAGTCCCGCACGGGCGAGCGCATCGGCTGGGGCGCCCGGCAGGAGGTGGACTTCACGCACCCGGCGTTCCGCTTCCACGCCGAACGGATCATCCGCAAGGTCGCCGAACGGTACGCCGGTCACCCTGCCGTCATCGGCTGGCAGGTCGACAACGAACCCGGTCTGCACCTCTTCCACAACCACGGCGTCTTCCAGCGCTTCACCGACGAACTGCGCGAGCGGTACGGCGACGTGGAGACCCTCAACCGCGAGTGGGGCCTGGTCTATTGGTCGCACCGGCTGTCCACCTGGGCCGACCTGTGGACCCCGGACGGCAACGCCCAGCCGCAGTACGACCTCGCGTGGCGGCGCTTCCAGGCCCGGCTCACCACCGAGTTCATCGCCTGGCAGGCCGGCATCGTGCGCGCGTACGCCCGTCCCGGCCAGTTCGTCACGACGTGCATCTCCTACGACCGTCAGGGCGTCGAGGACGACAAGCTCACCGAGCACCTCGACGTCACCGCGGGCAACCCGTACTACACGATGCAGGACGCCCTCGCCCTGCCGGATACGGGCGCCGGCGGGCAGGACTGGACGACCAACGGCACCTGGGCGCTGTACCGCAGCGCCGACCGCATGTACTCCTCACGCCAGGAGCCGTTCCTGGTCACCGAGACCAACGCGCAGGCCATCGGCGGGCCCTGGGACAACCGCCCCGCCTACGACGGGCAGTGGCGGCAGGCGGCCTGGGCGCTGATCTCCAGGGGCGCCTCGATGATCGAGTACTGGCACTGGCACACCCTGCACTTCGGCACCGAGACCTACTGGGGCGGCATCCTCCCGCACAACGGCCGCCCCGGCCGCGTCTACCGCGAACTGGCCGCACTCGGGGCGGAGTTGGAGCAGGCCGGTGATCTGGTGTCGGCCCTCACCCCGGACGCCGACGTCGCCTTCCTCTACGACGGCCCCAGCAAATGGGCGCTCCAGGGCCAGCCGCCGCTGGCCGGTGCCGACGGAGGCCCGGACGGGCGGTCGTACGAGAGGATCTTCGACGCGTACTACCGGGGTGCCTTCGACGCCGGGCTCCAGGCACGCGTCATGCACCCCGGGCAGCTCCCGGACGCGGACCTGCCGCCCCTCCTGATCGTCCCGGCCTACTACGCCGCCGACGACACCGTCCTCGACCGGCTCCGCGCCTACGCCGGGGCCGGCGGGCATCTCGTCCTCGGTCCGCGCACCGGCTACGGCGACACCGAGGCCCGGGCGCGCACGGATCTCCAGCCGGGCCGACTGGCCGAGGCGGCCGGGGTGACGTACGACGAGTTCAGCAACCTGCGCGTCCCCCTGCCCGTCACCGGCACGGACGAGCTCCCTCTTCCGCCCGGCGCGCACGCCCTGCACTGGGCGGACGGGCTGTCGCCGCGGGGCGCCGAGACCCTGGCGGCGTACGAGCACCCGCACTTCGGCCGCTGGCCCGCCGCCACGGCCCATCGTCACGGCGCCGGGCGCATCACCTACGTCGGCACCGTGCCCGACCCCGTCCTCGCCCGCGCCCTGTTCGACCGGTACGCCCCGGACGGTGCCTGGCGCCCCGCCCACCCGAGCGTGACGGCCACTTCGGCGACCGCACGGGACGGCCGCCGCGTGCGCTTCCTGCACAACTGGTCGTGGGACGAGGTGTCCGTGCCGGTGCCGACGGCCCTGCGGGACGTGCTGTCGGACACCCTGTACGCCGACGCGGTGCCGCTCGGACCGTGGGACGTCAAGGTGCTGCGGGAGGAGTAACCCCGCCGGCCACTCCCCGGACCCGGTGAGTCGGGCCGCCTGTTCGCCGGGCGGGCTTCCTGGAAGCCCTGCCCGGCGCCTGACCCTCCGCCACCGGGAACCCCGCGCTGCGCAGCACCCGTCGCCCGGCGTCCACCGCGAACACCTCGCAGTGCTCCCGGGCCGCCGCCCACGCGACGCCCTCCACGCCGAGTGCGAACGCCGCCGTCGCGACCGTGTCCGCCTCCGTCAGGGTCGGGGCCACGACGGTCATGCCGAGCAGTCCTGTCGCGGGGCGGCCGGTGCGGCCGTCGAGGATGTGGTGGTCACCGCGTTCGTAGCGGGCCGAGGTCGCGACGGCCCGGTCCGTGACGTCCAGGACCGCGCAGAGCCGGTCGGCCCGCTCGGGATGGCGCACGCCGACGCGCCAGGGCCCGCCGGAGGCGACCACGTCGCCGCCCGCGTTGACACAGAACCGCCTCGCCCCGGCCGCTCTCAGCAGCTCCGCTCCCTTCTGCACGGACCAGCCCTTCACCACGGCGCAGGGGTCGAGGCCGCGACCGGGCAGGCGCGCGTCGAAGGCGCCCCCGGTCGCGATCCGGTACTCCTCGCACAGGTCCAGGACCTCGCGGAGCCCCGGGCTCGGCTCGCTCACCTCGCCCCGCTCCAGCCGGGACACCTCGCTGTCCGGACGGAACGGGCTGAACCGCGTGTCGACCTCGCGCAGCCAGGCGAACAGGGCGTCCACCGGTGCCTCGGGGAAGTCCTCGTCGTCGATCCGGACCGACACCGGGAACCCCATGACGTGCTCGACGCGCCGCATGCCGTCAGCCCTTCGCGTCGATGGCGGCCTGGAGCGACTCCCGGTAGCCGTCGCTGGTGACGGTGGCGCCGGACACCGTGTCGATGTCGGCGCTCTGCGCCTGGAGCGTCTCCTCGATCAGCCGGGGTACGGCGGCCGTGGTCTGCGGGTGGTCCGGCTGCCGGAGCATCCGCACCGAGGCGATCTCGTCGCCGTCGAAGGTGACCTCGACCCGCACCGGGCCCTTCTCGGTGTCGACGAGGGACCCCGACACGACGGTGGTCGTGGTGCCGCCGGACGAGGAGACCGAGGGGGTGGACGCCGGCGCCGCCTGCGCTGGGGCCGGCGACGAACCGGTCTCGTGCGAGGGCGCGTAGCGCCAGAGCGGGATCAGGCCCGCGACGCTCAGAACGAGGACGGGTATGGCTCGCTTCACGAATCTCTCCTCGTCATCCGGCCAGGCTGAAGCGTTCGAAGTGGACCTGCGGCGTCGGCACGCCCAGCTCGCGCAGGCTGCCGAGCACCGCGTTCATCATGGGCGGGGGACCGCACAGGTAGACGTCCCGCTCGGCGATGTCGGGCACCAGCCGGGCGAGCTCCCGGGGCGCCAGCCGGTCGGGCACGGACGGGCCCGTGACCAGGTGCAGTTCGGCGCCCCTGGCGAGCGCGAGGTCGCGCAGTTCGTCGTAGAGCACGGCGTCCTGGTCCGTGGCCACCCGGTAGATCACGACCGCGTGGCCGTGCAGCTCCTCCAGCAGGGCCCGGATCGGCGTGACACCGACGCCGCCGGCGATGAGCACGGCGTCGGGCCGGGTGCGGTGCAGGGTGGTGAAGGCTCCGTAGGGACCCTCGGCGAAGACGCGCGTGCCGACCTTCAGATGGCGCAGGGCGGCGCTGCCGTCACCGGCCCGCTTGGCGGTCAGACGCAGGGTACGGCCGTCCGGGGCGGCCGACAGGGAGAACGGGTTCGCCTGCCACCAGCGGTCCTTCGTCAGGAACCGCCACAGGAAGAACTGCCCGGCCCGGGCGGGCAGCCGGTCCAGGTCGCGGCCCGTGATGTAGACCGAGACGACGTGGGCGTTCTCCGGGACGACGGCCGTCACCCGGAGCCGGTGGCGGAGGTTGCGCCACAGCGGCAGCACCAGCCGGCCCGTGAACACCGAGGCGAGGGCCACACCCCACACGCCGTACCAGTAGGCCTCCGCCACGGACGACGAGGCGAACGTCGTCCCCGCCGCGACCTGGTGCGTGAAGGCCAGCACCACCGCCACGTAGGTGTACAGGTGGATGAAGTGCCAGGTCTCGTACGCCAGCCGGCGCCGGGCGTAACGGGCGGACACCGCCCCGACCACGAGGATGATCGCCAGCGCGACGATCGCCCGCAGCACGCCCTCGACCGTCCCGGCGAGGTCCACCAGCTGGTTCACCGGGTCCAGGGACGAGGCCTGCGCGTAGCCGAGGACGATGAACACCGCGTGCGACAGCAGCAGCCACAGCACCGAGAAGCCCGTCCAGCGGTGCCAGGACGTCAGCCGGTCCATGCCGATCCGCCGGTCGAACCAGGGCAACCGCGCCACCAGCAGCAGTTGGAACGCCATCAGCAGCGCCGCGTACAGCCCGGTCAGCCGGCCCAGCACGATCAGCGCGTTCGAGGTGAAACCGGCCTGCGCGAAGAACACGGCCACCACGACCGCGTTCGCCAGCAGCACCGCGTACAGGCCGGTGCGGCCCACCACTCGGGGCCGCACGCCCCGGCGGGTCGCCGCTGGGGGTTGATGGAGGGTCGTCACGGTCGGCAGCTCCTTGATCGGCTCCTGGGACACCGAGCTTGGCGCGGGGGAGCTGTCGGAAAGCTGTCGCTCGACTTTCAAGTCTTTATCGATCCCGCCGCGGGAGGGCGGGCGGCTATGGCGGCACGGGACCCGTGCAGCACTATGAGGTCGTGGAAAAGGTACGACTTCTCGTCGTCGACGACGACCCGCCCATCGCCGACCTCGTCGCGACCGTCGCCCGCTACGAGGGCTGGGACGCGGTCACGGCATACACCGGCGAGGACGCGCTGCGGCGGGCCGCCGAGTTCCACCCCGACATCGTGGTGCTCGACCTGATGCTGCCCGGCGTGGACGGCTTCGGCGTCCTGGACCGGCTGCGCGCCTCCGGCACGATGGTGCCGGTGGTGTTCCTCACCGCCCGCGACGGCGTCGCCGACCGGGTCGCGGGCCTGACCAGGGGCGGCGACGACTACCTGGTCAAGCCGTTCGCCGTCGAGGAGCTGATGGCCCGGCTGCGGACCGTGCTGCGGCGCAGCGCCGGGCCCGCCTTCCAGCGGTCCGTGCTCCAGATCGGCGACCTGACCATGGACGAGGACACCCGGGAGGTCCGGCGCGGCGAGCGGCTGGTGTCGCTGACCCCGACCGAGTACGAGGTGCTGCGCTACCTCATGCGCAAGTCGCCCACCGTGCTGACCAAGGCGCAGATCCTCGACCACGTGTGGGAGTACGGCTTCGGCGGCCGCTCCAACGTCGTCGAGCTGGTCGTCAGCCGGCTGCGCCGCAAGCTGGACGAGACCGACGACGGCGGCTCGCCGCTCATCCACACCGTGCGCGGGTTCGGATACGTGCTGCGGCAGGCCGCCGAGTGATCGCCCGGCTGCGACGGGCCTACCGCGGAATGCGCCTGGGCACCCGCATGGCTCTCGGCCTCGGCGCCCTCTCCCTGGTCGTGTTCGCCGTCGTCGGCACGGCCCTGACCACATACATGCGCGACTACCTGTCGGCCCAGCTCGACACCCAGCTCGCGCAGGCCCAGATCGCCCAGTCCAAGAGCATCGCGGACTACGGCACGCTCTCGGGCAAGAAGTACTACAGCTGGTTCTACGCCGTGTACGACGTCTCGGACGGCCCGCCCGAGCTCCGCAGGCCCGAGGACCCCGCCGACCTGCCGAAGGACGTCGACGACTTCACCGCCCTGGCCTCGGCGCAGACCACCGCCCACACGGAGCTGCTGCGCACCGAGCACCTCAGGGGCGCGGGCTCCTACCGGCTGCGCGCCTGCGAGGTCGAGCCCGGAGTGATCCTGGTGAGCGCCGCGCCCATGGAGGACATCGAGGACACGGTCGGGCAGCTCATCACCATCCAGGTCGTCACCTTCGCCCTCGCGCTGCTCGCGCTGGTCGTCTTCGGCCGCCGGATGCTGCGCCGCGGGCTGAAGCCGCTCAGCGACATGGCGTCCACCGCGCACGGCATCGCCTCGCACGACCTGACCGAGTCGGCGGCCCGGCTGCCGCTGCGCGCCGACGGCCGGGACGGCGGCCCGGAGGTGGACGAGCTGCGGACCGCCTTCAACACGATGCTGGAGCACATCGACGACTCCCTCGCCGTGCGCGCCGAGGCCGAGCAGCGGCTGCGGCGCTTCGTCGCCGACGCCTCGCACGAGCTGCGCACCCCGCTGATGTCGGTGCGCGGCTACGCCGACCTGTTCCAGTACGCCGCCGCCAACGCCCCCGAGGAACGCGACCGGCACCTCGCCCGGCTGCGTGCCGAGGCCGCCCGCATGGGCATCCTCCTGGACGACCTGCTGCTGCTCGCCCGGCTGGACGCGGCGGAGGTGGAGGCGCCGCTGCGGATGCAGGACGCCGACCTGGTGGAGCTGGTGGGCCAGGCCGCGGACGCCTTCCGCGCGGGCCGCCCCGGCCATCCGCTGACCGTCCTCGCGGGTCCGGGGCCGGTGCGGCTGCCGATGGACCCGCTGCGCATCCGGCAGGTCGTCGACAACCTCCTGACCAACGCCGCGGTGCACACCCCCGCCGGGACGAAGGTGTCGGTGGAGGTCGCCCTCCTGCCCGGCGCCGCCGAGGTGCGGGTCGCCGACACCGGCCCCGGCATCCCGCCCGACGACCGGGCCCGCGTCTTCGACCGCTTCTACCGCGTCGACAAGGCCCGCAGCCGCGACCGCGGCGGCAGCGGCCTGGGCCTCGCGGTCGCCCAGTCCCTGGTCCGTGCCCACGGCGGCCGTATCGAGCTGAACAGCGCACCGGGAGCGACGGTGTTCACCGTGCGCCTGCCCGTGCGGGACGTACGCCCCGCGGACGGATGACAGGCGCCCTCTAGACTCGTCCGGAAACAGCCCGTACGACCATGGCCAACGCTACCGCCAACCCGAAGGGCTCCGGCGCCTTGATACGGATCGAATCAGTCACCAAGCGCTATCCGGACGGCACGGTGGCTGTCGACCGGCTCTCCCTGGAGATACCCGACCGCTCCATCACCGTCCTCGTCGGACCCTCGGGCTGCGGCAAGACCACCACCCTGCGGATGATCAACAGGATGGTCGAACCCAGTGAGGGAACCATCCTCCTCGACGGCGAGGACATCCAGCGCCGGCCCGTCACCACCCTGCGCCGCTCCATGGGTTACGTCATCCAGAACGCCGGCCTCTTCCAGCACCGCACGATCCTCGACAACATCGCCACCGTGCCCCGCGTGCTCGGCTGGGGCAAGCAGAAGGCCCGGGCCAGGGCGGCCGAGCTGATGGAACGCGTGGGCCTCGACACCGCCCTCGCCAAGCGGTACCCGTACCAGCTGTCCGGCGGCCAGCAGCAGCGCGTCGGCGTGGCCCGGGCGCTCGCCGCCGACCCGCCCGTGCTGCTCATGGACGAGCCGTTCTCCGCGGTCGACCCGGTGGTGCGCAAGGGACTCCAGGACGAACTGCTGCGCATCCAGGCCGAGTTGGGCAAGACCATCGTCTTCGTCACCCACGACATCGACGAGGCGATCAAACTCGGCACGATGGTCGCCGTGATGCGCGAGGGCGGTCACCTCGCCCAGTACGCACCCCCGGCCGAGCTGCTGTCCGACCCCGCCGACGCCTTCGTCGAGGACTTCCTCGGGGCCGACCGAGGCATCCGGCGGCTGTCGTTCTTCCCCGCCGCCGAACTCCCGCTGACGACCGGCCCGGTGCTCCCGGCCGACGCCACCGCCGAGCAGCTCGCCGCCCCCGACGAGCCCTGGCTCCTGATCACCGACGCCGACGGCCGTCCCCTCGGCTGGGGCGAGCGGCGCAGCCTGACGGCCGGTGACATCAGGACCGACCGGCTCGTCCCGCACGGACGGCCCTTCGTCCCCGGCAGCGACTCCCTGCGGACCGCCCTCGACAGCGCCGTGCTCTCCCCGGCCGGCCACGCCGTGGCCGTCGACGACACCGGCCGCGTGATCGGCGTGGTCTCGCAGGCGACCATCGGCGAGGCGATCCGCAGCGCCCACGCCGGCGGTCACGCCGACGAGGCCAAGGTCGCCTCGTGAACGGCTTCTTCGACATCCCGAGCGACCTCCAGCACAGCTACCAGGGCCTGATCGGACTGCACCTGCGCGAGGCCCTGCTGCCCGTCCTGGCCGGCCTGCTGCTCGCCCTGCCGCTCGCCCAGCTCTGCGTCCGGTTCCGCTGGCTCTACCCGCCCGTGCTCGGCGCCACCACCATCCTCTACGCCGTCCCGTCGCTCGCCTTCTTCGTGGTCCTCATCGACTACACCGGCCAGACCGAACTGACCGTGATGATCCCGCTGGCCGTGTACAGCCTGGTGGTACTCGTCCCGGCCATCGTCGACGGCGTGCGGTCCGTGCCGCAGGAGACCCTGGCCGCGGCCACCGCCATGGGCTTCGGGCCCGTACGCCGCTACCTCCAGGTGCAGTTGCCGATCGCCGTGCCCGCCATCATCGCCGGGCTCAGGGTCGCCACCGTCTCCAGCATCTCCCTGGTCAGCGTCGGCACCCTCATCGGCAACCAGGGCGCCCTCGGCAACCTGCTCGCCGACGCGCAGAAGTACGACCGGCCCGAGCTGGCCGTGAACTCCGTGATCACGACGGCCGTCCTGGCCATCCTGTGCGACGCCCTGCTGGTGCTGCTCCGCGTCGCGCTGACCCCGTGGATGCCCAAGAGCACCCGAACGCGCCCGAAGACCGGCGTGCGGCAGCGACGCCCCGCCCCCCAGGACGTGACCCGGTGAACGTACTGAACTTCGTCAACGCCTTCTTCAGCGACAGCGCCCACTGGCACGGTTACGACGGCATTCCGCAGCGCCTGCTCGAACACATCCAGTACTCCGCCCTGGCGCTGGCCCTCGCCGCCGCGATCGGCCTGCCCGTCGGCCTGCTCACCGGGCACACCGGGCGGGGCGGCAACGCTCTGGCGTTCATCGCCACCGCGGCCCGCGCGCTGCCCAGTTTCGGCCTGCTCGTGCTGATCGTCATCATGATGGGCTTCGGGCTGCTGCCCGTGATGATTCCCCTGGTCATCCTCGCCGTGCCGCCGATCCTGGTGACCACCTACGAGGCCGTCCGCACCGTCGACCCGTCCCCCGTGGACGCCGCCCGCGGCATGGGCATGCACGAGTCGCGGATCCTCTTCCAGGTCGAACTGCCGGTCGCGCTGCCGCTGATCCTGAGCGGACTGCGCTCGGCGGCCATCCAGATCGTCTCGACGGCCACCATCGCCGCCTACGTCAGCCTGGGCGGCCTCGGCCGGTACATCGTCGACGGGCTCTACCAGCGCAACTACGAGAAGGTGGTCGGCGGCGCCACCCTCGTGGCCGTCCTGGCACTGGTCACGCTGGCGTTGTTCTGGGCGGTGGGCCGCCTGGCGGTGTCACCGGGGGTGCGCCGGCGCTGACGTCCTGGCGACGTCTGTAGGAAACCGTGACCAGGCGTCCCTTGACTGATCGTGAAGCCGCTGGATTGGATCGGTGGATGACTTCTACCGCGAAGAGCAGCCGGTCCAGGACGAGGCACACCGGCGCGGCGGCCGCCGCGCTCACCGCCGCTGCGGCGCTGCTCGCGGGCTGTTCGTCCGGCGGCACCTCCGACGACCCCCTGGCGGGGGAGAAGGCGGAGGCGGGCACCGTCGTCGTCGGCTCGAACAACTTCGCCGAGAGCACCCTGCTCGCCGACATCTACGGCGAGGCGCTCAAGGCCAAGGGCATCAAGGTCGCCTACAAGCACAACATCGGCAGCCGCGAGACGACGTACGGCCTGATGAAGAACGGCACCGTCACCGTGCTGCCCGAGTACAACGGCTCGCTGCTCGCCTACCTGGACCCCAAGGCCCGGCAGAAGTCCGCGGAGGCGGTGAACGAGGCCGTCAAGGCCAAGCTCGACAAGAAGCTGACGCTGCTGGAGTCCTCGCCCGCCGAGGACAAGGACTCGGTGACCGTCAACGCCGCGACCGCCGAGAAGTACAAGCTCACCTCCTCGTCCACCCTCGCGGACCTCAAGGAGGCCGCCCCGGACCTGGTGATCGGCGGTTCGCCCGAGTTCCAGACCCGGCACCAGGGCCTGGAGGGCCTGAAGTCCGTGTACGGCCTGGAGTTCAAGTCCTTCAAGGCGCTCGACGCGGGCGGCCCGCTGACCCAGGCGGCGCTCACCAGGAACACCGTCCAGGCCGCCGACATCTTCACCACGGACCCCACCATCGTGAAGGAGAAGTTCGTCGTCCTGAAGGACCCGGAGAACCTCTTCGGGTTCGCGAACGTGACCCCGCTGGTCCACAAGGACGGCCTCTCCCAGAAGGGCGTCGACGCGCTCGACGCGGTCTCCGCCAAGCTGGACACCAAGACGCTCCTGGAGCTGGACGCGCAGGTGCAGCTGGAGAAGAAGGACCCGCTGGACGTGGCGACGGCGTGGCTGAAGTCGGCGGGCCTCAACTGACGGTCTGAAGACTGACGGCCTGACGGAGACGGTCACGGGCCCGGGTCCGGGCCCGGGCCACGCGACAGCCCGGGCCGGTCCCACCGGCGGCCGGCCCCTACGCCCCTACGCCTGCACCGCGGAGGCGATCAGCTGGTCGATCAGGGCGATCAGCACGTCCCGGCACGACTCCCGGTCCCGCGCGTCGCACAGCAGTACCCGCACGTGCTCCGGCACCGCGAGCGCCTCCCGGATGTCCTCGGGCGGGTACGGGTGTTCGCCGTGGAAGCCGTTGACGCCGACGACGAACGGTATGCCCCGGCGCTCGAAGAAGTCGATCGCGGCGAAGCTGCACTCGGGTCTGCGCACGTCGACCAGGACCACGGCACCGAGCGCGCCGAGCGCCAGGTCGTTCCACATGAACCAGAACCGCTGCTGCCCCGGTGTGCCGAACAGGTACAGCACCAGTTCCCGGCTGATGGTGATCCGGCCGAAGTCCAGGGCCACGGTGGTGGCCCGCTTCTCCTCGATGCCGTCGAGGTCGTCGACGTCCAGACCGGCGATGGTCAGGGGTTCCTCGGTGCGCAACGGGACGATCTCGCTGACCGACCCGACCAGGGTGGTCTTGCCGACGCCGAAGCCCCCGGCGATGAGGATCTTGACCGTGTCGGGTGCCGAAGACGCGTCAGGGGCAAGGTCAGAGCCGGCCAAGGCCGTCCCTCACTTTCTGCAGCAGGTCCAGGTCCGGGGTGGTACGGGAGACGAGGCGCGGCGGGCGGACGGTGATCCGGCCCGCCTCCAGCAGGTCGCACAGCAGGATGACGACCACACTCACCGGCAGGTCGAGCCGGGCGGCCAGCTCCGCCACGGCGACCGGCTCGGCGCACAGCCGGAGGATCCGGGTCTGCTCGGGCTGGCACCGGGCCGCCGTGGCGGGCTGCGGATCGACCGCCGTGACCGTCGAGATGAGCGTGAAGTCGGCGCGGCTGGGGCGGGTCCGGCCCCCGGTCAGAGCGAACAGCCGGACGAGCCGGCCCGCCGAATCACCTACGGTCACCTCACACGCCGGGATCGACGACGAGCCCGGCCATGCCCCGCGGTGCCGCGCTGAGGTGCTCGCCGATCTTCTTCACCAGCATGTTCATCTGGTACGCCACCACCCCGACGTCCGCACCCGGCCCGGTCAGCACGACCAGATGCGCACCGGGACCGGCGGAGGTCAGGATCAGATAGCTGTTGGCCATCTCGATGAGGGCCTGGCGCACCGGACCGCCTCGGAAGTCCATGCTGACGCCCTTGCTGAGGCTCATCAGCCCGGAGGCGGTCGCCGCGAGCCGCTCGGCGTCGTCCCGCAGGAACCCGGTGGACTTGCTGACCACCAGGCCGTCCTCGGAGAGCACCACGGCCTGGTTCACGTCGGCGACCCGCTCCACGAGTCCGGTCAGCAGCTGGTCGAGCTGGGTGTGCGTGGCGGGAATGGGGCGTGTCATTGCGGTGTCCTTCGTCAGCGGTCGGCGGGCGGAGTCGAGGGGACGGGACCGGCGGCCTGCCGGGGTACCGCGGCCGCCTTCTCGTCGAGGGGCGGCTCGGCGTCGTCGTCACGGGCCCGGAGCGTGCCGCGCTGGAAACCGGCCAGCGAGGAGGCGGCGGCCTCGGCGGTGAAGTCGTCGAGGGAGCCGTCGTCACCGGCGGGCGCGGACTCCTCGCGCAACTCCTCCACCAGGCTGGTCTGCGGCACCCTGCGAGGGAGTGGCGTGAGCCCGTCCCGCCGGGGGACGGTCTCACGGGCGGCGGAGGGGGCGGCGGAGGCGGTGCGGGCCGTGACCAGAGGCCGGGGCTCGGGATCGGGCGCGGCGCCGTGTTCCGCTCCCCGGGGCGCCTCACTCCGCTCGACGTCCGTCGAACCTCGTCCGTCCACCGCCGCCTTCTCGCCCTGCGGGGCGGCGCCGTCCTTCACACCGTCGCCGGGAGCCTCCCGCACCACGATCTCGTGCGGTATCAGCACGATCGCCGTGGTCCCGCCGTACGGTGACGAGCGCAGGGTGACGGCGATGCCGTGCCGGTGGGCCAGCTGGGCGATCACGAACATGCCGAGGCGCAGGTCGTCGGCGAGCGCCACCACGTCGAACTGCGGCGGCACCGCCAGCTGTTCGTTGAAGGACGTGTAGTCCTCCTCCGACATGCCGAGGCCGCGGTCCTCCACCTCGACGGCCAGGCCCTTGGCCACCATCCCCGCACGCACCGTCACGGGGCTCGGGGCGGGGGAGTACGCGGTCGCGTTGTCGATGAGCTCGGCCAGCAGATGGATGACGTCGGCCACCGCGGGCGGCGCGACGAACACCTCCTCGTCGGTGAGCACCTCCACCCGCTGGTACTGGGCGACCTCCCCGACCGCGCTGCGCAGGATGTCCATCAGCGCGACCGGCTCGGCCCAGCTGCGGCCGGGCCGTTCACCGCTGACGATGACGAGGTTCTCCTCGTAGCGGCGCAACTGGCTGGCCGTGGAATCCAGTTCGTACAGGCCCTTGAGGATGTCGGGGTCGGTGTGCTCGCGCTCCAGCGTGTCGAGCTTGCTCAGCTGGAGGTTGACCAGGTTCTGGCTCTGCCGCGCGATGCCCAGAATGATCTTCTGGAACCCGCGCCGGGTGTCGGCGAGTTCGACCGCGGTGTGCACGGCCGTGCGCTGGGCGGTGTTGAACGCCCGGGCCACCTGGCCGAGTTCGTCGTGGCCGTAGTCCAGCTCGGTCGTCGCCGACTCCGGGTCGACCGTCTCGCCCCGCTCCAGCCGCGCCACCACGTCGGGCAGCCGCTCCTGCGCGAGGCTGACGGCGGCCCGGCGCAGGCCGCGCAGCCGCCGGGACAGCGAGCGGGTGATCCGCCACGACATGCCGACGCACACCAGCAGAGCGAGCAGTCCGCCGGCGCTCAGCAGCGCCGCCTTGAGCAGCAGGGCGTCCGATTTGTCGGCACTGCGCTGCAACAGCCCCGCCGTCTGCTGCTGGATGAGGCCCTCGTACTGCTCGGACAACGTGTCCATGGCGCGGGACCACCGCTGTTGCGCGTCCGGCAGGGCGATCCGGTCGGAGGCGGCGCCCGCGTTGCGCGACGCCAGCACCTGGTCCTCGACGGCCTGCAGTGTCTGCCAGTCCCGGCTCGCCAGGATCCGCTCGGTCTGCGCCTTGGCGCTGCCCGTCAGCTGTGGCAGGACCTGGTCCTTGACCAGCCAGCGCCGGGTGTTCACCAGCTCCGTGAACTGCGTCCACGTCTCGTCGTCCAGATGCCCGGTGGGCCAGGCCAGGGTCAGCTGCGCGTCCTCCCGGGAGACCAGCTCCGCCGCGTGCTCCAGACCGACCAGGGGGCCCGCCTGCGAGGTGAGGTCGCCGTCGTCGACCTGGGACAGCTCCTGGAAGGCGTGGATCTGGTCGTCGATGATCGAGGAGTACTGGTCCAGCGCCTGCTGCGGGGTGATGTCGGTCGGGTCGTCCACCTGGTCCCGGTAGTACTCCAGGCTGCCCACCGAGCCCAGCACCGAGTACAGCCGGTCGGATATGCGGGAGGGCGCCTTCTCGATCGCGTCCGCCTGCCCCACCAGCTTGGCGACCGCCTTGTCGGTCTCCTCGCGCTGTGCGTCGAGGGCGGCCCTGGAGCCCGTCGGCGAGGCCATCCAGGCGGCCGACAGCTGACGCTCCCGCTGCAGCGCGAGCGTCGCGTCGGTGCCCATGGCGCCGGTCGACCGGCTGAGCTCCGTCTGGTCGCGCAGCCTGAGTCCCTCCGAGAACATCTGGATCGTCGTGACGCCCCACATGGTGGCGAGGGTGACGCTGGGCACCAGGGCCAGGAGCACCAGGGAGAGGCGTATGGAACCGAGGCGGCGCCGGGCACCTGTCCGTCGAGGCATCGTCGTCCTAGGGCGTTCAGCGGGGAGTGAGGAACGGGGAGGCGGAGCGGTCGGGGGGGAGTGGGGTACGGGCGCGGGGGTGGTGCCGTCCCGGGCACGGCACATGGGATGTGCTGGATGTTATCCGTACAAGTGGGTGTGCGGGCCCGGCCTGACCGAATCTTTGGCGACTCCGTCACAGGATGTGCCCGGTCACCGGGTCCCGGCGGCCGCGAACCGTGCCACGGTGGCCACGTTCGACCTCGTCACGAAGGCGGGGCCGGTCAGCACCGGGGCCGTCCCGCCACCGCTGACGTTGCCGTTGGTCCGGTACAGCCACAGGGCGTCCACCGCGAGGTAGCCCTGCAGATACGGCTGCTGGTCCACGGCGAACTGCACCTCGCCGTCCTTGACCGCCCTGACCAGGTCCTTGTTCAAGTCGAAGGTGGCGACCTCGGCCCGGCTTCCGGACTGCCGCACCGCCTTGACCGCGCTCAGCGCGGCCTGGGCGCTGTTGGTGACGACCTCGTCGATGCTCGAGTCCTGCCGCAGCCGGGAGGCGATCGTGGCGGTCACCGCGTCCAGATCGGTGCCGTCCACGTACAGGTTGTCGGTGTCGCCCCGGAAGGTCTTGCGCACACCCGCGCAGCGGGCCTCCAGCGCGACGTTGCCCCGCTCGTGCACCACGCACAGGGCGTGCTCGGCCTTGAGGCCGTCCAGCTTGTCGCCTACGGCCCGGCCCGCGACGGACTCGTCCTGGCCGAAGTACTGCAGGAGCCCGGTCGGCCGCCAGGCGTCGATGCCGGAGTTGAGCCCGACGACGGGGATGCCTGCCGCCTTGGCCTGGGCGACCGGGCCGCGCATGGCCGCCGGCTTGGCCAGCGTCACCGCGATGCCGTCGGCCTCGGCGCGCACCGCGTCCCGCACCAGATCGGCCTGCGCGGCCGGGTCCGCGTCGCTGGCGTAGGTCAGGTCGATGCCGTCCTTGGCGGCCGCCGCCTCGGCGCCCCTGCGCACCAGGTCCCAGAAGGCGTCGCCCTTGCCGCCGTGTGTCACCAGGGTGACCTTCATCCCGTCGCCGGCTCCGGCCGCCGCGTCCTGCTCGTCGCCGGCCCCGCCGAGGACGGAGCAGCCGGACACCAGCAGACACAGGGCGGACGCCAGGGCGGCGGCACGCGTGCGTCTCACGGAAGTGTGTGGCGGGGGAGGAAGGTTCATGAGGGGCGGACCTCGCTGTGCGGCCGAGCAAGAGCAGGGTGAGAGTGCGTGCGGCCGCCGAGTGTGCAGCGGCCTGATGACTCTCGCTGGCCCGGAGCCAACCGTGTGTGACCACTGGTCGTCAAGTGAGCGGCCACATGCCGTGAGTTGATGCTGCCGCATCGTGATGATCTGTCCGACCCGTCGAACAGCGGCATTCCGGTTACGGCTTGTGCGCCACCGCCCCGTACATCGCGATGTCCTCGTCGCGGATGCTCCCACCTCCGCTTTCCATACCGTCCGTGCGGTTCGGACGCCACTTGTGGACCTGGACCACGCCCGGTTCCACGAGGTCGAGACCCTCGAAGAACTGCGCCGCCTCCGCATGGGTGCGCAGCCTCATCGGCATGCCCCGGGCCGCGTACTCCCGGGCGACCCGGCCGACTTCGTCCGGGGCGAAGTCGGCGGTGCCGACCGACATCGCCAGACAGCTGCCGGACGGCAGCGGTTCGAGGAGCCGGCGGACGATACCGACGGCGTCGTGCTCGTCGAGCATGAAGTGCACGATCGCGATCACCGTCAGCGCGACCGGCTCCGACAGGTCGAGCGTCTCCCGGAACCCCTGGGCGTCGAGGATGGCCGCCGGATCGCGCATGTCCGCCTCCACGTACGCCGTCCTGCCCTCCGGCGTGCCGGACAGCAGCCCCCGCGACAGGGCGAGGACGAGCGGGTCGTTGTCGACGTAGACGACCCGCGCCCCGGGGGCCGCCTCCTGGGCGATCTCGTGCAGGTTGGGGGAGGTCGGGATGCCGGTGCCGATGTCGAGGAACTGGCGGATCCCCGCCTCCCGGGCCAGATGGCGCACGGCCCGGTGCATGAAGTCGCGGTTGGCCCGCATGTGGACGGGCAGGGCCGGCCACTCGCGGCACATGGCGTCGCCCGCCTCCCGGTCGGCCGGGTAGTGGTCGTCGCCGCCGAGGATGTAGTCGTAGATCCGCGCGGAGTGCGCGCTCCCGGTGTCGACGCGGTGCTCCGTCATCTGGCCTCCCGGTGCTCAACTGTTCTGCAGAAGGCAGCAGTTGGCCGCCGCACGTGATTCCACCACTCCTGGCCCCGCGAGGGAAGGAACCGCTTGCTCCGGTGGTCCTGGGGCCCGTCGCGAGCGCGGCGTCGCGCGGACGGGCACGTTCGCAGAGCGTGCTAGGACTGCCGCGCCGGCGTCGGGGGCAGGTTCTCGGCTGCCCGGGCCTGCTTCCGGCGCCGTCTGCGGCTGACACGGGGTTCCTGGTCCGGGAGCCAGCCGAAGGCGAGGCAGCTGCCGGTCACGCCCAGGAGCAGGCCGACGAAGAAGCCGCCCAGGTTGGAGGTCATCCAGGTGCCCAGGGAGACCAGGACGCCGATGACCGAGTAGAACAGGCGCTGGGTGGGGTTGAAGAGGATCAGCACGCCGCACAGCAGCATCACGACCGGGAGCAGGTAGCCGGCCAGGCCCTGCATGCCGACGTGCAGGATGACGTCCAGCGACGCCTTCAGGGTGAGCAGGACCTCCGCCCCGCCCAGGGCGAGCAGCAGCCCGCCCCAGAACGGGCGGCCGGCCCGCCACTGCCTGAAGGCGGGCCGGACTCCCTCGCGCGGGCCGCGCGGCATCAGCAACCCGATCCGCTGAAGCCCAGCTTCAGGCCAGGCAGCTTGAACACACCGGCTGTGGTGGCGTAGTTGGTCTGCCGCAGGTTGGCGATGTGCACGGTGTCGGACTGCTGGCTGAACACGCCGATCGGCCCACGGCCCTTCGGGCCGGCCTTGTTCAGGGTGCTGGCGTCGTTGCCGATCTCGATGTTGGTGAAGGCGGCGTCGCCGGTCAGCTCGGTCGAGTCGGTCGTCAGATCGCTGGCGCGCACCTTCTGCGAGCCCTCACCCGCCCTGATGACCAGGTTGGTGCCGCCCAGGTCCACGCTCTGGCAGAGCTTGGTGAGCGTAGCGTTCTTGATCACGGACGTGACGACCAGCACCTGGCCGCCGGTCTCACCCGCGTTGGGGCTGCCCTCGGCCATCTCGTCCAGGCCGCCGAACTGTGCGAAGCCGGTGCCGTCCAGTTCGGTCGCGGTGACCGTGAAGGGCATGCCGGAGATGGCGAACTGCACGCCCAGGGCCCCTTCGGCGGTGAGGACCGCCAGGCCCGCGGCGACCAGGGTGGCCGGCACCGCCATCACCGCGGCCCGGCGCGCCCGGACCCGCCCGCGTCGTGCGGGGGCGTCACTGACGTCCGGGGCGGCGGCGCCGTCCGGTCTTTCGGGGGTGTGCTCGGCGGAGGAGGTCATGTCTGCTCCAGGTGCATGTCGGTGCGGATCGGACTTCGGTGGCAGGTTGCCCTGGCGCGGACACCGACCGCGTGCGCACGTCTCCCGCAACTCCCGGCGGGTTGCAAGGGCTTTCTCGTTACGCCGCAGTAGCCGTCGAGGAAGTTACCGGGGGTTACATGAAGGGTCAAGGGAAGTGTGAACAAAGAGTGGTGATTGTGCGTCGCGGGTGAGTCACCGGTTTCCCGAAAGGCTCACCGTACGCACAACTCCCTTGCAAAGCCTTGACGTTGACGGAGGGGCGGGTCTACAACTCTCCTCGTCCCACCGGATCCGTGGCGCCGGATCCGCAACGCGGCACGTCCGTGTGTCCCGGACCCGCTCGTCCCGTCAGGGCATCTCGTCGCCCGGTGCGTCCGCACGGGCTTTCCCTCGCCCGAGTCCCCCCCCCGCCACGGCACGGCCGCTTCCTCCGGAGCCGTGTCACCAGCCACCCCCCGCCCGGCCCGGCCGGAGGTCCCTTCCCGTGTGAACCTCCGGCCGGTGGCCGGCCTGCCGTTGCCGGCCCGTCACGTACGGAGAAGGCGTGACGGGCAGGCAACGGCGGACGCCCGGCCCACCCCCACCGCTCACCCCCCCCCGCTATGGAAAGAGGTACACCCGCATGCGTACGCGCACCCTCCTCACCCTCACCGCCGCCGTCGCCGCCCTGGGCCTCGCCGCCCCCGCCTCCGCGGCCGACACCCCCGTTCTGACCACCGCCGACGGAGCGGCCGTCGCGGTCGGCGACGTCCTCGACGCGTCCCTGGCCGACGGCACCGCCGCCACCTTCTACTCCAGCGCGACCGGCACCAGCGGCATCTCCTGCACCAAGTCGGCGTTCTCCGCCGCCGTCACCGACAACCCGGCCGCCCCCGGCACCGCCACCGAGTCCCTGACCTCGCACAGCTTCGACACCAGTGGCTGCACCGCCAACGTCATCGGGGTGCTCGGCGTCAGCGGCATCACCGTCGACAACCTGCCCTACACCACCAGCGTGTCCTCCGACGGCACCGTCTCCGTGACTCCGGCCGAGGGCTCCGCCGTCCAGTCCACGGTCAAGCTCCGCACCCTGCTCGGCACCATCACCTGCGTCTACCGGACCCCCGGCCTGACCGGCACGGCGAGCAATGCCGACAACAGCATCTCCTTCACCAACCAGCACTTCACCAAGGTGTCCGGCTCGTCACTGTGCTTCAGCAACGCCTACTTCACCGCCAAGTACGCCCCGGTGACCAAGGGGGGCGCGGCCGTCGTCGTCAACTAGGGGCGGTCGACGGTAGTTCAGCGTCGCCGTAGCCGTACGGCCAGGGCGGCGCCGCCGGCGAGCAGCAGCACCGCCGCGGCGCCGCCCGCCAGCAGGGGCGCGGACGGGCCGGAGGACGGGCCGGACGTGGTGGCCAGTGGCGTGTGGTCGTCCTGGGGCCGCGGGCCGGAGGAGTCGACGGCGGGGCTCGCCACCGGCTCCTTCTTCTCCGGCGCCCTCTCCTGTTCGGACTTCCTCTGCTCCGGCTCCGCCGTCTTCCGCTCCGTGCTCGCCTCCTCCTTCCGCGGCTCCTTCTCCGTCTTCTTCTCCGTCTCCGGGAACACCACGTCCGAGCACGAGTAGTAGGTGTCCGGCGTGCTGCTGTTCTGCCAGACCGTGTACAGCACATGCCGCCCGGCCCGGTCGGACGGGACAGTCGCCTCGATGCGGTACGCGCCGTCCGTCAGGGCCGGGTCCCTCACCTCGGCGAACGGTTTCGAGGGCAGGTCGGACCAGGACAGCGGCCCGGCCGGGTCGTAGCCGGGCTTCGTCAGATACATCCGGAACGTGCCGGTGTGCGGGATCGTCGAGACGTACCGCATCGTCAGCGTCGCGCCGGGCGTCATCCGGGTCGACGGCCAGTCGGCGCGGGCGAGGTCGAGGCCCCGGTAGGCGGGCAGGCCACCGCTGCACAGCTTCCCGTCCGGGATCACCGCGCGGTCCCGGCCGTTCACGTTCGCCACCCGCAGGTTGTCCCACGCCGTGAAGGGTGTGCCGTTCGCGGCGACGGCCGCACGGCACGCCGCCGTGCCCGCCCGGTCACCGCCCTGTGGGGAACAGGCCACCACCCGGCTCATCGGGTCCGTCGGCGCCCCGTGCGCGCGGGCGGGTCCCGCCGTCCCGAGCGGCAGCAGCAGCGGGGTCACCAGGACCGCGGCGAGTGCGGTGCGGTGTGCGGTCGTACGAGGCATCCGTCTGCTTCTCCTCGGCCCGGGCGGCGACGTTCGGTGTGCAGTACGGGAAATCGACCCGACGCGTTCATCGCGTCACGACCCGCTGCAAAGCGCCCATTGGCCGCCCAACTGCCCGCTGTCGCCTGCCATAGAGGGTGGGGTGGCGAAGGGAACGAGGGTTTCCCCTGTATCCCGATGACCTTCCCTTTGCCTATCGTTCGAACACAGCTGACCCACAGGTAACCCCGAACGGTCCGCTTCCGCCACACGCCTGGCCGGCCATCGCGTCGCTCTTCGCTTTTCGAACCACCCCCCTCCGCTTCGAGGACGAAGCGACCCCACCGCCGCTCCGCCCAGCCCGGAGTCCGGCCACGAAAGGCAACGACTGTGCGTATCTCCCCAGAGCTCAGACGGAAGCTGATATCCGTCGCCGTCGTCTCCACCGCCCTGCTGACCGCAGCCCCCGCCTCGGTCGCCGTCGCCCAGGAGCCGGCCCCCCGCCCCGCCGCCGTCCCCGCCGCGCAGACCGAGGCCGCCCCCGGTGTCCAGGCCGAGCGCCTCATCGTCGGCTACAAGTCCGGCGCGAGCGAGGCCAAGTCCGACAAGGCGGCGGTCGCCGACGCCGAGTCCAAGGCCGAGAAGACCGGCGAGGAGATCGACTTCCAGCGCCGCCTCGGCACCGGCGCCGCCCTCGTCGAGCTGGGCAGCGACCCCACCCGTGCCTCCGTCGCCGACGTCGTCGCCCAGTACCAGGCCGACCCGCAGGTCGCCTACGTCGTCCCGGACCGTCTGAACAAGCCGACGGCCGTCACCCCGAACGACACCGACTACGGCAAGCAGTGGGACCTGTTCGAGTCCACCGCGGGCATGAACGTCCCCGGCGCCTGGGACACCACCACCGGCAGCGGCGTGACCGTCGCCGTCATCGACACCGGTTACGTCGCCCACTCGGACCTGGCCGCGAACATCGTCGGCGGCTACGACTTCATCTCCGACACCGCCGTCTCCGTCGACGGCAACGGCCGTGACAGCAACCCGGCCGACCCGGGCGACTGGTACAACGCCAACGAGTGCGGCCCGGGCATCCCGGCCTCCACCTCCTCCTGGCACGGCACCCACGTGGCCGGCACCATCGCCGCCGCCACCAACAACGGCAAGGGCGTCGCCGGTATCGCCCACGGTGCGAAGATCTCCCCGGTCCGCGTCCTCGGCAAGTGCGGCGGCTACGACTCCGACATCGTCGACGCCATCACCTGGGCGTCCGGCGGCAGCGTCTCGGGCGTGCCCGCCAACACCAACGTCGCCAAGGTCATCAACATGAGCCTCGGCGGGGGCGGCGCCTGCTCCAGCGCGACCCAGAGCGCCATCAACGGCGCCGTGAACCGCGGCACCTCGGTCGTCGTCGCGGCCGGCAACGAGAACCAGAACGTCTCCAACGCCTCCCCGGCGAACTGCAACAACGTCATCACCGTCGCCGCGACCAACCGCGCCGGCAGCCGTGCCTCGTACTCCAACTACGGCTCCCTCGTCGACATCGCCGCCCCCGGCGGTGAGACCCGCACCTCGACCGCCAACGGCATCCTCTCCACGCTGAACTCCGGCACCAAGACGCCGTCGAGCGAGAACTACGCCTCCTACCAGGGCACCAGCATGGCCGCCCCGCACGTCGCGGGCCTCGCCGCCCTGATGAAGTCGGCCAACTCCGCCCTCACCCCGGCGCAGATCGAGTCGGCCGTCAAGGCCAACGCCCGCGCCCTGCCGGGCACCTGCTCCGGCGGCTGCGGCGCGGGCCTCGCGGATGCCGCCAAGACGGTCCAGGCCGTCAAGGGCGGTACGCCCACCGGCACCACGTTCTCCAGCACCACCGCCGTCGCCATCAGGGACAACGGCGCCGCGATCGAGTCGCCGATCAGCGTCACCGGCCGCAGCGGCAACGCCTCCTCGGCCCTCCAGGTCGGCGTCGACATCACCCACACCTACCGCGGTGACCTCGTCATCGACCTGGTCGCGCCGGACGGTTCGGCGTACCGCCTGAAGGGCGCCTCCTCGGACTCCGCGGACAACGTGAACACCACCTACACGGTGAACGCCTCCAGCGAGGTGGCCAACGGCACCTGGAAGCTGCGCGTCCAGGACACCGCCGCCCAGGACACGGGCACCCTCAACGGCTGGAAGCTGACCTTCTGATCCTCCTTCGGGAACGCTGAACGAGGCAGGCCACGAACGGGCGGGCCGGCCGGTGCGGATGGGGCACCGGCCGGCCCGCCTTTACGTCCGGCCCCGAATCCCCCACAGTCAGATACCGAACGTGCTGTTTTCTTTCACCAGTTGCGCTTGTTTTGCCGGATGTGCACCCGCACTCCGGCACACTGGTGTGATGAGCGCCGTCTCAGGGTGAGTTATCGTGTACGGGGGGTAAAAACAAACGGCATGACCCGTTCATTTCCGTCCCGGGAGAGTTCAGCCGATGGCGAGGCAGTTGCGAGCCGAGCAGACCCGCTCGACGATCATCACGGCCGCCGCTGACCTGTTCGACCGTCGCGGCTACGAATCGACCAGTCTCAGCGACATCGTGGAGCACGCGCACGTCACCAAGGGCGCCCTGTACTTCCACTTCGCGGCGAAGGAGGATCTCGCCCACGCGATCCTCGAACTCCAGTCGCACACCGCCCGCCGGCTCGCGACGGACACGGACAACCGCGGCCACACCTCCCTGGAGGCGCTGATGCGCCTCACGTTCGGCATCACCCGCATGTCCGTCGAGGACCCGGTCCTGCGGGCCGGGCTGCGGCTCGCCACGGGAGGGATCCGGCCCCGGCCGCCCCTGAGCCACCCCTTCACCGAGTGGCTGGACATCGTCACGGCCCGGCTCGTCGGCGCGGTCAAGGAGTCCGACGTCCATCCGGACGTCGACATCGACGTCGTGGCCCACTCGTTGGTCTGCTTCTTCGTCGGCACTCGCGTCGTGGGCCGCTCCCGCGAGCCGGTCGCCCGCCAGCCCCGCCGGACGGCCGAGATGTGGAACATACTCATCCGCGGCCTGGTCCCGGTGACCCGCCGAGCCCGCTATCTGAGCCTGGCGGCCCGCCTGGAGCGGGAGATCGCACCGGTGTGACCGGGGCGGGCCCGGCGACCGGGCCCGTGCGACGGGCATGCGCATCAGCACGACGTGCACGCCCATCCCCGCGGTGGGCAACGCCCATCCCCGCGACGGGCACGCGCATCCACCGGGCGGGGGCACGCGCATCACCGCGACGCACGTGCGCGTTACCGTGAGGCCCATGCCCGACACCCCCTCCGCACCCCTGCTCCTCGGCAACCAGCCGGGCTCCTTCCCCCACAGCGTGCTGGCCGAGCGGCACCCCGCCATCATCGAGCAGGTCCGCGAGGCCTTCCCGTACGAACCCGGGCAGCACCGCGCCCTCGACGAACTGCTCGCCAACTGCACCGAGGGCGAGATCGAGCCACTCCCCGCCGACGCGCACGACCGGCACCACTGGGAGACCTGGGGGCTGCGCGCATACACCGGCCGCTCCTGGTTCGACGTGCCGTGGCTCTGGTCCGAGAGCTGGTTCTACCGCCGACTGCTCGAAGCCGTCGGGTACTTCGGCCCCGGCCCGTGGCAGGGCATCGACCCCTTCCGCCCCTTCAAGCTCGCCGAACTCGACTCCGCCGAGACCGACGAGGAACTCGCCGCGCTCGACGACCTCGCCGGCCGCCCCGCCGCCGAACAGGAACAGGCCCTGCTGCACGGCTCCCTGTGGGGCAACCGCGCCGACCTCGGCTTCCGCCTCTCCGCCGAGGGAGCGCGGACCGCGGACGCCGCGCCCGGCCTGGTCGCCGACGACAGCGACCGGCTCCGGTCACTGCTGGACGGTGCCGGCGGGGGAACGCTGTGCCTGGTCGCCGACAACGCGGGCCGTGAACTCGTCCCCGACCTCCTCCTCATCGCGCACCTGCTGCGAAGCGGCCGTATCGGACAGGCGGTCCTGCACGTCAAGCCGTATCCCTACTACGTCTCCGACGCCACCACCGCCGACGTCGTGGACGCCCTGCGCCGGCTGACCGGGGCCCGGGGAGCGGCCGCCGCGTACGGGCGGCACCTGTGGTCCGCCCTGGGCGACGGGCGTCTCACCCTGCGCGCCCACCCCTTCTCCAGCGGCCCGCTGCCGTACGCGGAGATGCCCGGCGACCTGCGCGCCGAGTTCGCCCCGGCCGTCCTCACGATCGTCAAGGGCGACCTCAACTACCGCCGTCTGGTGGGCGACCGGCTCTGGGACCCCACCACACCGTTCGCCGACGTCGCCACCTGCTTCCCCGGCCCGGTCGCCGCCCTGCGCACCCTGAAGTCCGACGTGATCACGGGCCTCGACGCGCACACCGAGGCGGCCCTGGTCGCGGCGGAGGACCAGCGCTGGCGCACCAGTGGCACGCACGCGCTGATCCAGCTACGGGACGCCCCCTGATTCACGCGATGGTGTGATCATGTGCGACTCGGTGGATGCCGTCGCGGGGCGCCGGGTAGGGCCCGGCCATGACGCAGCCGTTCGAACTCCCGCACTTCTACCTGCCGCATCCCGCGCGGCTGAACCCACACCTCGACGAGGCCAGGGCGCATTCGACGGAGTGGGCGCGCGAGATGGGCATGCTGGAGGGATCCGGAGTCTGGGAGCGGGCCGACCTCGACGCGCACGACTACGGCCTGCTCTGCGCCTACACCCACCCCGACTGCGACGGCCCCGCCCTCTCCCTCATCACCGACTGGTACGTGTGGGTCTTCTTCTTCGACGACCACTTCCTGGAGATGTACAAGCGCAGCCAGGACCGCACCGCCGGCAAGGCCCACCTGGACCGGCTGCCGCTGTTCATGCCGCTGGACCTGTTCGCTCCCGTGCCGGAGCCGGAGAACCCGGTCGAGGCGGGCCTCGCCGACCTGTGGGCGCGCACGGTGCCGAAGATGTCCGAGGACTGGCGCCGTCGCTTCGCCGTGGCCACCGAACACCTCCTCAACGAGTCGATGTGGGAGCTGTCCAACATCAACGAGGGGCGGATCGCCAACCCCGTCGAGTACATCGAGATGCGCCGCAAGGTCGGCGGTGCCCCCTGGTCGGCGGGGCTCGTGGAGTACGCGACCGCCGAAGTGCCCGCCGCCGTCGCCGGGACCAGGCCGCTCAGGGTCCTGATGGAGACGTTCTCCGACGCCGTGCACCTGCGCAACGACCTGTTCTCCTACCAGCGCGAGGTCGAGGACGAGGGCGAGAACAGCAACGGCGTGCTCGTCCTGGAGACCTTCTTCGGCTGCACCACCCAGGAGGCCGCCGACACCGTCAACGACGTCCTCACCTCCCGCCTCCACCAGTTCGAGCACACGGCGTTCACCGAAGTGCCCGCCCTGGCCCTGGAGAAGGGGCTCCGGCCGGACGAACTCGCGGCGGTGGCGGCGTACACCAAGGGGCTGCAGGACTGGCAGTCCGGCGGCCACGAGTGGCACCTTCGCTCCAGCCGCTACATGAACGAGAACGCGGTGCGCGGCGGCAGCCCGTGGCCGGGATGCTCCGGCATCGGCACCTCCGCCGCCGACGTCCGCGCCCTGCTCACGAAGGCCGGTGCCGAGCGTCTGCGCTCGTACACGCACGTGCCGTACCAGAAGGTCGGGCCGGCGCGGATCCCCGACATCCGCATGCCGTTCCCGCTGGAACTCAGCCCGCACCTGGACGGCGCCCGCCGGAGTCTGCGCCACTGGGTGGAGCGCATGGGCATCCTCGCCGAGGGCGTCTGGGACGAGGACAAGCTCCGCGCCTACGACCTCCCGCTCTGCTCGGCCGGCCTGGACCCGGACGCCACGCGCGAGGCCCTCGACCTCAGCGCGCAGTGGCTCGCTTGGGGCACCTACGGCGACGACTACTACCCGCTGGTCTACGGCCACCGCCACGACCTCGCCGCCGCCCGGCTGACCACGGCCCGCCTGTCCGACTGCATGCCGCTCGACGGGGCGGAAGCGCCCCTCCCGGTCAACGCCATGGAGCGCGGCCTGGCCGACCTGTGGGCGCGTACCACCGCGGGGATGACGCCCGAGGCGAAGCACACGCTGAAGGACGCGGTCGACGTCATGACCGAGAGCTGGGTGTGGGAGCTGTCCAACCATCTCCAGAACCGCGTGCCCGACCCGGTCGACTACCTGGAGATGCGCCGGGCGACCTTCGGCTCCGAGCTGACCCTGAGCCTGTGCCGGATGGGACACGGCCCGGCCGTCCCGCCCGAGGTCTACCGCAGCGGCCCCGTCCGCTCCCTGGAGAACGCGGCGATGGACTTCGCGTGCCTCCTCAACGACGTCTTCTCGTACCAGAAGGAGATCGAGTACGAGGGCGAGATCCACAACGCGATCCTCGTCGTGCAGACCTTCTTCGGCTGCGACTACCCGACCGGGCTCGGCATCGTGCACGACCTGATGAGCCGGCGCATGAGCCAGTTCGAGCACGTCGTCGAGCACGAACTGCCCATCCTGTACGACGACTTCCAGCTCACGGGCGAGGCGCGCGCGGCGATGCGGACGTACGTGGCGGACCTGCGGAACTGGCTGGCCGGGATCCTCCACTGGCACCGCGAGGTGGACCGCTACAAGGACGAGTGGCTGTCCCGCCGTGCCCACGGCTTCCTCCCGGACCGGCCGCCGGCCGTACCCGTGCCCGCTCTTCGCTGACCGCCCACCTGCCCCACGGCTCGTGCCGCGCCCCGGTCTCCACGGCTCGTGCCGCGCCCCGGTCTCCACAGCTCGTACCGCGCCCCGCGACCGGGTGCGGTACGAGCCGTGCCCGTGTTCGCGCCGCGTCCGCGCCGCGTCCGCGCCGCGTCCGGACCGCGTCCGGCCCCGGCCCCGGCCCCGGCCCCGGCCCCGGCCCCGGTCAGTCTCACTCGTTCGTGGCTCGTCGGCCGCCGATGTGCCGGGTAGTGCACCTGCCGTGATCGTTCCGGGTCCGCCGGAGGCGATCGGCACCATCCGGAGGCGAGCCATGGAACAGACCGCGCTGCGACCCAAGCCGATGCCGGGGCAGGAGCCCGACGGGCCGGCGCCGACGACGGGGCCCGGCCTGTCACGGCCCCGCCCGCACGCCGCCCGGCGACGGGGGAGACGGCTCCTCAACGTGCTGCTCGCCGGATGCACCGGCGCGGTCCTGGTGCTGTCCGGGATCGGCCTCGGGGCGATGGGCGCCACGGTGCTCGGAAAGGGCGGGCGCTTCGACCCGCGGGGGTGGCACACGGCCTCGCTCCCCGGCCCCTCGCCCTCCGCCGCTCCCTCCGCGCCCGCCGCCGCGACCCTCGGCGTGCAGGTCATGGACGCCCGGAAGCCGGGGGCCGTGGTCGTGGGGCTGCACGTCCCCGGGCCGGCCCAGGCCGCCGGGCTGGTGCGCGGCGACGTCCTCCTCGCCTTCGGCACGACCCGGATCGACACGGCCGCCGATCTGGTCCGGGCCGTCGCCCGCGCCCGCCCGGGGTCCGAGGTCAGGCTGACCGTCCGCCACCGCAGCGGCGGCTACGAGCAGCTGATTCTCGTACCGGCCGTCGCCGCCTGATGCACGCCCACACGGCACGACCGGGGACTCCGTGACGGCCTCGGCCGGGCCCCGATGGAAAAACCGCCACCGGGCATGAGCACGGACGCGTGAGCAGCCCTCCGTCGTCAGGCAGGTTGCCCGGGTGAATGCCCGCAGACGGCTCGCGCCGCCCCCTCCGGCGGGGCAGGATGCTGCCCGTAGCCCCTTCGCCCGTCCTGGGAGGCCCGGATGACCGGAAGCACGGCCGCGACCTTCACCGCCGACGACTACGGGGCCCGCATGGAGCGCGCCGCGCGGACGGCAGCCGAGGCCGGTCTCGCGGGTCTGCTGGTGGCCCCGGGGCCGGACCTGGTGTGGCTCACCGGTTACACACCCCCGGCGGTCACCGAGCGGCTCACCCTGCTGGTCCTCGCCGCCGGGCAGGACCCCGTCCTCGTCGTCCCCGCCCTGGAGGCCCCGGACGCGCACCGGGCGGCCGGCGCGGCCGCCCTGACCCTGCGCGACTGGACCGACGGCAAGGACCCCTACGCCGCCACCGCCGCCGTCCTCGACGCCTCCGGCCGGTTCGGCATCAGCGACAACGCCTGGGCCCTGCACCTGCTGGCCCTCCGGCAGGTCCTGCCCGGCAGCTCCTACGCCTCGCTCACCGAGGCCCTGCCGATGCTGCGCGCCGTCAAGGACACGGCCGAGCTGGACCTCATGGCGGCCGCGGGCGCCGCCGCCGACGCGACGTTCGAGGAGATCCGGAACGTCCCCTTCGCCGGCCGCCGGGAGTCCGACGTGGCCGCGGACCTCGACCGGCTGCTGCGCCGGCACGGACACGAGCAGGTCGACTTCACCATCGTCGCCTCCGGCCCCAACGGCGCCAACCCGCACCACGAGGCGGGCGGCCGGGAGATCGCCCGCGGCGACATGATCGTCCTCGACTTCGGCGGTCTGCGGGACGGCTACGGCTCCGACACCTCGCGCACGGTCCACGTCGGCGAGCCCACCGACGAGGAACGCCGCGTCCACGACATCGTGCGCGAGGCCCAGGAGGCCGGCTTCCGCGCGGTGCGGCCCGGGGCCGCCTGCCAGGACGTGGACCGGGCCGCCCGCCGGGTCATCGCCGACGCCGGCTACGGCGAACACTTCATCCACCGCACCGGACACGGCATCGGCGTCACCACCCACGAGCCGCCCTACATGATCGAGGGCGAGGCACGGCCCCTCGTGCCCGGCATGTGCTTCTCCGTCGAACCCGGCATCTATCTGCCCGGCCGGTTCGGAGTCCGCATCGAGGACATCGTGACCGTGACCGAGGACGGCGGGCGGCGCCTGAACACCACCACACGTGAGCTGGTCATAGTGGAGTGAGGCCCCGATGTCCCCTGCCCGCCTCCCGAACGGCAACGGCGCGACCATGACCCAGGCACCCACACCCACCGCGGACACCGTCCGCCGGCTGGTCCTGTCCCTCCTCAAGGACGCCAAGGACGGCAAGAACGTCAAGGACGCCGGAGACGACGCGGGCGGCCGGGGCGGGCGTAAGGCCCGGCAGGGCGAGAGCGGCCCCGGCCCCGACGTCCGGCCCGCCACCGAGGACGCCGAACCCGTCACCTGGTGGGTCGGCTCCCGGCACGTGCTGCGCCTCGCCCCCGACCGCGAGGCCACCCTGCGCCAGCGCCGCGAACTGCGTCTGCGCGACCTCGTCCGCCAGCACGTCCCGCCGGCCGTGCCCGTGAGCGTCGCACACGGCGAGTGGGCCCCCGGCCTCGGCTACACGCTGGACACCAAGGTGCCCGGGGGCTCGGGGGAGGAGCACGACGTGTCCGCCGTCGGCGAGGCCGATCTCGCCGGGCTCCTGACGGGTCTGCGCGAGGTGCCGGTCCGGCAGGCCGAGACGCTCGGTCTGCCGCGCGCCGCACCCCGCTCCCTGGAGGCGCTGCGCCGTTCCGCCGTACGCGCCGCCGAACGCCTCGCCAGGGCCGACGAGTTCGACGCCGCACGCCTGAACCAGCTCACCCCGCCCGCAGCGTCCCAGCTCGCCGCCCAGGCCGGCTCCGCGGTCCTCACCCACCGCGCCCTCACGGGTGGCCATCTCGTGGTCAGCGCCGACGGCCGGGTGCGCGGTGTCCTCGGCTGGGCCGGCGCCGTCGTCGGTGATCCGGCCGAGGACATCGCGGGCCTCGCGCTCGCCGTCGGATCGCCCGCCGCCGTACGCGCCGCCACCCTCGCCGGTTATGGCGCCCGCCCCTGCCTGCGCGGCCTGTGGCTCGCCCGCTGCGACACCGTCGTCCGCCTGGCCGAGGACCTCACCGGCAAGAACGCCACCCTCCTGCGCACCCGGCTGCGCCGTGCCTGGGAGCCGATCCTGCTGGAACGGGTGACGGACCTGGGGGACGCGGACGACGCCCTGTAGCGGGCATCGTCCTGCTCCACGGGGACGCCATCCGTCCGCGCCGCGGTGGGCGGCGCCCCATCGCGAGGCCGGCGCTCCTCGCGCGCCCGTCCTTGAGGCGGGGCGCAGGACGCGAAACCGTGCTGACCACGCCCGGCCCTCAGTCCTGTGCCAGCACCACGGCCGACTCCCCGGGCAGCCGCACCGCACCGTCCGCCCCGGGTGTCTCCACCGGCTCCCACGCGGCCAGTACGCGCGCGTGGGGCACGCCGAGCGGCAGGACGGCCGGCTCGGGGGCCAGGTTCACCGCGACCAGGACGTCCCCGCGCCGGAAGGCGATCCAGCGGTGTTCCTCGTCGTAGGCCACCTTGGTGTCGGCGAGGTCGGGATCGGTCAGGTCCGGCTGCCCGTGGCGCAGGGCGAGGAGCTGCCGGTACCAGGCCAGCACGCGCGCGTGGGGCTCGCGCTCCGGCTCGGACCAGTCGAGGCAGGAACGGTCCCGGGTCGCCGGATCCTGCGGGTCGGGCACGTCCTCCTCCTTCCAGCCGTGCTCGGCGAACTCCCGCCGCCTGCCCCGCCGTACGGCATCGGCCAGCTCCGGATCGGTGTGGTCGGTGAAGAACTGCCAGGGTGTGCCCGCCGCCCACTCCTCGCCCATGAACAGCATCGGTGTGAAGGGCGCCGTCAGGATCAGCGTGGCCGCGCAGGCGACAAGCCCCGGGGAGACGAGGGCCGAAAGCCGGTCCCCCTGGGCCCGGTTGCCGACCTGGTCGTGGGTCTGGCCGTAACCGAGCAGCCGGTGCCCGGCCACCCGCGTCCGGTCCAGCGGGCGCCCGTGGCGGCGCTGACGGAAGCTGGAGTACGACCCGTCGTGGAACCAGCCGCCGGTCAAGGTCTTGGCGAGCCCGCCGAGCGAAGCACGCGCGAAGTCGGCGTAGTACCCCTGCGACTCGCCGGTCAGCGTGGTGTGCAGGGCGTGGTGGAAGTCGTCGTTCCACTGCGCGTGCAGCCCGAGGCCGCCCTCGGTGCGGGAGGTGATGAGGCGCGGGTCGTTCAGGTCCGACTCGGCGACCAGGAACAGCGGCCGGCCCGTCTCGGCGGCCAGGGCGTCCACGGCCGTCGACAGCTCCTCCAGGAAGTGGAGCGCGCGGGTGTCCACCAGCGCGTGCACCGCGTCCAGGCGCAGCCCGTCGATCCGGTAGTCGCGCAGCCACGCCAGCGCGCTGCCGAGCAGGTACGCGCGCACCTCGTCCGAGCCGGGCGCGTCCAGATTGACCGCGGCGCCCCAGGGGGTGTGGTGGGTGTCCGTGAGGTACGGGCCGAACACGGGCAGGTAGTTGCCGGACGGACCGAAGTGGTTGTGCACCACGTCGAGCACCACGCCCAGGCCGAGTTCGTGGGCCCGGTCGACGAAGCGCTTCAGCGCCTCGGGCCCGCCGTACGGCTCGTGCACCGCCCACAGCGAAACACCCTCGTAGCCCCACCCGTGGGTGCCCGGGAAGGGGCACAGCGGCATCAGTTGCACGTGTGTGACGCCCAGTTCGGCGAGGTGGCCGAGCCGCTCGGCGGCCGCGTCCAGGGTGCCCTCGGGCGTGTAGGTCCCCACGTGCAGCTCGTACAGCACCGCACCGGGCAGCGGCCGTCCCCGCCACGCCGCCCGCCACGCGTAGCGCTCGTGGTCGACGACCGCGCTCAGCCCGTCCGGGCCGTCCGGTTGCCGCCGCGAGCGCGGATCGGGCCGCACGGGCCCGTCGTCCAGCGCGAAGCCGTACCGGGATCCTTCGCGCGCCTCGGCCTCGCCCCGCCACCAGCCCGCGCGTTCCGGATCGCGCTGCATCGCGTGTGTGACGTCGTCGCACTGGAGCGTCACTCGGCCGGCCTGTGGTGCCCACACCTCGAACTGCACGGACGGTTCCCCTTCGTCTGCTCACCGTGATGTAGCCCGTCCATGGTGCGGCAAACGAGATCAATCCGCTGGCGCATCCACCCATTTGCGGCGGGTCTCCCCGGCTACGCGCGTGTGGCGGCCGATTTCCCGTTTTCTGGACAGCCCGGCCGCGCTGCCCGACAATCACCCAGTGACGTCGTCCTTCGAGTTCAACACGTTCCCCGCGCGGCTCTCCGACGCGGAGCGCGACCGGGTGCTGAAGGTGCTCCGCGACGGTGTCGCCGTGGGCCGGCTGTCCCACGACACGTTCGTCCGCCGCATGGAGCTGGCGCTCGCCGCCCGCCGCCCGGACGAACTCGCCGCGCTCACCGCCGACCTGCGCACGGAGAGCCGGTTCGCGCGCCTGGTGTTCGGCACCGTCGAGGCCGTCTCCGGGTTCTCCGTACGGCTGCGCCGGGCCTGGCACGCCGAGCGGCTGCCCAAGCTGCAGCTGCCCCACCCGTCGCACGACCATCCGCTGCGCATAGGCCGCGACCCCGGCAGCGGACTGCGCCTCAGCCACGAGACCGTCTCCCGCGTACACGCCGAACTCCGTCACCAGGGCGGCCTGTGGGTCCTGCGCGACCTCGGCTCCACCAACGGCACGACGGTGAACGGACGGCGCGTCGTCGGAGCGGCCGTCGTCCGCGAGGGCGACCAGGTGGGCTTCGGCCGGATGACGTTCCGCCTGTCGGCGGGCTGACGTTCCGGCTGTCGGTCGGCTGAGGTTCCGGCTGACCGGAAACACAGCCACGCCTCAGCTCTGGCCTGGGCATTACCGAAAGTCCGTCCCGCGAGGGTGGCTGAAATACCTGTGTCGTCCACGGTGTTGACGAACTCCCGAAGTCGTGACTCACTGTGCGTACGCCATCTACACCTGGTGAACCGGCGGCAACCACAGGGGAGGTGTGTCCTGCCACCCCTCCTGCGCTACCCGAGCGTCGACGAACTGAGCGCCGGGGCCGCCGCCCTCGTCGCCCGCCACCCCCGTGACGCCCGGCTGCGCCGGGTGGGCACCTCCCGCGCGGGCATCCCCATGTGGCTCCTCTCCGTGGGACACGGCAGCCGTCAGGCCCTGGTCGTCGCCGGTCCGCACGCCAACGAACCGGTCGGCGGTGCCACGGTGCTGCGCCTGGCCGAACGCGCCCTGGCCGACCCGCGTCTCACCGAGGGCGCCGACGCCACCTGGAACCTGCTGCTGTGCCTCGACCCGGACGGGTCGCGCCGCAACGAGGGCTGGCTGCCGGGCCCGTACACGCTCGGCCGGTACATCCGGAACTTCTTCCGGCCCGGCTTCCTGGAGCAGCCCGAGTGGCTGCCCGACGGCGCGGCCGGCGCAGCCCTGCCGGAGACCCGTGCCCTGCTCGGCCTCCAGGACGAACTGCGCCCGTTCCTCCAGTGCTCCCTGCACGGCGTCGACATCGGCGGCGGCTTCGTCGAGCTCACCCACGACCTGCCGGGCTTCGACCGGCGTCTCGCCCATATCGCCGCCCGCCTCGGCATCCCCCGCGAACTCGGCGCGTACGACGCCCTGTACTGGCCCGGCCTCGGCCCCGCCGTCTACCGGATCCCGCCACCGCGCCGCGCCGACCTGGCCGCCGCCATAACAGAGGCCGCCGTCGAGTCCACGTGGTTCCACCCGTACCGGCACGGCACCGTCACCGCGGTCGTCGAGGCGCCGATGTGGGGTGTGACGGCCGTGGCGGACGGCTCCCCGCCCGCGGACCGGGACGCTGAGCTGCGGGCCGTCAGCCGCACCCTGCGCCACGACACGGACCTCCTGCGGCACCTGCTGGCCAGGATCCGGCCGCACCTCGCCACCGTTCCCGACGCGGCCCGCCTGCTCGCCCCGGTCGACGACTACCTCCTGGTGTGCCCCGGCCTGGCCGACGCCTGGGACCCCGACACCGGTGACAACCCGGCCCACCCGCTGCCGCCCCTGAGCACCGCCCACCTGGTCGCCCTGCGCATTTCCGGGCGCCGGCTGGCGCTGCGCACGGCGGGGCTGCTGCACCAACTGGTACGGGCCGCCGGCCGCGACCCGGCCGGGGCGCTGCCGGCGCTGGACCGGCTGATCGACCAGTGGTGCGCCGACTACCGCGACGGCTGCGGGGCGCGCTGGATCCCGGTGGCCCGCCAGGCCGAATACCAGACCCGCGTGGTGCTCGCCGCGTTCGAACTGGCCGGGCGCCGCCCGCGAGCCCGCTCCGGCTCGGGCGAGCCGGTGCCTTCTGGGCGCACGCCTGCCCGGGATGATCACGGATCTTCCTCTGACCAGAGCGCTGAGCGTGAGGGACACCTGGCGAAGTAAGATGTGCCCGCGTGTGCTTGACGAACCCAGCCGGACGACCTCCACGAAGGCGTACGCCCTGGCGCCGCGCGGCAGCGCCTCCAGGGTGCAGGCGATCGCGGGCAGCGCTCACGTTTCTGACAGTCGCCCAGCTCCCTGATCAGGCCACTGCGAAACGGAGGTGACAGGCGATGTCTGCTGAGGAAGACTCGCGTCGTGCGTGATCGTGTAGATGCTTCCTCTGGCCTGGTGTTGCGGAGATGGACGACTGAGGATGCCCTGGCGCTGATGACCGCGTTCGCGGACCCGCTCATGCGTGGACAGTCCATCGAGCCGGTTGATTCTGTGCGGGCCGCTGAGCGGTGGATAGCGGCTCGTGGTGACCAATGGGTCGCGGATTCTGCCTATTCCTTCGCCGTCGTCGATGGTGGTGGCCTCGTTCTCGGCCAGGTATGCGTCGGCTCGGTGGATCGGCGTCATGCCGTTGGATGGGTGTCCTACTGGACGACGGCAACGGCTCGTGGCCAGGGCGTAGCTTCCCGTGCCTGCTGTGCTGTGGCCCGCTGGGCTTTCGACGATGCCGAACTCTTCCGGCTGGAGCTTGGGCACCGGGTGAACAATCCCGCCTCATGCGGTGTGGCTCGCGCTGCCGGCTTCACGGTGGAAGGACAGCAACGACAGAAGCTCGAGTACGACGGTGTGCGCTTCGACGTGGAACTCCATGCGCGACTGGCAACGGATAGGGAGCCTGTGTCGCTGTGAAAAGGCGGTACGGAACGGCCCGCTGCCCGCGGGTTTCGACGGGCCGTCGGATGAGTGCCCGCATCTTGGCGGGTTCTTCAGCTCGGGCTCAGGTGCCGGCGATTTCACCATGGGGCCGGGGGACGCCATCAGCGAGGCGATGTGACGAGCCCCGTCTCATAGGCGGTGATGACCAGCTGGACCCGGTCCCGGGCGCCCAGTTTGGCGAGCAGCCGTGACACGTGCGACTTGGCGGTGGCCACCGTGATGAAGAGGTCCTCGGCGATCTCGGTGTTCGACCGGCCACGTCCGACCAGGGTCAGCACTTCCCGTTCCCGCTCGGTGATGCCCTCGACCGACCGCGGGGAGCGCTCCGAGACAGCCGCAGGGCGCCTGATGAAGTCCGCGATCAGACGGCGCGTCACACCCGGCGCGATGAGTGCGTCGCCGGCGGCGACGACGCGGATCGCCGCGAGGATGTCGTCCAGCGCCATGTCCTTGACCACGAACCCGCTCGCGCCGGACCGGAGCGCGCCGTAGACGTAGTCGTCCTCGTCGAACGTGGTCAACACGAGGACGCGTGTGGTTGCCGGACCGGCCGTGATCAGGCGGGTGGCCTCGATCCCGTCCATGCCGGGCATCCGGATGTCCATGACCACGACGTCGGGGCTGGTGTCGCTCACCAGTTGGACGGCCTCGGCGCCGGTGGCGGCTTCACCGACGACCTCCAGGTCGGTGTGATCGGCCATGAGCACGCGCAGGCCGGACCGCACCAGGGGCTGGTCGTCGGCGAGCACCACCCGGACGGTCATCGGGCCTCCACCGGAACCCCGACGGGTGCGGGCAGCGGCAGCCGGGCCGCCACCCGGAAGCCGCCCTCGGGGCGCGGCCCGGCGCTGAGCCGGCCGCCCAGCAGACCGACCCGCTCCCGCATCCCGATGATGCCGAAGCCGTGGGCCGAGCCGTTCCCGGTGGCGCCACGCCCGTCGTCGACGACCTCCACGGACAGCTCCTCGTCTCCGTAATCGATGGCCACCCGGCAACGCCCGGTGCCCGCGTGGCGGACCACGTTGGTCAGCGCCTCCTGCACGATGCGGTAGGCGGACAGGTCGATGTCGGCCGGCACAGGACGCCGCTCTCCGCTGCAGCGCACCTCGACGCGTACCCCCGCGTCCGCGATCGCTGCCGCCAGCCGTTCGACGTCCGCCAGCCCCGGCGAGGGTGCGAGCGGTGACTGCTCCGAGGCGGTCGCGCCCCGGTCGGCCTGACGGAGCGACACCAGCGTACGCCGAAGCCCCGACAGGGTCTCTCTGCTGGTGACCTCGATGGCGCGCAGGGCCTCGCGTGCCTCCGCCGGCTGGGTCCGGATGACCCGGCCGCCCACACCGGCCTGAATGGCGATGATGCCGATGCTGTGCGCGACCATGTCGTGCAACTCCCGTGCGATCCGCAACCGTTCGGCCGTCACGGCCTCGGCCACCTCCTGCGCGCGCAGGGCCACCGCGTGCTTGCGGCGCTCGCGACTCAGCAGACCTGCCATGCAGGACGCGGCCGTCGCGAGGAAGGCGATCACCGCGTTGACCGTCAGGTTGTCCCCGTGCGCGAAGCCGCCGATCACCAGGAGTTGCACGGCGACAGACACGGCCACGGCGACAACAGAAGCGCGCCGTACGCAGGTGGCAACGATGAAACCCAGCACGAGGTCCACCGCCAGATACGACAGAAACTGGCCCTGGTACGACGCCGCCAGGCTCTCCTGGTCGGAACTCGGAGGGCCCACCACCGCAGCAGTGGACCCTAGGAGTGCCATGGCCAGAGCCAGCAGCGGCATCCGGCGCACCACGCCGGCGAGCAGGCTCACAGCCAGCAGTGCCCCGACACCGTGCACCGTGCCCGACGCCCGCGGCGCGCCCCCCACCAGCAGACCCACCACGAGGAGGTAACAGACACCCCCCGCCCAGGCCACGGCCTTCGTTCTGATCATCGGCGGCGTTCCCTGGCGGGAACAACACCGTGATGCGAGACGCGCACAGGCAGCGAAGTGGTCGTCATGGGGTTCACGCCGCGAGACTAACCGGCGACCGCCAGCCCGGCATCAGCCCGGGGACGTACGCCCACGGGCCAATGCGGCCGCATGATTGCCGCCCACGGCCCCCTGTCCGGACGGGGGCCCGCTCGGCAGTGTGGGTGCCGTGATCGAAGTCAAGGAACTCACCAAGCGCTACGGCGGCAAGACGGCCGTCGACCATCTGTCTTTCACCGTGCGGCCGGGGCGGGTCACGGGATTCCTCGGCCCCAACGGAGCCGGCAAGTCCACTACCCTGCGGATGATCCTCGGCCTGGACGCGCCCACCACCGGCGCCGCCACCGTCAGCGGCGTCCCCTTCCACCGCCACCCACGCGGACTGCGGCACGTCGGCGCCCTCCTCGACGCCGGACAGATCCACGGCGGACGCAGCGCCGCCGCCCACCTGTCCGCTCTGGCCCGCAGCAACGGCATCCCGCGGCGCCGGGTGGACGAGGTCCTTCAGGAGGTGGGGCTGGCCGAGGTGGCGAACCGCCGCATCGGCGGATTCTCCCTCGGCATGAAGCAGCGCCTCGGTATCGCCACCGCCCTGCTCGGCGACCCGCCCGTGCTGATCTTCGACGAGCCGATCAACGGCATGGACCCGGAGGGCGTGCTCTGGGTACGCCGCCTCTTCCGGCGCCTGGCCGCCGAGGGGCGCACGGTCTTCCTCTCCAGCCACCTGATGTCGGAGATGGAGAACACCGCCGACCACCTGGTCGTCATCGGCAGAGGCCGGCTCATCGCCGCCGAGTCACTACGGGACTTCGCGGCCCGCGGCACCCGTAGCAGCGTCGTGGTGGGGACACCGCAGGCCGCCGAGCTGGCAGCCGTGCTGACCGCGGCGGGCGCCTTTGCCGAGCCGGAGGGCTCCGCGGGCGCCGAGAAGCTCGCCGTGACCGGGCTCACGGCTCAGCGGATCGGAGCGCTCGCCTTCGAGAACGGTATCCGGCTGGACGAGCTGACCACCCGCACCGCCTCAGTGGAGGCGGCCTTCATGGAACTCACCGCCGACAGCATCGAATACCAGGCAGGACAGCCCTGATGACCACACTCGCCTCCGTCCCCCCGACCGCCTCCCTCATCGGGCCACCCGCCCGCTTCCGCGACCTGCTCGCCTCCGAGTGGATCAAGATGCGGTCCCTGCGCTCCACCCCGTGGACCATCATCCTCACCGTCCTGTTCGTTATCGGGTCCTCTGCCGTGGCCACGCTCACGGACAACGCGGACCCCTCCGGCTCCGCTGATTTCCTTCCCCATGTCACCTATCCGCCGGCCGGCTACTGGACGCTGACGCTCGTCGCCGGCGTCATCGGGGCCCTCACCGTCGTGAGCGAGTACAGCAGCGGGCTGATCCGCACCACCACTGTGGCCGTCCCCGCCCGTGGCTCGGTGGTGCTGGCCAAAGCGGCCGTCACCGCCGCGCTGTGGACCGCGGTCGGCACAGCCGTCTCCACCGGTTCCTTCCTGGTCTCCCAGGCCATCCTCGACGGGCGGCACGCCGGGGTCCCGCTCACCCACCCCGGGGTGTTCCGGGCGCTGGTGGCATCCGCGCTGCTGGCCCCGGTCTGCGCACTGATCGGTCTCGGCCTCGGCGTTCTGCTCCGGCATGGCGCCGCGACCATGGTCACCAGCGTCTTCACCCTGCTGATGCTGCCCCCCATGTTCTCGGAGAGCGATCGCTGGTCGGCGGACGTCAACCACGCGATGGTACTGGCCGCCTGGAAGCGCCTGATCCAGAACTGGGAGGCGGATCCCGGATCCCTGGGGTACACCGCCACGGTCCCCGGCTCCTGGATCGTGTACGCGCTCTGGCCGCTGATCACAGTCGCACTCGCCGTGCTCGTCGTGCGGCACCGCGACGTGTGAGTGCGACTCCGGAGGCGGGGTCCCGGTAGCTCGTCGCAGCTTTGATGACGGTCTCTCACAACTGTGACGCGCCCGCCGCCAGCGCCTGCCGCACCCGGGGCGGGAAGACCGCCGCGAAGTACCACACCACGCGCTCTTGGGCGGCGAGCCGAATCGGGACGAAACCCGCCCCGATGACACAGCCGGGCCGCTGAGCGAGCGACGAGGTGGGGAACTCGTCGGCGGGGCTCCCCTTCACCGGTCGCGCAGCCTCGTCGCTGCGCGCGGAATCCGTACGCGCGAGCGGTGGTGTGGGACGCACCCAGGTGCGTCCCACACCACCCTCCTCACAGCAGACCCAGTGCCTGCTCGATACGGAGCACCAGTGGCGCAACCGCGATGAAACCGCCGCCGCCCCAACCCAGAGCGGCGGGGAGCTCGACGCCGGCTGCTGCCCCGATGATGCCGACGGTGAGCGCAGCGACGATGCCGATGAGAACTGCGATGATCACGGCCATGATGTTCACCGTGGTCGTTACGGGAGGACGCTGCGGGCTCATCGCTGTGCGCCCCCCGGTTTCTCGATCATGTAGTGATCATTGTTCATGTGTACCTTCATGAGTGGGCCCCCTTGGTGGCTCGAAGGAAAGGACCCTGTCTGCTGAATCCCCGGCAAGGTTGCAAGCAGGCAGGGTTCTTGCCGATCGCCCGAGCCATTGCGGTGTCCGCCGCGGCCCCGGCGTTCTCAACTGAAGCACACCGTTCGGGCGTTATGACTGGTGGCGCAACAGGGGGCGCACCATGCGCCCCGGCTGGACCGGAACACTTGATGCAGCTGTGATAGGCGAGTTGAAGCTTTGAGCGGCCTTTACCGAAAATCGCCGTGAGAACAGATGCAGATGTGGCGCATGCGTCAATTCAAAAAGCTGTTGAAGCAAGCCCGTGGCATGGCTGCGGGAACACGCGGACAGCGGCTGTGAGCACGGCGTCCAGCAGGCTCGGCCACGTCTCCGCGGGAGTACCGTCACGCAGGAAAGCATGCTCCGCAGGCTCGTGCTTTACTGCGCCCCTTCATGCTTGCGTGCGCCTTCCGTGCAATTTGCTGGCCTCCAGAAGCTCTCCGGCTGGTGATCTCGCTACTGGCAGCCCTGCCGCCGCTCCCTCATACCAGGGCGCTGGGACCATTGCGCGGCTGTGGCGACCGGGCCGGTGCCGCGCGTGCCCGACGTGAATTTTCATCAGCCTTCTAACACGCCCTCTCGCGCGCGTGCAGTGCCGCCGCGACGACCGTGCGGGACTGGTGCTCCACCTGGTGCTCCAAGGGCACCCAGCGGGCGCGGAAGCGCTCCGCGAAGGCGTCGCTCCAGGTCGAGACGAGCTCCTCCAGCTGCTTCGCCGCCTCGTCGTCGGTCCCGCGCAGCACCCGCAGCAGCATGGCCGCCGCCCGCAGCGGCACGCGGCGGGCGAACGCGTCCACGCTGCCGACGTACGCCCGGGTGAGGTCGGCGGGCGGGGTGTGGGCCAGGTCGGAGGCCAGACCCGGAACCAGCTCCAGCCCCCAGCGGGCGGCCCGCAGCAACGGCCCGTCCAGCTCCGCCAGCCGGGGCAGCGCACCGTCGAGCACCCGCGTCACCTCCAGCGCGTCGCGCTGGAGCCGGCACGCCAGCCGCCCGATCGCCGCCGCCGGAGCCGGATGCGGAGCCGGGTCGTCCACCAGGTCGCTGGCCCACATCGGCACCTCGACCACCGCGGTCAGCCCGCCGTACCGGTGGGCGTGGTACCAGGTGCTGTGCCGCGCGTCGTCCGGCAGGCTCGGGTACGCCGGCCCCACCCCGGGCGCGGGCATGACATGCACGCCCGGCCCTGACGCGGGCCAGCCCGCGGCGTCCGACGCGCCGGTCTCCACCGGGATGTGCAGCTCCGCCGCGGACTTCGCGAACGGCTCGGCGAGTCCCGGCACGTCCTTCGTCAGCTGCACCCAGCTGCCGCCCAGGTCCGTGCCGTGCAGGGTGACCTGCAGATACGGGCGCAGTTCGTCGATGACGCCCGTCAGGGCCCGGGTCTCGGGCGGCAGCCGGTCCGGCGGCAGCACGGACGGCGCCCACTCGGGCTGCTCCGGGCCCGCGGGCCGGAAGAACCCGAGGTGGTAGTCGTACAGACTGCGCGGCGCCGGCGTGATGTGCAGGCTCGCCCCGTCGGGGTCCGCGCACAGCAGGAAGTGCCAGGAGATGCCGTCACGCAGCTCCCGCTGCTCCAGGACCCGCCGGGCCAGCGCGAGCAGGGTGCAGGAGCCGGTCGGCTCGTTGGCGTGGGCACCGGCCACCACCAGCACGGCGCGGTGGGCGCGGCCCACGGACAGCAGGTGCAGGGGCCTGCCCGCACGCGAGGCACCCACCTGCCGAAGGGTGCACACGCCGGGACGCTGAGCGGTCAACGCCCGGGCAGCAGAGACCTGTTCGGTCACCGTCGGGTAGCGCAGCTCCGGCAGGACACTCACCCCCGTCACATCCGCCCGAGTTCGCCATCGCAGTACCCCACGGCCATGGTGCGGTGTCAAGGGCCCGGCGGGGGAGGCTCCGGGGGGCGCCCGGAAGCATGGCCCCGCCCTCAGCCGTCCACCCTCTCCAGCAACGCCACCGGCACCCTGGCGAACAGTTCCTCCACGCGCGCGTGCCCCGTGAACTCCCGCCCCGGATCCAGCGCGTCCGCCCAGCGGCCCGGTGGCAGCGGCAGCCGTGTGTCCCGCCACCCGCCCGACTCCGTGAGCCGCAGGGACAGGCGGGTCACGGCCGTCAGTACCGCGCCGGAGCGGACGAACGCCAGGCAGTGGGCCGCCGCCGGGCCCTCGGCCGGCAGGGCCTCGTACGTCGCCGTGTCGCCGAAGACGCCGGGCCGCCGGGCCCGCAGCGCCAGCGCCGCCCGGGTCACCGCCGCCTTCTCCCCGGACGTGCCGCCGGACTCCGCGGGCGGGAAGTCCACCGCCCGCCGGTTGTCCGGGTCGACCAGTGCCCGGTACTCGGCCTCCGTGCCCTGGTAGACGTCCGGCACGCCCGGCATCGTCAGCTGCACCAGGGCCGTGCCCAGCACGTTGGCCCGGATGTGCGGCGCCAGCGACTGACGGAACGCGGCGACCCGCTCGCCCGGCGCCCCGCACGGCCCGGCCGCCACGAACCGCTCAACCGCCTCCTCGTACGGCGGCTCCTGCTCGGTCCAGCTCGTGTACAGGCCCGCCTCACGCACGTGCTTCAGCAGCGCCCCCTGCACCCGCTCCCGCGCCCCGGACGCCGGGCCGAGGCCGAACACCGTCTGCCAGGCCGCCCACGCCAGCTGGGCGTCCGGCACACCCTCCCCGGTGCGGGTCACCTCCGCGAGGACGTCCGCCCAGCGCTCCGGGCACTCGGTGAGCACCTGCAGCGCCGCCCGTACGTCGGCACTGCGCTTGGTGTCGTGCGTGGTGGCCACCGTCCCGGTGGCGGGCCAGTCCCGCTGCACGCGCGCGCAGTACGCGTGGAACTCCTCCGGCGACAGCGCGGGCGCGCCCGGGTTGCCGCCCACCTCGGTCGCCGACAGCAGCGGCACGTACCGGTAGAACGCCGTGTCCTCCACCGACTTGGCCCGCAGCGCCGACGAGGTCTGCGCGAACCGCGTGCGGAACTCCAGCTGTGCGGGCCCGTCGCCGTACCGCCCCAGCACCAGGTCCCGGACGACGTCCACCGCACCGGCCTCCTCGGGCACGGCGAAGGCCTGCCGGGCCTCGGCCGCTGCCTCCTGCGTGACCACGGACGCGGCGTCCACGGACTCGTACGGCCGGTAGACCTCCAGGCGGACCAGGAGCTCCTGGAGGGCGGTGCGCAGCGCCCAGGGCGCGCGGTCGCGCAGCGCCGGCTCGGGCGAGGTCGCGCACAGCCGGGCCGCCACCCGCGTCAGGCGTTCCGTCTCGGTCGCCAGCTCGTGCGTGAGGACCTTGTACGCCGCCCGCCGCACCGTCGCGTCCCACTGCCCGCCCCGGTCCGTCTGCGGAGCCGCGAAACGCCGGTAGCGCCCCAGCAGGTCCCCGAACCCGGCGGGGTCCGTGAAGACCCCGTCCACCTGCCGCAGGGCGTCGTACCCGGTGGTCCCCGCGACGGGCCAGGATGCCGGCAGGTGCTCACCGTCGGCCAGGATCTTCTCCACGACCGTCCAGCGCCCCCCGGTCGCCTCGTGCAGCCGCCGGAGGTAGCCGTCGGGGTCGGCGAGCCCGTCGGGGTGGTCGATGCGCAGCCCGTCGATCACGCCCTCGTGCAGCAGTTCGAGGATCTTGTCGTGGGTGGCCTCGAACACCTCCGGATCCTCCACCCGCACCCCGATGAGCTCCGAGATGCTGAAGAACCGCCGGTAGTTGAGCTCGGTCCGGGCCAGCCGCCACCACACCGGGCGGTACCACTGGGCGTCCAGCAGATGCGGCAGCGGCAGGTCCTCGGTGCCCTCGCGCAGCGGGAGGGCGTGGTCGTAGTAGCGCAGCACGTCACCGTCGACGCGCAGCTCGTCGAGCACCTCGCCCAGGGGCCCGCCGAGGATCGGCAGCAGCACCTGACCGTCCTGTGCCTCCCAGTCGATGTCGAACCACCGTGCGTACGGCGACTTCGGGCCCTCGCGCAGCACCTCCCACAGCGCGCGGTTGTGGCGCGGGGCCATCGCCATGTGGTTCGGGACGATGTCCACCACCAGCCCCAGCCCGTGCTCGCCCGCGGTGCGCGCCAGCGCCCGCAGCCCCTCCTCGCCGCCCAGCTCCTCGCGCACGCGCCCGTGGTCGACGACGTCGTAGCCGTGCGTCGAGCCCGGCACCGCCTCCAGGACCGGGGACAGATGCAGGTGCGAGACGCCGAGCGAGGCCAGGTACGGCACGACGGCCGCGGCTGCTCCGAACGGGAAGTCGGGCTGCAGCTGCAGCCGGTACGTGGCCGTGGGCACCGCCGGGTCAAGTCGCTCAGGTGTCATGGAACGTACGTACCCGCCCCGCCGCCGTTCGTGTCATCGCCCGCGCCGGCTGCGCCGCGCGTCGCCCGGACGGGTGGCTTCCGGGCGACGCGCACGCGCCGTGCGGTCAGACGGGCCACCGGAGCACCGTCGTGCTCCGGTCCGTCCAGCCGGGCGGGCGGTCAGACGGGCCGCTGGAGGACCGTCATGCTCCGGTCCGTCAGGGTCAGCCGGTCCCCGGCCTGCACCTTCGGGCCGGTGCCCGAGGGCACACCCTCGGGGAGCGCCGTGTCGACCACGACCTCCCACTGCCGCCCGTGATCGACCGGAACCACGAACTGCAACGGCTTCGGCGAGGCGTTGAACATCAGCAGGAACGAGTCGTCGGTGATGCGCTCCCCGCGGGCGCCCGGCTCGGAGATCGCGTTGCCGTTGAGGAACACCGTCAGCGCGGACGCCCGCGCCGAGTCCCAGTCCCGCTGGGTCATCTCCCGGCCGCCCGGGGTGAACCAGGCGATGTCGGACAGGTCGTCGTGCGTGCCCTCCACGGGCCGGCCGTGGAAGAAGCGCCGGCGGCGGAAGACCGGGTGGTTGCGGCGCAGCCAGACCATCGCACGGGTGAAGGCCAGCAGCTGCCTGTCCGGGCCTTCCCCGGCGTCCTCTGCCTCCTCGGGCCACTCCACCCAGGCCAGCTCGTTGTCCTGGCAGTAGGCGTTGTTGTTGCCGCCCTGGGTGCGGGCGAACTCGTCGCCGTGGCTGATCATGGGCACGCCCTGGGACAGCATCAGCGTCGCGATGAAGTTCCGCATCTGCCGAGCCCGGAGCCGCAGCACGTCCGGGTCGTCGGTCCCGCCCTCGACGCCGCAGTTCCAGGACCGGTTGTGGCTCTCGCCGTCCCGGTTGTCCTCGCCGTTGGCCTCGTTGTGCTTGTCGTTGTAGGCCACCAGGTCGTGCAGGGGGAAGCCGTCGTGGCAGGTCACGAAGTTGATCGAGGCCAGCGGGCGGCGCCCGTCGTCCTGGTACAGGTCGGACGAGCCGGTCAGCCGCGAGGCGAACTCCGCGAGGGTGCGCTGCTCGCCCCGCCACAGGTCGCGCACGGTGTCCCGGTACTTGCCGTTCCACTCGGTCCACAGCGGCGGGAAGTTGCCCACCTGGTAGCCGCCCTCGCCCACGTCCCACGGCTCGGCGATCAGCTTCACCTGCGAGACCACCGGGTCCTGCTGCACCAGGTCGAAGAACGACGACAGCCGGTCCACCTCGTGGAACTGCCGGGCGAGCGTCGCCGCCAGGTCGAAGCGGAAGCCGTCGACGTGCATGTCCGTGACCCAGTACCGCAGCGAGTCCATGATCAGCTGGAGCACGTGCGGGGACCGCATGAGCAGGGAGTTTCCGGTCCCTGTCGTGTCCATGTAGTAGCGGGGGTCGTCCGTCAGCCGGTAGTAGCGCGAGTTGTCCAGGCCCTTGAAGGACAGAGTCGGGCCCAGGTGGTTGCCCTCGGCGGTGTGGTTGTAGACCACGTCGAGGATCACCTCGATCCCGGCCTCGTGCAGCGCCTTGACCGCCGACTTGAACTCCAGCACCTGCTGGCCCCGGTCGCCCCAGGACGCGTAGGCGTTGTGCGGGGCGAAGAAGCCGATGGTGTTGTAGCCCCAGTAGTTGTTCAGGCCCATGTCGACCAGTCGGTGATCGTTCACGAACTGGTGTACGGGCATCATCTCCAGGGCGGTCACCCCGAGCTCGGTGAGGTGCTCGATGATCGCCGGGTGCGCGAGGGCCGCGTAGGTGCCGCGCAGCTCCTCCGGGAGCCCCGGGTGGCGCATGGTGAGGCCCTTGACGTGGGCCTCGTAGATCACCGTGTGGTGGTACTCGGTGCGCGGGCGCCGGTCGTCGCCCCAGTCGAAGTAGGGGTTGACCACGACCGACGTCATCGTGTGCGGCGCGGAGTCGAGATCGTTGCGCCGGTCGGGGTCGTCGAAGTGGTAGCCGTAGACCTCCTCGCCCCAGCTGATCGAACCGCTGATCGCACGCGCGTACGGGTCGAGCAGCAGTTTCGCGGAGTTGCAGCGCAGCCCGCGTTCCGGGGCGTACGGGCCGTGCACCCGGAACCCGTACCGCTGCCCCGGCATGATGCCCGGCACGTACGCGTGCCGCACGAACGCGTCGCTCTCCCGGAGCTCGATCGCCGTCTCCGAGCCGTCGTCGTGGAGCAGACACAGCTCTACTCGGTCCGCGGCCTCCGAGAAGACCGCGAAGTTGGTACCGGCGCCGTCGTACGTGGCACCGAGTGGATACGCCTCGCCAGGCCAGACCTGCATGTATACGACTCTTTCAGGTGTGCGGCGCCGGTGGGGACGCCTTGGTCCCGAGTCTCCCCGAAAGTGAGGGAACCTCCTATGACTTATCTCCCTCTTACCGAGTGACCAGTGCATACGCGGTATGCCGAACTCTTGGGGCAAACACATACTCCCGGGGCTGTTGGGGGAGTAGGGGGAAGACGTGCGCAACATAGTGCACCGCCACCTGGGCAAGATGGTGGCCGGTACGGCCATCGCGGTGGCGGGGACCGCCGCGATGGTAGCGGTGACCCTGCCGGGCACGGCGGGGGCGGACGACACCGGGACCCGGGCGGGGCAGTCCGTCCCGCAGGACGCCGGGGCGGCCGGGGCGGCCGGGGCCGCCGGGACCGGTGATGCGGCGGCGGGCGGCCGGGCCGTGGCGCCGGGGGTCGTCGAGGCGGCGCCCGCAGAAGGGCGGCAGGGCAAGGGTCGCGATCCGCTGACCGACGACGAACTGGAGCGGGCCGAGAAGATCGCCCTCAGCCGGCAGCTGTTCCGGAGCGGTGAGAGCGTGGACGGGGACCGCGGCCCGCAGCCCCTCGGCGTCGACCTCGCCGAACCCGAGGCCGACGAGGTCGGCAAGCCCGACGCGCCCCGCCGTGCCGACGTGACGTTCTACGACTACCGGGACGACACCCTCGTCACCCGGACCGTCGATCTCGGCACCGGCAAGGTGGTGGCGACCGGCAGCCAGCACGGCGTCCAGCCGCCCCTGAGCCGCGCGGAGAAGGCCGAGGCGGCCGCTCTCCTGATCGCCGACCCGCTCGGCTCGGGGCTGAAGGCCGACTACAAGGACGCCACCGGCAAGGCGCTCACCTCCCCGGACCAGCTCCAGCTCAGCGGAGCCGTCTACCGGGCCGCGTCGGGCGCGCAGCCCGCCGTGCTCGACAAGTGCGGAGAGCACCGCTGCGTCCGGCTGTTCCCGAAGATCAAGAACGGTCCGTGGGTCGACGCCCGGCAGCTGGTGATCGACCTGAGCGCCCGCAAGGCCGCCCGGCTCGACCGCTGACCCGCCCGCTTCGCTCACCCGTCCACCCCGCTCCTCCTCGTCAGGGAGTCATCTCGTCATGCGCGTGAACAGCAACACCAAGGCCCGCACCCGGGCGGCCGCGGGACTGACCGTGGCCGCGCTGGCCGCGGGTGCCACGGCCGGCGCGGGACCGGCCACCGCCCAGCCGAAGGCCGCCCCCGCCGCGGCGGCCGCCGACTGCAGCGCCGCCTACCGCATCGAGCAGAAGCTCTCCTCCGGAACCACCTGGCGGATGTGCTGGCGCTACGACGGCAAGGCGGGCCTCGTGCTGGAGAAGATCTCGTACCAGCCCAAGGGCGAGCCCAAACCGATCAGGGTCCTCAACAGCGCCCGGCTCGGGCAGATCCACGTCCCCTACGACGACGGCAACATCGAGTACGACGACCTCACCGGCTTCGACTTCGCCCAGGGCCTGATGAACCTGACGCCGGGCGAGTGCCCCGGCGGCACCATCAAGACCGTCAAGGTCCCGGACTCCTGGAACGAGGACCCGAACGTCAAGGGCCTGTGCACCACCACCCGTTCCCGCGGCCACGCCTACCGCATGCAGGGCGACACCGCGAACAAGGTCTTCCAGGCCCAGGGCAAGGACCTCCTCGTCTACACGGTCAACCAGGTCGGCTGGTACGAGTACATGACCGAGTGGCGCTTCCAGGACGACGGCGCGATCACCATGAACGTCGGCGCCACCGGCAGCCTGTCCTGGGACGACTACGACGCCGGCGACGGCCGCGGCTGGCCCATCGGCAAGGGCGCGAGAGCCAAGTCCACCAGCCACAGCCACAACGCCTTCTGGCGGCTCGACTTCGCCCTGGACGGCTCCACGAAGAACCGCGTCGAGCAGTACGACTCCACCGTCAGCGCGCCCACCCGGGGCCAGCGCGCCCCCACCACCAAGACCACGCGCACCAAGGTGACCAAGGAACTGGCGGGGGACAGCAAGAACTACCGCTGGTGGCGCATGGTCAGCGCGACCGGCAAGAACAAGGACGGACACGCGCGCTCCTACGAGATCGTCCCCGGGCCCACGACCAAATACCCGGGCCGCAGCTACACCAAGCGCGACCTGTACGTCACGCAGTACAACAAGTGCGAACTGTTCGCCAGCCACAACCCCGGCAACTGCGGCCCCGGAGCGGGGAAGTCCGTGGACAAGTGGGTGAACGGACAGGCCTTGACCCACCCGGTGGTCTGGATGAACATCGGCTTCCACCACATAGCCCGGGACGAGGACCAGCAGCCCATGCCCGTCCACTGGCAGGGCTTCTCCATCGCCCCGCGCGACGTCACCGCCATGAATCCGCTCACTCCGGCGGAGCTCGGCTGGCAGAACGGGCACTGGCAGCCCCGCCGTTGAGATCGACCCTGCCCATCCGGCTGCACCGCCGACCGCTCCCGGAGTACCCTTCCTTGATCGTTGACAAGGGGAGTGCTCGGGGGAGCGGAAGGCGGTGCGCGGGTGGGCTCGGGAGGGCTGGAGCTGCCCCCTGGTGACGAGGGTCACGAGGGGCACTCCGCAGACGTCCCGACCGGTGCCGTGTCCTTGGCGCGGCCGATGGACGCGACGGGCTCGATCGGCCCGGAGCTGGACTGGGACGCCGACGCCTGGCGCGAGGTGCGCACCCGCGCCCAGCGGGCCGGCCGGGCCTACATCTGGCTCAACCTCGTCGAACAGCGGCTGCGCGCGGTGGTCGCCGCCGTGCTGCGGCCCGTCTACGAACCCGTCCACGGCGAGGACTGGGTGGTGGCCGCAGCCGGACCGGCCGGCCAGGAGTGGGTGCAGCGCGCGGTGGCCGTCCGCGAGGTCAGCCGCCGCAAGGGCTACCTGCTCGACCCGGCCGACGACAACGTGCTCTCCTTCCTCACCCTGCCCCAGCTGCGCGAGCTGATGGTGCAGCACTGGCCGTGCTTCGAGCCCTACTTCGACGACCGCCGGGACGTCGAACTCGCCCTGGACGAGCTGGAGGTCACCCGGAACGTCGTCTCCCGCAACCGGGCCCTGTCCGAGGCCGTGCTGAGCCAGGCCGAGCGGGCCTCGGCCCGGCTGCTGGAGATGCTCGGCGCGGGCGGTGACGTGCCCTCCGCGCGCCGGCTGCCCATCGACGCGGTCGAGGACCTGGTCGGCGACCGGTACGCCGACGTGGTCGCCGTCCATTCGGACCGGGTGCGGCTGATGCGGCAGTTCCCCGCCGAGGACATCTTCGGGGGCGCCCGCCGCCTCGACGCCATCGGCATCGGCCTCAACCTGCTCGTGCAGAACTTCTCCGGCCGGCGGCTGGTGCGGCTGGCCGAGTCCGGCTGCCGGGTCAGGCTGCTGTTCCTCAACCCGGCCTCCAGCGCGGTCAAGCGCCGCGAGCGGGAGCTCGGCATCAAGCGCGGCGAGCTGAGCCGGGCAGTCGAGATGAACATCCTGCACATGCGCCGGGTGCGCGCCCGGCTGCGCGACCCGGGGGCCTTCGAGATCCAGGTCTTCGACGAGACCCCCCGCTTCACGGCGTATCTCGTGGACGGCGACGGCGCGGACGGCATCGCGGTCGTGCAGAGCTATCTGCGCCGCACCCGGGGCATGGAGGCGCCCGTCTTCGTCCTGCGCAACAGCGGCAAGGTGGTCAAGCCGGGTGAGATGGACGAAGCGGGCCTCTTCCCCACCTATCGCGAGGAGTTCGAGGTGATGTGGGCGGATTCACGTCCGGTGTCCTGAACTGTGCCGTGCTGCACGGTGGTTCCGGGGCCTGCCGCCGCGGGTAAGCGGAACGCGGTCCTCTGGTTGTCAGTGGTGCGTGGGAAGGTGGGGACCACTGGGGGAACGCACCACAAGAAGGGGGACGGCCCATGGGCTGGCACCGGGAGCTGCTGGTCGGCTTCGACCTGGAGACGACGGGCACCGATCCGCGCGAGGCGCGCATCGTCACGGGGGCCGTGATCGAGGTCAGGGGCGGAGAGCCGATAGGGCGCCGGGAGTGGCTGGCCGACCCGGGAGTGCTGATCCCCGAGGACGCGGTGGCGGTGCACGGCATCAGCAACGAGCGGGCGGCGGCCGAGGGCAGACCCGCCGACCAGGTGGCGGACGCGCTGGCCGACGTCCTCACCTCCTACTGGAAGACGGGCGTGCCGGTCGTCGCCTACAACGCGGCCTTCGACCTCACCCTGCTCTCCGCGGAGTTGCGGCGGCACGGCCTGCCGTCGCTGCGCGACCGTCTGGGCGGCGCGGACCCGGCGCCGGTCATCGACCCGTACACCATCGACCGCTGGGTCGACCGCTACCGCCGAGGCAAGCGCAACCTCGAGGCGGTCTGCGCCGAGTACGGCGTCGTCCTGGACGCGGCCCATGACGCCATGGCCGACGCCCTGGCGGCGGCCCGCCTGGCCGGCGCGATAGCCGACCGCCACCCCAAGATCGCCACCCTCGGCCCGGCGGCCCTGCACCACCGCCAGATCGAGTGGTACGCGCAGTGGGCGGCGGACTTCCAGGCCTTCCTGCGCGGCAAGGGTGATCCGACCGCTTCCGTCGACGGGACGTGGCCCCTGCGGGAGCCGGCGGACGAGCCGGTCTGAGGCGTCTGCCGGGCGGCCGGGCGATCACACCTTCAGGCAGCGCCGAGGTCTGGCAGGCGGTCAGGCGGTCTGGCAGGCGGTCGGGCAGGCGCCCGGTGTGGCGGTCAGAACGGATACCACCGCACCGTCTCGTCGCCGTCCCGCAAGGACCGCACCCGCCGCTCGAACTCGGCCAGCGCCTTCGGATTGCCCGGCGCATGCTGGGCGACCCAGGCACAACTGGCCGTCTCCCGGGCTCCGCGCAGCACCCGGCAGCCCTCCCACTCGCGCACGTCCCAGCCGTAGGTCCGCGCGAACGACGCGTAGGCCTCGTCCCCGAGCCCGTACCGGTCGTGGGACAGCACCATCACCACGAGATCGTGCTCGCGCAGATCCGCGGACACCGTCTCCAGGTCCACCAGCACGGGCCCGTCGGGTCCGACATGCACATTGCGCGGCAGCGCGTCCCCGTGGATCGGCCCCGGCGGCAGTTGCGGCGTGAGCGCGGCGGCCCGAGCGGCGAAGGCATCCCGTCGCTCGCGCAGATACGCGGCGTCCGTGGGATCGATCGCGTCCCCCGCGAACCGCAGCCACCGCTCCACACCGCCCAGCAGGTCACGGCCCGGAAGGTCGAAGGGAGGAAGAGGCGTGGCATGTACGACCCGTAGCAGTTCGGCCAAATCGCGCGGCTCGGCGGGCCGTACGGCATCCGGCAGCCGATGCCACACCGTCACCGGATGCCCGTCGGCCAGCAGCGCCTCCGGCTCGGCAGCCCGCACCGCCGGCACGCCCGCCTCGGCGAGCCACACCGCGATGTCCAGTTCGCGGCGCGCCCGGTCCAGAAGCTCGGCGTCGCGGCCGACCTTGACGACCAGGTCACCGGCGGCGAACACCGCGTTCTCGCCCAGGGCGAGCAACCGCGCCTCCCCGGCCGCACCGGGCAGCACCCCGGCCGCCGCCAGTACGTCCCGCGCCCGCGCCTCGTCCATCGTCCGCCTCCGTCGTCCGCGCCCCGACCGTCGGGTTCCGGCCATCCACCGGTCAGTGTCGCATCGGCACAGGTCGGGCGGCATACGCGGTGCCTTGACGAGGCACCTGGCCTTCACGAGCATGACCAGGCCGGGCGAGCGTGCAAAGGGGCTGATTCCGTGACACCGGTGACCGAGGCGTCGCCACCTTCGCCACCGGTGAGGAGGGCCGGCCGCAGACCCGGCCGGGACCGGCCCCGGAGAGCCGTCGACCACGGTGCCTGGTTCCTGGTGCTTCCCGCTCTGATCCCGATCCTCGTCCTCAGCGTCGGACCGCTGCTGTACGGCATCCTGCTGGCCTTCACCGACGCCCAGTCGGGCCGCACCGAGCCCACCCGGTGGACCGGCGCCCTCAACTTCCGGGACCTGCTGCACGACACGCTGTTCTGGGAGTCGTTCCGGATCGGGCTGGTGTGGGCGGTCGGCGTGACCGTGCCGCAGTTCCTGCTCGCCCTGGGCCTCGCCCTGCTGCTCAACCAGGACCTGCGGCTGCGCTGGCTCGCCCGCGCCCTGGCGATCATCCCGTGGGCCATGCCCGAGGTCGTCGTCGGCATCATGTGGCGGCTCGTCTACAACCCGGACGCGGGCATCCTCAACGAGACCCTGCGCGACATCGGTCTGGGCAGCGGCCGGGACTGGCTCAGCGGACTGGCGACGGCACTGCCCGCCGTGATCGTCGTCGGCGTATGGGCCGGCATGCCGCAGACGACGGTCGCGCTGCTCGCCGGGCTGCAGAACACCCCGCGCGAACTGCACGAGGCGGCGGCCGTCGACGGCGCGGGCGCCTGGCGCCGCTTCCGCACGGTCACCTGGCCCGCCCTCAGACCCATCGCCCTCGCCATCACCGCGCTCAACCTGATCTGGAACTTCAACTCCTTCGCCCTGGTCTACGTCCTGACCAACGGCGGCCCGGGCGGCCGAACCCGGCTGCCCATGCTCTTCGCCTACGAGGAGGCCTTCCGCTACGGGCAGTTCGGCTACGCGGCGGCGATGGGCTGCGTGATGGTGGCCGGGATATCGATCGCCCTGGCCGTGTTCCTCGCCGGCCGCCTCAGAGGAGGTGACGACGCGTGAGGACCAGCACGCCCGCGCGCATCGGCCAGTACACCGCGCTGCTCGCGTACCTCGTCTTCCTCGCCTTCCCGTTCCTCTGGCTCATCTCCACCGCGTTCAAGCCCCCACGCGAGCTGGGCAGCCTGCACCCGACGTGGATCCCCGAAGACCCCACCCTCGGCAACTTCCGGCAGGCGTTCGACGAACAGCCGCTGCTGCAGGCCGCCCTCAACTCCCTGCTCGCCGCTCTCGCGGCGGCCGTCGTCGCCGTCCTGATCGCGACGCCGATGGCGTACGTCGTCGCCCGGCGCCGTACCCGGCTCGCGAAGGCGGTGACCGGCTGGGTGGTGGTCAGCCAGGCGTTCCCGTTCGTGCTGCTGATCATCCCGCTGTTCCTGGTGCTGAAGAACCTCCGGCTGATCAACTCCCTGCCGGGACTGGTGCTGGTGTACGTGGTGTGGGCGCTGCCCTTCGCGCTGTGGATGCTCGCCGGGTACGTACGGGCCGTGCCGCCCGAACTGGAGGAGGCCGCGGCGGTCGACGGGGCGGGCCGGGTGCGGACCCTGGTCTCGGTGACGGCACCGCTGCTCGCGCCGGGCATCGTGGCGACCGGGCTGTTCGCGTTCATCACGGCGTGGAACGAGTTCTTCTTCGCGCTCGTGCTCCTCAAGACGCCGGAGAAACAGACGCTTCCCGTCATCCTCACCCACTTCATCGGTGCCGAGGGCGTCGCCGACCTCGGACCGCTCGCGGCGGCCGCGTTCCTCGCGACCCTGCCCTCCCTGGTCGTCTTCGCGGTCATCCAGCGGCGGATCACGGGCGGCATGCTCACCGGGGCGGTGAAGAGCTGATGCGCGCACGCATGCTGGCCCTGGTCCTCCTGCTGCTGCTCGCCGGCTGCTCCTCCGGCGGCACCCGCGACGACGGCCGGATCACCCTGCGCTTCCAGTCCCTGGCCTGGCAGGAGGAGTCCGTCGAGGCCAACCGGCAACTGGTGAAGGAGTGGAACGCCACCCACCCGGACGTCCGGGTCGAGTACGTCCAGGGCACCTGGGACAGTGTCCACGACCAGCTCCTCACCGCGTTCGAGGGCGGCGAGGCCCCCGACATCATCCACGACGCCTCCGACGACCTCGCGGACTTCGCCTACGGCGGCCACCTGGCCGACCTCACCGGCCTGCTGCCGGCCCGGCTGAAGTCGGACATTCCGCGGCGCAGCTGGGAGACGACCACCTTCGGGGACGGCGTCTACGGCGTGCCGTTCCTCCAGGAACCGCGCGTGCTGATCGCCAACGCGACGTGGCTCCGGCAGTCCGGCGTGCGGATCCCGACCCCCGAAGATCCCTGGAGCTGGGCCGAGTTCCGCCGGATCACCGAACGCCTCAGCGGCCCGGGGAAGTACGGCGTCGCCTGGCCGCTGAAGGAACCCGTCTCCGCCACGCTCAACCTCTCCCTGTCGGCGGGCGGACAGCTCTTCCACCGCGGGCCGGACGGCAAGGTGACGGTCCGGTTCGAGGCAGCCGACCAGTTGGTGCCCCGCACCATCCACGACCAGGCGAACACCGACCGCAGCGCCTCGCCCACCACCCTGGGCAGCGGCGGCTCCGACACGCTGCCCGGCTTCTTCGCAGGCCGGTACGCGATGGTCCCGCTCGGCTTCTCCTACCGTCAGCAGATCGTCCAGCAGGCCCCGGAGGGCTTCGACTGGCAGGTGCTGCCCGCCCCGGCAGGAGCCGCCGGACTCACCCAGGGGGTCAGCCCCCAGACCCTCTCCATCGCCGAGGACTGCCCGCACAAGAAGGAAGCCGCGCAATTCCTCGACTTCCTGCTGCGGCCGAAGAACATGGTCCGCCTCGCCCTCGGCGACTGGATGCTGCCCACGGGCACCCAGGCGCTGGGAGACCCCGCCCTGCGCACCACGCGGCACGGCTGGGCCACCGGCACCGCCCTCGCCGTCCGTCTGCGCCCGGCACCCGCGCAGACGGTCCGGGGCTACCCCGAGTGGAAGGACAAGGTGGCGACCCCCGCCCTGCAGGAGTACTACAGCGGAGCCATCGGTCTCGGTGAACTGCGCGAACGGCTGGAGGAGGACGGCAACCTGGTGCTCGCCCGCTATCAGCGCTGACCCGGAAAACCCGTTGTCCGTCCGCACCGGCGCCGCCTAGCGTGCTGCTCGTGGGTATCAACGCGATCTACATCTCCGGTCCCGCCCGGGGCTGTGCGCACTCCGCCAGGACGCGCCGCCGCCCCGGAGCCCTGACCGGCCCGGGGAGCCACACCCGCTGAGGCACTGAGCCCGGCGTCCCGCCCTCCCTCGTTCCCACCTGTCTTCCGGTCAGGGCCCCCGTCTGCCCTTCTCCACCTTCCGGAAGACAAGGACCCGCAGGCCATGGCCCGCCCCACCGCGCTCTCCCGCGCCCTCTCGCAGAACTTCCTCGCCGACCGTGCCGCCGCGGAACGCTTCGCCCGGCTCGCCGTCCCACGGCCGGGCCCCGTCCCGCTGCTGCTCGAAGTCGGCGCGGGCAAGGGAGCGTTGACCGCCCCACTGGCCGCGCGCTGCCAGGAGCTGCGCGCGTACGAGATCGACCCGCGGCTCGCGCCCGTGCTGCGCGCCCGGTTCTCCGGCACCCCGCAGGTGCTTGTCGTCGAAGGTGATTTCCTGGCCGCGCGTCCGCCCCGCACGGGCTTCTCGGTCGCCGGGAACGTGCCGTTCTCCCGGACCGCGGACGTCGTCGACTGGTGTCTGCGCGCCCCCGCCCTCACCGACGCCACCCTGCTCACCCAGCTCGAGTACGCCCGCAAACGCACCGGGGACTACGGCAGTTGGACGCTGCTCACGATCCGGAGCTGGCCCCGCTTCGAGTGGCGGCTGCTCGGCCGGGTCGGCCGGCGCAGCTTCCGGCCGGTGCCGCGCGTGGACGCCGGCGTGCTCCGCGTGGAGCGGCGTGAGACCCCGCTGCTCGACGACGGCGCCTGGCGCAGCTGGCGGTCCCTGGTCGAGCTGGGCTTCTCCGGGGTGGGCGGCTCACTGCACGCCTCGCTGCGCAGGGCCCATCCGAGGCGGCGGGTGGACGCCGCGTTCCGGGCGGCGCGGCTGGACCGGGGCGTGCTGGTGGGCGAGGTGGCCCCGGCGCGGTGGCTGCGCCTGCACGAGGCGCTGACCTCGTCGGCCTGAAAGGTTGCACGAGACGTCTCGTCTCGCGTACGGTCGGCGCATGACCAGTCGCGCGCACATCGCCATGTTCTCCATCGCCGCCCACGGCCACGTGAACCCGAGTCTGGAGGTGATCCGCGAGCTCGTGGCGCGCGGCCACCGGGTGACCTACGCCATCCCGCCCGCCTTCGCGGACAAGGTCGCGGGCACCGGTGCCGAGGTGAAGCCCTGGACGTCGACGCTGCCCTCGCCCGACGACGACCCGGAGGCGTGGGGGAGCACGCTGCTGGACAACGTGGAGCCGTTCCTCGACGACGCGATCCAGGCCCTCCCGCAGCTGACCGAGGCCTACGAGGGCGACGAGCCGGACCTCGTCCTGCACGACATCGCCTCCTACCCGGGCCGGGTCCTCGCCCACCGCTGGGGCGTCCCCGCGGTCTCCCTGTCACCGGCCATGGTCGCCTGGGAGGGGTACGAGGAGGAGGTCGCCCGGCCCTTGTGGGAGGAGCCGAAGAAGACCGAGCGGGGGCAGGCCTACTACGCCCGCTTCCAGGCCTGGCTGGAGGAGAACGGGATCACCCTGCACCCCGACGACTTCGGGGGCCGGCCCGACCGCTCGATCGTCCTGCTCCCCAAGGCGCTCCAGCCGAACGCGGACCGTGTCGACGAGCGGGTGTACTCGTTCGTCGGCGCCTGCCAGGGCGATCGCACCGCCGAGGGGGAGTGGCGGCGGCCGGCCGACGCGGAGAAGGTCGTGCTCGTGTCCCTCGGGTCGGCCTTCACGAAGCAGCCCGGCTTCTACCGGGCGTGCGTCGAGGCGTTCGGCGACCTGCCCGGCTGGCACCTGGTGCTCTCGGTCGGCAAGCACGTCGACCCGGCGGAATTCGCCGACGTCCCGGCAGACGTCGAGGTGCGCACCTGGGTACCGCAGTTGGCGATCCTGAAGCAGGCCGACCTGTTCGTCACGCACGCGGGCGCCGGCGGCAGCCAGGAGGGCCTCGCCACCGCCACTCCGATGATCGCCGTACCGCAGGCCGTGGACCAGTTCGGCAACGCGGAGATGCTCCAAGGTCTCGGTGTGGCCCGCTACCTGCCCACGGAGGAGGCGACCGGCGAGACCCTGCGCGCGGCGGCCCTCGCCCTGACCGGCGACCCGGAGGTGGCCCGCCGTCTGAAGGAACTCCAGGCCCGGACCGCCGAGGAGGGCGGCACCGGGCGCGCCGCCGACCTCATCGAGGCCGAACTGCCCGCCCGGCGCGGCTGAAGCCGCCCTGCCGCGTCAGGCCGTCGTCACACCGCGACGGCCTGACGGGTGAGGGTCAGGCGGGCGTTGTCGAGCGTGGCGTCCATGCGCGCCGACTGGCCCTTGGTGAACATGAACATCGCGGCGTCGTCGGTGTAGTCCATGTAGTTCATGAACATGTCGCCGTCGGGCCCGTTGCCGCACGTCACATGGGGGAAGCGGGGCGAACCGGCGTTCGCTCCGGCCTGGTTGGGAGTGTCCGCCACGAAGTCGCTGCCGTTGCAGCCCTCGTCGTCGTCGCCCCAGATGTGCCGCAGGTTCAGCCAGTGCCCGATCTCGTGCACAGCCGTGCGGCCGCCGTCGAACGGCGCGGTGGCGGTGCCGGTGGTCCCGAGGGCGGTGTGCGTGACCACCACGCCGTCGGTGGAGGCGGCGCCCCCGGGGAACTGGGCGTAGCCCAGCAGCCCGCGGCGCAGCTGACAGACCCAGAGATTCAGGTAGATGTCCGCCGGCCAGGCGTCCTGACCGCCGCTGAGGCTGAACTTGACCAGGTCGTCGGTGTCCCAGCCCGGGTTCGTGGTCTGCGTCCGCGTGATGCCGTCCGTGGGGCGGCCCAGCGGGTCGGTCCGGGCGAGGTGGAACTGCAGGCGGGCGTCGGCCACCAGATCCTGCCAGACCGCCGGTACCTTGCTCACGTCCGGGTTGCTCGCGCGGAAGTCCTGGTTGAGCACGTCGATCTGACTGTGGATCTGGGCGTCGCTCACGTTCTGCTCGGGGGTGTTGTGCACGACGTGCACGACGACGGGGATGTCGATGAGGCCCTGGCGGGCGGTGACCTGCTCCATCGACTCGTAGGCGAACGCGGTGTTCTCGATCAGGGCCCGGTTCTCGGCGTACTCCGGGTTCAGGGTGAGGAGTCTGCGGTGTACCTCCATGGCGCCGCACCAGCGGCTGTAGTCGGGCGAGGTGGCGCGAAGGAACGCCTGCGCATCGGACATGGCTGCCCCTCGGGGGAGCTGGGAGTGTGCCGCACACGCGGCTGCGGAACTGCGCGTCTGTCACGCGCGGCGAGGGCCGGGCGACGCCGGGCGGAGCGTTCGGTTGCCCGTTCCCTCCGGACCCATACACTGGTAATTCTAGTCACTTCGGTGCAAGAGCAGCAATGTGGACGGCTTCGGGCAAGTGAGGTGGCCGGGCATGCGAGAGCCCCCGACGGGCCTGTTCCGCCCGTGGCTCCACTCCTACGAGGAGGACCACGAGGACGTGCGGGTCTACCGGCCCGAGGACTTCCCCTTCCCGCCCGCGCGCGGGCGCCGCGGTATGGAATTCGCGCCCGACGGCACCTTCGTCGACCATCCGCTGGGACGCGGTGACGCCCCCGGAGCCGTGCCCGGTCGCTGGCGGCTCCTGCCGGGCCGTCGCATCGCGCTCACCTTCGGGGGCGCCCGCCCGGACCGGGAGCTGGAGATCGTGCGCTGCGACGCGGAGGTCCTCCAGGTGCGGCGCCTGACCTGACACAGGGCACCTGACAGGGGACCTGACGCAGGGCGCCTGACACGGGACCTGACACGGGGCAGCGAAGGGCCCGTTGGTTGCCCCGGCAACCAACGGGCCCTTGTCTCCGCCGCGGAGATCAGACCTTGAGGGGCTCGCCCTCGTCGTCCCGCGCCGCCGGTCCGGCGACCGCCTGCGGCGTCTCGTCGTGCGTGAGGTCCGGCAGCCGGTGCAGCCACTTCGGCAGGTACCAGTTGCGCTCGCCGAGCAGCGCCATCACGGCCGGCAGCAGCACGCCCCGGATGATCGTCGCGTCGATGAGCACCGCCGCCGCGAGGCCGACACCCATCTGCTTCATGGACTGCATGGACAGCGTTCCGAAGATCGCGAACACGGCGACCATGATGACCGCGGCACTGGTGACGACCCCGGCTGTGGTGACCACGCCGTGCCGGATCGCGTCCTTCGTCGTCAGCCCCCGCAGCCGCGCCTCGCGGATCCGGGAGACCACGAACACGTGGTAGTCCATCGACAGGCCGAACAGGATGACGAAGAGGAACAGCGGCAGCCAGGTGATGATCGCGCCGACGCCCTCCGCGCCCACCAGGGACGCGCCCCAGCCGTGCTGGAAGACGGCGACGAGGATGCCGTAGGCGGCACCCACCGACAGCAGGTTCAGCACGATCGACGTGATGGCGATGGTCAGCGAGCGGAACGACAGCAGCATCAGCGCGAAGGCGAAGACCACGACGAACGCGAACACCGGGACGACGGCGCCCGCCAGCTGGTCATTGAAGTCCTTGGAACCCGCGACCTGCCCGGTGACGGGCGCCTCGACCCCGTCGACCCTGCCGAGCGTGGCCGGACGCACCTCGTCACGCAGCTTGTCCAGGCTCGCGCCCGCCTTGTCCAGGTCGGAACCGCCGACGAGTGGGACGTAGACGAACGCCACGTTCTGCGCGTCGTGCAGCTTGATCTCCACCGGGCCGCGCGAGGCGCCCGAACTGATCGCCCGGTCACGGAAGTCGGCGAGCGCGGACTTCACCTCGGGCGCGTTGATGTCGTCGGCCTTCACGACCACCTCGGCCGGCTCGGAACCGCCCGGGAAGGCCTCGTTGAGCCGGTTGTACGTCTGGACGATCGGCAGCGAGTCGCCGAACTCCTGGTCCAGCGTGAGCTGCTGCGTCTTCATACCGAGCGCGGGAGCCGCGATGGCCAGCAGCGCTCCGGTCGCGACCGCCACCGCGATCACCGGCCTGGCGAGGACGCGCCGCAGCACGGCCGTCCAGAACCGGCTGTCCTGACCGCCGCCGCTCCGCTTGCGCCTGCGCAGGAACGGTATGCGGCCCTTCTCGACGCGCCCGCCGAGCAGCGACAGCAGCGCGGGCAGCACGGTCACGGACCCCACCATCGCCACGGCCACCACCATCAGCGAGGCCAGGCCCATCGCCTCGAACTCGGCGAGGCCGGTGAACAGCATGCCCGCCATCGCCACGCACACCGTGACACCCGAGACGACGATCGCCCGGCCGCTGGTCGCGGCGGCGATCCTCAGGGCCGTCTGCGCGTCCCGGCCGGCCTCGCGCTCCTCGCGCTCGCGGCGCAGGTAGAACAGGCAGTAGTCGACGCCGACGGCCAGACCGACCAGCAGCATCACGGAGTTCGCGGTGTCGCTCATCGGCATGACGTGGCTGACGACGCCCATCAGGCCCATCGTCGCCATGATCGCGGTGATCGCCAGCACCACCGGCAGCAGCGCCGCGACCAGCGCGCCGAACGCGATGAGCAGGATGCCGAAGGCCACCGGCACCGCGGAGTACTCGGCCTTCTTGAAGTCGTCGCCGAACGCGTCGTCGAACGTCTTCATCATGCTGGCGCCGCCGATCTCCTCGATCCGCAGCGCATCGTGGTCCTGCTGGACCCCCTCGACGGCCTTCAGCACCGGCTCGACCCGCTCGCCGGCGGTGTCCGGCTCGCCGCGCATGTCGAACTGCACGAGCGCGCTGCGGCCGTCCTTGGAGATCGTCTTCGTGTCGTACGGCGAGGCCACCTCGGTGACCCGGCCGGTCCCCTCGACCGCGCGCACGACGGCGTCGACGGCGTCCCGGAACTCGGCGTCCGTCGCCTTCAGGTCACCGCCCTTGGCCTGGATCAGAACGTTCTCACTGGCCGGCTCGTCGATCCCGGCGTCCTCGACGATCCGTGCGGCGGTGTGCGTCTCGCCCTTCAGCTGGTCGCTGTCCTTGACGTCGACCCGGCCCGCTGCCGAACCGAGCCCCATCGCCAGGACGACGAACAGGACCCAGATTCCGACGGCAGCCCATCGGTGCCGGGCGCTCCAGCCGCCGGCCCGGGCGGCGAGGCCCCGCACCCGTTTGTCTCGGTTCCCCATGACGGGCTTGCCCCCTCGAGATGCGGTGGCGGCCCCCTGCCGCCCCCTCTCGCTTCGAAGGTATGGGTCGGATAAAGCCATCTCGTCGTGCTGTCCGGTGAACTGGCGGGGCCCGGACTCATCCCGATGGAGCGAGCCCTCTCCCCACTGGGGAGGACCCCCACCCACTGTGGTCCCTTACACCTATCGTCAGACATTTCGGGCTCCTCGGGTGTGTGGATCCTGGGCAGACGGTTGTGCCACGCGAAGACCGGTGAGTAATTTACGGGCCGGGCAGCTGCCCGCGGCGGTCGTCGTGCCCACCCCCACGGGGCACGACGGCCGCTTTATCGTGAGTGGATGACGACGACATACGCGGCCCTGCTGCGCGGAATCAACGTGGGCGGCAGCAGGAAGGTCCCCATGGCGGACCTGCGCACGCTCCTGGCGGACCTCGGCCACGACGACGTCCGCACCTACCTGCAGAGCGGCCAGGCCGTGTTCTCCTCCGGCCACGGCGGCGAGGAGTCGCTGGCCCGCGAGATCGCGCAGGCCATCGAGAAGCGCTTCGGCTTCGGCGTCGACGTGATCGTGCGCGACCACGCGTATCTGCGGGCGATCGCCGAAGCCTGTCCGTTCCCCGCCGCCGACCTGGAGCCCAAACAGCTCCACGTCACCTACTTCTCCGCGCCCGTCACCCCCGACCGCTTCGCGGAGATCGACCGGGACGCCTACCTCCCCGAGGAGTTCCGCCTCGGCGACCGGGCCCTGTACCTGTACGCCCCGAACGGCCTGGGCCGCTCCAAACTGGCCGAACACCTGTCGAAACCGCGCATCGGCAAAGGCGTGATCGCCACGACCCGCAACTGGAACACCGTCGTCAAACTGGTGGAGATGACAGGTGCCTGAGCGCAACCCGGCCGTCGAGTCCGCGATGGAGGGCGAACTCGCCCTGCTCACCCCGAAGGTCCGCCGGTCGCCCGAACGGGTCGGGGCGCTGCTGCACCCCGACTTCCACGAGTTCGGAGCCTCCGGCCGGCACTGGAGCCGGGCCGCCATCATCGCCTCCCTGGCCGCCACGGCCGAGCCCGGCGCCGAGCCCGTCGCCGTCTCCGCCCTGAGAGGCGTGCAGCTCGCCCCCGACCTGGTCCACCTCACCTACGACACCGAGTACGACGGCAGCCGCGCACACCGCAGTTCACTGTGGCGGCGCACCGAGGGCCGCTGGCTGCTCTACTTCCACCAGGCGACCCCGTTCAGCACACGGGCAACGTGACCCGGTCCCCCGGGCGGGGCGTGTGCGACGTGATCTCGGCCGGCACGGTCAGCCGCGGGTCCCCGAAGCGAAGAGGCCGCCCTCGCCCCGTCGGCCGACCAGGCCCCTGACCGTCGCGGCTGCCTCGTGCGGCTCACGGGGCAGCCCCTTCCCCGCCGAGGTCCCCGGGATCGCCGTACGGCGTCCGCCGCGGGAAGAAGGCGTCGCTCATGCCGGGCCCCTCGGCCCCACCCCCCGGGGCCACGCCAACCCGCCGGCCGTTCCTTGAACGCTTGTGCCGTCCCCCGCGTACCTACGGACGGACGGCACGAGAACGGAGTCTCGCGAGAGGAACGCACGGCCACCGACAGGAGCCCGCAGTCATGAGCGACACGAACCTCGTCTACACCTACGCGGTCCTGCGCCGCACGCCCGAGGCCGCGGCGGCCACGGCCCACCTGCGCGGTGTCGCCGGAGAGCCGATCCACCTGGTCGCCCCGGCCTTCAGCGGCCCCCAGCTCGCCTTCGCCGTCGGCCACGTCCCGCCGGCCGACTACGCCGACGCTCCCCTCCAGGCCCACCTCGCCGACGTGGACTGGCTGGAGTCCACGGTCCGCTCCCACCACGCCGTGGTGGCCGCCCTGGTCGCCTCCGGTACTGCCGTGCTGCCCCTGCGCCTGGCCACCGTCTTCCGCGACGAGGACCGCGCCCGCCAGGCCCTCGACACCCGCCGCGGCTACTTCCTCTCCCTCCTCGACCGCCTCACGGGCCATGTCGAACTCGGCGTCAAGATCTACGCCGCCCCGGACATCACCCCGCCCGAGGCCGACCCTGAGCCCGCACAGGAGCCGGTCACCGGCCTCGGAGTGGGCCGCGCCTACCAGGTGATCCGCCGCCGCAGACAGCGCAGGAACGAGGAGGCCTGGCGTACGGTCGCGCAGGCCGCGGGCCGCCTCACCGAAACGGCCGGAACCCTCGCCGTCGACCGCGTCGCCCACACCCCCGAACGCGGCAGCCTGGCGGGCTCGGCCCCCGGCACCAACGTCGCCAACGACGCCTACCTCGTCCCGGCCGAGCGCGTCGTCGCGTTCCGCGCGGGCATCCTCGCGGCAGCCCGGGGCGTCCCCGGCCTCCGTGTGGAGATCACCGGCCCCTGGGCCCCGTACTCCTTCGCCCTCCAGCCGGAACCCCACGAGGAACCGGCGGCGTGACGGTCAGCCCGTCCGCATCCCTGTCGTGATGGTCTCGGACACCGTGCGGTGGCGCAGGTAGTCGCGCACGCCGTGCGGCCAGGCCGGCGCGATGCTGATCTCCGGCAGTTCCTCGACTCCAGGGAACACCCGGGCCACCGCCCCCTTGGGGATGGCCACGAAGTCCCCGGCATCGGCGACGTTCACCCACCGCCGCACGGCCGTGGGCTTCGCGCCCTTCCCGTCGCACGGGACGGGGTCGAGGCGGTGGAACACCGCGTGGGGGAGGGCCAGCGGCGAGCCGAGGGTGAGCAGCAGCCTCACGTCCAGTTCGTCCGCCAGTTCGTGCAGGGCCTCGTAGGCGACGACGCTGCCCAGTGAGTGCGCGACGACGACGTCGGGCCGGTGCCGGAGCAGCGCTTCCTCCACTCGCTCGCGCACCGCTGCCCGCCGGCCGGCGAAGTAGCGTCCCACCTCGGGAAAGAACATCCGGACCGTCTTCTCGACGACGGCGGGGCGCTGCCCGGATCGCCGAGCGATCTGCCCGCAGACCCACCGGACCCAGCCGGTCGCCGTCCCTTGCACACCGCTCGGGTCGACCCCCCAGGCCCGCGCCCACTGCTCGATCAGCACCACGTCGGCGTCGTCCAGCTCGTCATTCTGCCGCTCACTGCGCAGAAGATCGGCGTAGTACGCGGTTTCGAGCTCGAGCCCGGGGAGCCTGTCGCCGAGCGCTTCGAGCCAGTCCGCGCGCAGGCGTTTGCCGCCGAGGTCGGGGGTGGTGTCGGCGGCTTTGTAGTTGCGGACGCCGTGGATGCCGAGGAGGCGGGTCATGGCAGCGGGGCCTCCGGTTCCGGAGGAGTGCAGCTGTAGGTGCCCAGGGCGCCGTCGACGACGACGTAGACGAGCTGAGGACCGGCGAACCCGAACGATGACAGCTGCCCGGCGACCGGGATCCTTGCGCAGGGGTTCAGCGTCCGGGCCTCCCGGACCTCGACGACCTGAACGCTCCCTCGCTTTCCGAGGGCCACGCCGATGAGCCTGCCGTCAGGAGAGAAGACGAGCGGGAGCAAGGAGGACGGCTCGTCCGACAGGGAGACGCTTCTGAAGTCCCTCAGGAGCGCCGGGTCGGTGGGGAAGACGCACAGCCGCTGGAACGACCTCGCGGCCAGGAGGGAACCGTCGGGCGAGCTCGCCAGATGTGCCAGCGGTTCCGCCCAGGGGCAGCTGGCGATCTCCTCGCCCGTGACCGGGTTCCGCAGACTCAGCAGCCCGTTGCCGACATCATGGACGGCGATGAAGTGCCCGTCGGGTGAGCCGACGACGCCCTCGTCGAAGCGCGGCAGCTCCGGCAGACGCGCCTCCCCGGTGAGGCTCTTCCACAGCCGCAGATGACCGTCCTCGTCACCGCTCACCAGCACCGAGGTGTCGGGATGCACGGCGATGGAGGCCGACCTGGCCGCGACCGGCAGCCGGTTGACGAGGTGCATCGACACCGTGTCGATGATGTGGAAGTCCCTCCAGCCGCCTACGACCAGCAGGCTCCCGTCACAGGTGAAGGCCAGGTCGTTCCCACTCGGCACATCCAGGCTGCCGACCTGGGTGCGCGTGGCCACCGAGTACAGGGCGACCCGGCCTGGGGCCGCTACGGCTACAAGGCCGCCATCGGGGGAGAAGCAGACCGATCGGGCGTACTCCTCACCGTCCACGAGTGTGCGGTCACCGCCCGCGACGTCCCAGAGCGTCGTGCCGTTGGAGGAACCCACTGCCAGCAGATTCCCCCGGGGGCTGAAGGCCACAGCATGGACTCTGGTGAAGTCCTCCGCTTCCCCGAGGTCCCACCGCGCCTCCTCGGACGGGCAGTCATCGGTGATGTCCCACACGGAGACGCCGAGTTCCTCACTCACGACCGCGAGCCAACGGCTGTCGGACGAGAAGGCGAGCGCCCGTACCATGCCGGTCCTGCACTCCCAGGGCGGCCCGGCCGGGACGCGGTTCTCCACGTCCCACAGCTGCACGCTCCGTGTGAAGGAGTTTCGTGAGAAGGCGAGCAGGCGGCCGTCAGGGGAGAAGGCCACTTTGTGGACCCCGCCGAGCGGCGTCCTGCCGAAGAGGGGTGCGACCGACCGCCACGTCTCCGTCTCCAGCACCTGCACACCGCGGTTGGTCGTTGCGGCGAGCAGCGAGCCGTCCGGGGAGAACGCGATGTCGTACACCGCGCTGCCCGCGGTCGTGACCGAGCGGCTGCTGGAGTTCACGTGACCGCCGCGCGACCACAGGAGCGAGTACGTCGCGTCCTCGGGCCGGACGGCGGCCTCCTGCGCGATACGGCTGAAGCCTTCCCGGACATCGGAGAGCCCCAGCCGGTCGGCGTCGAAGGCGAACACCGACGCGCGTTCGGCGGCACCGTGCAACCGGGCGTGGGTGGCCCACGAGGCGCTGAGCAGCCGCAGAAAGTCCGAAGCCTGCTCCGAGCGGACGAGGTCGAGAGCGCGATGGTCCTCACGGAGGTCGAACCGGACGAGGAAGTGCGGATCGGTGAGCAGGGACTCGGCATGCGCGACGGAGCGTGCCCGAGCGGCATGCCCCAACGCGTGACGCAGCACGTACGGTTCGCCTTCGGCGGCCTCCCAGGAGGCGCCGTGTCCCGGCTCGGCCGACGCGTACGGCTCGATGAGCTCCGACAGCAGCCTTCCTTCGAGAGCGAGACTCCCCGCCTCGTCCAGCGGGTCCTCACCCGTCGGATGGTCGTGCAGGTAGTCGACCAGGCCCTGGTGGAAGAGCCGGTACAGCGTCTCACCGCTTAGGGGGTCGCTTCCGTACCGCAGGAAGGGCGAGGCCTCCCACAGGGTGTCCTGGAAGAGTCGCTCGTCGAGGGATTCGACGTTCAGAGCCCGCAAGCAGCGCTTCAGGGTCGTGCGTGGCATGCCGTCACCGCGAGAGCGGGCCAGCACGGCGAGCACCGCCCGCATCTGCGGGTAGTCGTCGCGCCGTGTCTTCAGGATCGATTCGAGCAGCGCCGGCAGTTCGGGCGACGCCGCCTTGGCGTACATGTCGGCACCCACCTCGTCGCGGGGCGGGTACTTCAGAGTCAGCAGGAAATGGACGTACAGGCCGGCGAGCAGGAACGGACCCCACGGTTCGTCCGGTCGCGCGCCGCGCACGATGTACGCCGCGCCCTTCCTGGCCAGCAGTCCGGTGAACGGAGAGGACTCGCCGGTGGCGTAGGGCTCCCGGGTGGCGAGGAGCCGCTGGACGTAACGCCGGACGTCCTGTTCGACCGCGGCGGGTGCGGCCGAGTCGAGGTCGATGTGGACGCCGTCGATGTCGGCCGCCTCCTCAAGAGACGACAGCGCGGTGACCACTTCCCGGCGGCCGCCCAGCAGGATCCTGCACGGCACACGGAGGGACTGCTCACCCACCGGCCGAGGTGCCAGAAGCTCGGCCACCAGCCGGAGAACCGCCTGGGGCTCGGTGCTCTCGTCCACGGCATCGAGCACGATGAGACGGTCCTTCTGTTCCCGAGCCAGCAAGAAGCGCAGCGCCTCGGCCGTCTGCGGCGGCGTGCTCCACTCCCGGCTGCCCGCCTCCTGGTCATCTGTGTGCCTGGGCCACCGCGCCCCCACCACGGAAGCGATGGCTTCGACCACCTGCCGAGCCGACCGCTGCCGCGCGTGCACCGCGACGACGTCCGGTACCTCGGGCAGATCGAGCCCGGACGACTCCCACAGCTCGCGGAAGCGCCGGCGCAGCCCGGGGTCCGCGGCGCAGACGATGACCCCGAGGAGCCCGGACTTCCCCGCACCGGCCGCACCCGTGACGGTCAGCAGAGGACCTGTTCCGGACAGCCACTCCATGTAGCGGGTGAGTTCCGAGGTGCGGCCGGAGAAGAAGCCGATGCCGGTGTCGACGGGGACGAGGCCGCGGCCCGAGGCGCGGTCGGCGAAGTAGGCGGTGTCGTCGGTCCGCCCACCGGAATCGCCCTCACCGGGGACGTGGCCCAGTGAGCGCCGCCGGGCCTGAAGCTGCTCCGCGGTCAGGGCGACCAGACGGGGGTTCGGCAGGAACGGCCAGTCGGCGTCCCCCAGTTCCACACTGAAGCCGAGGGAGAGGCGCTGATCGGCCGGGTCGCTGCGGATCACCCGGATGAGCTCGCGGACGAACCGGCTGAAGCTGATCGACTCCTCGTCGATGTGGAGGTCCAGGTCGGCCAGTCGGTGCAGGGCCGCGGCGATCCTGCTACTGAACCGGCCTTGTTCCGTCGGGGAGTCGCTGACGGCGGCGCCCAGGGCCCAGACCCCCCGGTCCGCGTCGATCTCGGTGAACGGCTGCCTGCCTGTCGCCACGCCGGCCGAGCAGGTGTCCACGAGGAAGACGACACGGTGCCGCATACCACCGCGCTCGACTTCCTGCTGCGCCTTCTCGATCCACCGGTCGACGTCCACCTCACGGTTGTCGCGTGCGACGAACGACAGCCGGTGACCCCGGTCGATCCTGCCGTGCCCGATGAGATGGACGACCACGACACCGGAAGCCGGGGGGCTGTCGACGAGTTGCCCGCGCAGGAGCGCCTCCACCTCGGTCTCCGTCGGGTCGAGCGAGGTGCCGACCTTGGCGCCGAGCCGGTCGAAAGCCTCCTCCAGCTCGCTCATCCGCGCCGGAACGAAACCGAGTTCCTCCAGGTCGGAGCCGTCGTCGAAGCTGCCCACACCGATCGACAGCACGGTGACGCCGGGAACCGCGGACCGCCGGGTCTCGCTCTCCAACTGGCCTCCCAGGCGCCTGGTTCGGGGCGGCGCCGGGACGAGGGGTCAGCGTCGCTCTCCGACGCTACCCGATCAACCGCCGGGCACAAGGCCGATCGTGACGCCCGGGACGGCGGCGCCGACGAGCGGAGTTCGCGGGCCGGGCCGGGGAAGTCGTCAGGCGCTCACGGCCGCGGGCAACGGCATCCGTGCCGCCTCGTACCGTTCCAGCACCACCCGCGCCACCTCGGGGGCCGGGCCCAGGACGTCCGCCAGGACATCCGCCTGCGCGGCGCCCCGGGCGATGCGGTCCGGGAGGAATCCGGGGGCCAGGACGTACGGGGCGACGGCGACCCGGGAGCAACCCAGAGCCCTGAGTTCGCGGACCGCGTCCTCGGTGCGCGGGAACCCCGCGGGAGAACCAGCGGAGGCGAACGCAGGCCGCACGGCGCACCAACCGGTGCGCCGCCACTCCCGCGCGATGTCTGCGATCACTGCGATCGCCTCCGGGTCGGTGGACCCCGCCGAGGCCAGGACGACCCCGGTCGAGGACTTGTCGGCGGGGGTCAGCCCCGCCTCGTGGAGGCGTCGTTCGAGGGCCGCCGTGAGCAGGGGGGAGGGGCCCAGGACGTCCGCCTGGTGGATGCGCAGCTGCGGCGGCGCATCCGCGAGGACCGCGGGGATGTCCGCCTTGGCGTGGAACGCCCGGGTGAGCAGGAGGGGCAGGGCGACGACGTCGCGCACACCCTGCACCGCCAGGGACTCCAGGACGCCCTGCACCGAGGGGACGTTGAAGTCCAGGAAGCCCGTCTCCACGCGTACGTCGGGGCGCGTCGCGCGCACCCGGCGCACCAGGGCGTGCACCGTCGCCGCATGGCGCGGGTCGCGGCTGCCGTGGGCGATGACGAGGAGAACGGGCTGGTTCGTCATGGGACTCAGCTCTTCACCAGCAGGCCGCGGCTGCGCAGCACCCACCGCTCCAGCGGGCTGAAGATCAGCAGGTCGATGGCGATGCCGACGATGAGGATCAGAAGGATCGCCTCGAACACCATGGCCATGTCGCTGGCGTTGCGGCCGTTCTCCAGCAGCTGCCCGAGGCCGACGCCGAGGTCGGGGAAGGACGCGATGATCTCCGCGGCCATCAGGGAGCGCCAGGAGAAGGCCCAGCCCTGCTTCAGGCCCGCCACATAGCCGGGCAGGGCGGCGGGCAGGACGATGTGCCAGGTGCCCTTCAGACCCGTGGCGCCGAGCGTGCGCCCCGCACGCAGGAACAGCGGGGGCACCTGGTCGACGCCGGACACCAGGCCGTTGGCGATCGAGGGGACCGCGCCGAGCAGGATCACCGCGTACATCATCGAGTTGTTCAGACCCAGCCAGATCACCGCCGGCGGCACCCAGGCGACCGACGGCAGGGACTGCAGGCCCGACAGGATCGGCCCGATCGCCGCGCGGATGAACTTCACGCGGGCCACGATCAGGCCCAGCGGCGTGCCGATCAGCAGGGCGAAGCAGAAGCCGAGCAGACCGCGCGAGACGCTGGTCCAGATGTAGCCGAGCAACTCGCCCTGGAGCCACGCCGTCTCGACGACGTCCCACACCGCGGACGGCGCGGGCAGCTTGGTCGGATCGTCGACGATCTTGAAGGAGACGAGCGCCTGCCAGACCGCCAGGACCAGCGCGACGGCCAGGAGCGGCGGCAGGATCTTCTGGACGAAGGTCTGCCGGAACGGCGTGCGGAGCGTCTGCCGCGTCTCCAGCGCGTCGAGGCCCGCCTCCAGCCCGGCGAGATCGCTGCCGTCCTTGGCGACGGTCGTCGAATCAGTGCTGGCCATGACGGCGGATCTCCCCACGCAGTTCTTCGGTGATCTCGACGGACAACTCCGCCACGGCGGTGTCCTCGATGCGGCGCGGATGCGGAATGCCCACGGTCCACTCACGCGCGATCCGCCCCGGGCGGGAGGACAGCAGCACCACGCGCTGCGCGAGCCGGACCGCCTCGCGCACGTTGTGCGTGACGAACAGGACGGACACCTGCGTCTCGCGCCAGATGCGGGTCAGCTCGTCGTGCAGCACGTCCCGTGTGATGGCGTCCAGCGCCGCGAACGGCTCGTCCATCAGCAGCAGCTTGCTCTCCTGGGCGAGCGCTCGGGCCAGGGCGACGCGCTGGCGCATACCGCCCGACAGCTCGTGCACCCGCTTGCCGTACGCGCCCTTCAGCCGCACCAGTTCGAGCAGCTCCTCGGCCCGCTCCCGGCGCTCGGCCTTCGGCACGCCCCGCAGCTTCAGGGCGAGTTCGATGTTCTTGCCCGCGGTCAGCCACGGGAACAGCGCGTGCTCCTGGAACATCAGCGCCGGACGGCCGTCCGTGGCGATCTCGCCGGCGCTGGGGCGGTCGAGGCCCGCCACCAGGTTGAGCAGGGTGGACTTGCCGCAGCCCGAGGCCCCCAGGAGGGTGACGAACTCTCCGGGCGCGACATCGAGGGTGATGTCGTCCAGGACGAGCTGCTGCCCGGCGGGGCCCGCGAACGACTTCGACACGTGGTCGATCCGGGCGGCGTGCGTGGCCGACTCGGTGCCGTCGGCGGCCTTGGCGAGGGTCGTGGCCATGGTCGTCACCTCCTGGGAACTGTTCACAATGCGGCTTCGGGGTGCGGGCTTACTTCACGCCGAGGCCGGCGTCGTCGACCGTGGGCTCGCCCTCGGCCTTCAGGACCTTGTTCAGCGGCGCGAGGTCGTAGATGCCCTTCAGGTCCGGCGTCTCCAGCAGCCCCGCCTTCACCGCGTGCTGCGCCTCGGTGCCGAGGGTGGAGGCCAGCGGGTCGTCGGTGAACCGGATCGACTTCCACGCCGGGTCGAGCACGTCGGCCGGCAGCGCCTTGCCGGAGTCCTCCTCCAGCCGCTTGTTCGCCGCTTCCTTCGCCGCGTCCGGGTTGGCGTTGATCCACTTGTTGGTCTCGACCGAGCCCTTGAGCACCGCCTCGACGACCTTCGGGTGCTCCTTCAGGAAGTCCTGCCGCACGATGATGTTCGTGATCACGAACTTCTTGTCCGGCCACAGCGCCGACTCGTCGAGCAGCACCTTGCCGCCCTCGGCGACCAGCTTCGACGCGGTCGGCTCCGGCACCCAGGCGCCGTCGACCGACCCGGCCTTGAAGGCGTCCGGGGTGACCTTGTTGTCGCTGCGGACGACCGTGACGTCACCCTTGCCGCTCTGCGGGTCGACCTTCCAGCCCTGCTCCGCGGCCCAGTTGAGGAACGCCACGTCCTGCGTGTTGCCGAGCTGCGGGGTCGCGATCCGCTTGCCCTCGACGTCCTTCAGCGACTTGATCTTGTCCGGGTTCACCACGAGCTTCACCCCGCCGGACGCCGAACCGCCGATGATGCGCAGGTTCTTGCCCGCCGACTTGGTGTAGCCGTTGATCGCGGGGGAGGGGCCGATCCAGCCGATGTCGATGGAACCGGAGTTGAGCGCCTCGATCTCCGAGGGGCCGGCGTTGAAGACGGCCGGCTCGGCCTTCGTGGCGCCGAGAGCCTTCTGGAAGAAGCCCTTCTGCACACCCACCAGAGCGGTGCCGTGGGTGAGGTTGCCGAAGTAGCCGATCCTGACGGTGTCGAGACCCTCGATCTTCTTCGCCCCGGCCGCGACCTCGGCGGTGCCGTCGTCCTTGGCCTGGGAGCCGTAGCCGCAGGCGGCCAGCGTGAGCAGGGGGAGCGCGGCGATGACCGCGAGACCGCGGCGCAGAGCGGATGGAGCAGGCACGGGAGGTGGTCCTCTCGGAGGCCCGGCGGTCACGTTCCGATCAGGTCGTGGCCGGGAGGTCGGCGGGTTTTCGTCTACGGCGGTGGGGGGTGAGGGCGCGCGGGCAGTGCGCGTACGTCAGCGCACACATCGCGCCACTCCGCCCTGCCCGCTGCCCAAGGCACCGCTGCCGACGCGGCCGCCCTCCTTGGCGAACATCGAGTAGAAGTCGGGGGAGGTCATGTCAGAAGTCCCACCCGTCGTCCTCGGAGCCGTCCTTGACCGGTTCCGGGGCCGCGAAGGACTCGCCGACCATCCCGGCGGTGAGGGTCTGGCCGTCGTTCGGGTCGATCAGGATGAAGGAGCCGGTGCGGCGCGAGTCGGCGTAGGAGTCGACCGGCAGCGGCTCGGCGGTGCGGATCTTCACCCGGCCGATGTCGTTGGCGACGAGCTGTCCCGGGTGCGGGTGCAGGGACAGGTCGTCGAGCGTGAGGCGGGACGGGATGTCCTTGACGATCGCCTTGACCGTGCGGGTGCCGTGCTTGAGCAGCACCCGGTGGCCGACCGTCAGCGGGGCGTCGGCGACATGGCAGACGGTCGCCTCGATGTCCTGCGTCGTGGCGGGCGCGTCCTTGCTCGGCACGATCAGGTCGCCGCGCGAGATGTCGATGTCGTCCTCCAGCAGGAGGGTCACCGACTGCGTCGTCCAGGCCACGTCCACCGGCTCGCCCAGCAGGTCGATGCCGGAGATCTTCGAGGCGCGGCCCGACGGCAGCACAGTGACGGACTCACCCACGTGGAAGGAACCGGCCGCGATCTGACCGGCGTAGCCCCGGTAGTCGGGGTGGTCCGGGCTCTGCGGCCGGATCACGTACTGCACGGGCAGCCGGGCGTGGCAGTGGCTCAGGTCGTGCGCGACCGGGACCGTCTCCAGGTGCTCCAGCACGGTCGGGCCGCCGTACCAGTCCATGTTCGCGGAAGGCTCCACGACGTTGTCGCCGACGAGCGCCGAGATCGGGATGGCGGTGACCTCGGGGACGCCGAGTTCGGTCGCGTACGCCGTGAACTCCTCGGCGATCGCCGCGAACACCTTCTCGTCGTAGCCGACGAGGTCCATCTTGTTGACGGCGAGGACCGCGTGCGGGACGCGCAGCAGGGCGGCGATGGCCGCGTGCCGGCGGGTCTGCTCGACGACGCCGTTACGGGCGTCGACGAGGATCACCGTCAGCTCGGCGGTGGAGGCGCCGGTGACCATGTTGCGCGTGTACTGCACATGGCCCGGGGTGTCGGCGAGGATGAACCGCCGCCTGGGGGTGGCGAAGTAGCGGTACGCCACGTCGATGGTGATGCCCTGCTCCCGCTCGGCCCGCAGGCCGTCCGTCAGCAGCGCGAGGTCCGGCGCCTCCTGGCCGCGGCTCGCGGAGACGCGCTCCACGGCCTCCAACTGGTCGGTCAGGACCGACTTGGAGTCGTGCAGCAGCCGCCCGACGAGGGTGGACTTGCCGTCGTCGACGGAGCCGGCGGTGGCGAACCGCAGAAGGGTCGTTTCCGCGAGTTCCTCGGTGGTGATGGTGCTCATCTCTAGAAGTACCCCTCGCGCTTGCGGTCTTCCATCGCGGCCTCGGACATCTTGTCGTCGGCGCGGGTGGCGCCCCGCTCGGTGAGCCGGGAGGCGGCGATCTCCACGATCACCTTCTCGATGGTGTCGGCGTCGGAGTCCACCGCGCCGGTGCAGGACATGTCACCCACGGTCCGGTAGCGCACGAGCCGCTTCTCGACGCTCTCGCCGTCCTTCGGCCCGCCCCACTCGCCGGCGGTCAGCCACATGCCGCTGCGGGAGAACACCTCGCGCTCGTGGGCGTAGTAGATCTGCGGCAGTTCGATGCCCTCGCGGGCGATGTACTGCCACACGTCCAGCTCGGTCCAGTTGGACAGCGGGAACACGCGCACGTGCTCACCGGGCGCGTGTCGGCCGTTGTACAGGTTCCACAGCTCGGGGCGCTGGCGGCGCGGGTCCCACTGGGAGAACTCGTCGCGCAGGGAGAACACCCGCTCCTTGGCCCGGGCCTTCTCCTCGTCGCGGCGCCCGCCGCCGAAGACGGCGTCGAACTTCTCCGCCTGGATCTTCTCGGTCAGCGGCAGCGTCTGCAGCGGGTTGCGGGTGCCGTCCGGGCGTTCCTTGAGGACACCGCGGTCGATGTAGTCCTGCACGGAGGCGACGTGCAGCCGCAGCCCGTGCTTGTCGACCGTGCGGTCGCGGTAGTCGAGGACCTCGGGGAAGTTGTGCCCGGTGTCCACGTGCAGCAGCGAGAACGGCACCGACGCCGGCCGGAAGGCCTTCAGCGCCAGGTGCAGCATGACGATGGAGTCCTTGCCGCCGGAGAAGAGGATCACCGGCCGCTCGAACTCGCCCGCCACCTCGCGGAAGATGTGCACCGCCTCGGACTCGAGGGCGTCGAGGTGCGACAGCGCGTAGGGGCTGCCGGTCTCCTCGGAAACGGTGGCGACGGTCGTCATGCCAGTCCCCTTTCGGTCAGCAGGGCGAACACGGAGGCCGCGGACTCCTGCACGGTCTGGTTCTGCGACTCGATGCGCAGATCGGGCGACTCGGGCGCCTCGTACGGGTCGTCGACCCCGGTGAGCCCGGTGAGCTCGCCCGCGGCCTGCTTGGCGTACAGGCCCTTCACGTCACGCTCGCTGCACACCTCGACGGGCGTCGCGACATGCACCTCGACATAGCCGGTGCCGTTCGCCTGGTGCCGCTTGCGCACCGCCTCCCGGCTGTCCTGGTACGGCGCGATGACCGGGACGAGGGCCAGCACGCCGTTGCGGGCGAGCAGTTCGGCGACGAAGCCGATGCGCTGCACGTTGGTGTGCCGGTCCTCGCGGCTGAAGCCGAGACCCGCCGAGAGGAACTCGCGGATCTCGTCGCCGTCGAGCACCTCGACCCGGTGGCCCTCCTCGCGGAGCCGGCCGGCCAGCTCGTAGGCGATCGTGGTCTTGCCGGCGCTCGGCAGACCCGTGAGCCAGACGGTGGCTCCGGTCGTCACGTCACTCTCCTGAATCGTCGTCGTCATCCGTGCAGCCCGCACTCGGTCTTGCTGCGGCCCGCCCAGCGGCCGGCGCGCGCGTCCTCGCCCTCCAGGACCCGGCGGGTGCAGGGCGCGCAGCCCACGGAGGCGTAGCCGTCCATCAGCAGCGGGTTCGTCAGCACACCGTGTTCGGTGACGTAGGCGTCCACGTCGTCCTGCGTCCAGCGGGCGATCGGGGAGATCTTGACCTTCCGCCGCTTCTCGTCCCAGCCGACCACCGGGGTGTTCGCCCGGGTCGGGGACTCGTCGCGGCGCAGACCGGTCGCCCAGGCCCGGTAGTCCTTCAGGCCCTGCTCCAGCGGCTGCACCTTGCGCAGCTTGCAGCACAGGTCGGGGTCGCGGTCGTGCAGCTTCGGGCCGTACTCCGCGTCCTGCTCGGCGACCGTCTGGACCGGGGTGAGCGTGATGAGGTTGACGTCCATCACGGCCTCGACCGCGTCGCGGGTGCCGATGGTCTCCTCGAAGTGGTAGCCCGTGTCGAGGAAGACCACGTCGACGCCGGGCATCGCGCGGGCGGCGAGATGGGCGACCACCGCGTCCTCCATGGAGGAGGTCACGCAGAATCGCTTGCCGAACGTCTCGGCCGCCCACTGGAGGATCTCCAGCGCGGAGGCGTCCTCGAGATCGCGGCCCGCCTGCTCGGCGAGTTGCTTCAGTTCCTCGGTGGTGCGCTCTTCCTGAGCGGTCGTCATATCTGTGCCCCTCCGGAGTCGGATCGCTTCACTCCCTGGGCCAGCAGCCCCAGGAACTTCAGCGAGAAGGCCCGGCTGCACGCCGCGCATTCCCACGCGCCGTGCCTGCCCTCGGCGGCCTCGCTCGGACGCAGGTCCTCGTCCCCGCAGTAGGGGCAGTAGAACGGGGCCATCCGCTCGCTCACGACAGGGCCTCCTCGCCGGCCCGCGCGGCCCACGTGGCGAACCGCTCGCCGTCCTCGCGTTCGGCCTGGAACCGCTTCAGGACGCGCTCGATGTAGTCGGGCAGCTCCTCGGAGGTGACCTTCAGACCGCGGACCTTGCGGCCGAAGCCGGCCTCCAGGCCCAGGGCGCCGCCCAGGTGCACCTGGTAGCCCTCGACCTGCTCCCCCTGGTCGTTGAGCATGAGCTGGCCCTTGAGACCGATGTCCGCGACCTGGATACGGGCGCAGGCGTTCGGGCAGCCGTTGAGGTTGATGGTGAGCGGCTCGTCGAAGTCCGGCAGACGGCGCTCCAGTTCGTCGATGAGCTGCGAGCCGCGCTGCTTGGTCTCGACGATGGCGAGCTTGCAGAACTCGATACCGGTACAGGCCATGGTGCCGCGCCGGAACGAGGAGGGCCGGGCGGTGAGGTCGAGCGCCTCCAGAGCCTCGACGAGCGACTCGACCTGGTTCTCCTCGACGTCGAGGACGATCATCTTCTGCTCGACGGTGGTGCGCACCCGGCCCGACCCGTGGGCCTCGGCGAGGTCGGCGATCTTCGTGATCGTCGCACCGTCGACACGTCCCACGCGCGGGGCGAAACCGACGTAGAACCGGCCGTCGTTCTGCCGGTGCACACCGATGTGGTCGCGCCACAGCTGGGACGGCTGCTCCGGGGCGGGCCCGTCCACCAGCTTGCGCTTCAGGTACTCGTCCTCCAGGACCTGCCGGAACTTCTCGGCGCCCCAGTCCGCGACGAGGAACTTCAGGCGGGCGCGGGTGCGCAGCCGGCGGTAGCCGTAGTCACGGAAGATCGAGATGACGCCCTCGTAGACGTCCGGCACGTCGTCGATCGACACCCAGGTGCCCAGCCGCACGCCCAGCTTGGGGTTGGTGGACAGGCCGCCGCCGACCCACACGTCGAAGCCCGGGCCGTGCTCGGGGTGCCGGACGCCGACGAACGCGACGTCGTTGATCTCGTGCACCACGTCCAGCACCGGCGAGCCCGAGATCGCGGTCTTGAACTTGCGGGGGAGGTTCGAGTACGCCGGGTTGTTCAGGACGCGGCGCTTCATCTCCTCCAGGGCCGGGGTGGCGTCGATGATCTCGTCCTCGGCGATGCCCGCCACCGGCGAGCCGATCATCACACGCGGGGTGTCGCCGCAGGCGGTGACCGTAGACAGGCCCACGCCCTCCAGCCGGTTCCAGATCTCGGGAACGTCCTCGATGCGGATCCAGTGGTACTGGACGTTCTGCCGGTCCGTGATGTCGGCGGTGCCGCGCGCGAACTCCTGCGAGATCTCGCCGATGACCCGCAGCTGCCGCGTGGTCAGTGCTCCGCCGTCGATCCGGACGCGCAGCATGAAGTACTCGTCGTCCAGCTCCTCCGGCTCCAGGATCGCCGTCTTGCCGCCGTCGATGCCGGGCTTGCGCTGGGTGTACAGCCCCCACCAGCGCATACGGCCGCGCAGGTCGTTGGGGTCGATCGACTGGAAGCCGCGCTTGGAGTAGATCGTCTCAATGCGTGTCCGCACATTGAGACCGTCGTCGTCCTTCTTGAACTGCTCGTTGCCGTTCAGCGGGGTGTGGTGCCCCACGGCCCACTGGCCCTCACCGCGGTGACGGCTCACCTTGCGGCGGGGAGTCGCGGCGGCAGGCTTCTGCGGGGAGGCGGCCATGGTTGATACGTCCTTCGGACAGGCGGGAATGCGGCTCTGACCTGCGCGTGCGCGCATGGGCATACGTGCGCGTCATTGCGCGGGAAAGGAGAAGAGAGGGGGATGTCGGGCGCGGGCTGAGTACGCTCAGTGCGCCGGACAGATGGCGCTGGACATGCGGCCGAGGTCGACGTGCCGCCGACTCACCAAGGCGATCCCAGTTCCAGACATGACGGAAGCGTGTCACGGCGATCTGGACACAGTCCAGCTTCATCCAAGATGCGGACACCCTTGTCTCGCAGAGCAAGACAAGGGTGTTATGGGTCACATTGGCCGTTCTCGAAGTGTCCGTCCAGGTCAGACGGGGTACGCCCCGGGCCACGGTCCCGGAGTGGCAACCTCCGCTTCCTCTTCGACCTTGGTGTCGAACAGTGTGAAGCCCCGCCGCCGGTAGTTGTCCATCGCGTGCTCGCCGTCCTTGCTGCAGGTGTGCAGCCAGACCCGCTTCGTCGGCGCCAGTCCCGCCCAGCGGTCCGCGAGGTCCCAGGCCCGGGCCGTGCCGTACGACAGCAGGTGCCCGCCGATGCGCCGGCCGCGGAAGGCGGGGAGCAGGCCGAAGTGGGAGATCTCCACGACCCCGTCGTCCTGGGCCTCCAGCTCCACGTACCCCGCGGGTGTGCCCCGGTCGTACGCCACCCACGTCTCCACGCCGGGCCGCTCCAGGTGCTCCAGCCACCGCGCGTGCGACCAGTTCAGCTGGTCGGTCCAGAGGATGTCACCGCCGACCGAGGTGTAGAGGAACCGGCTGAATTCGGGCGAGGGCACCTCGGAGCGGACGACCCGGACGTCTCCATCCGGCGCGACGGCCGGCTGCAGGTCGGTCGGGGCGGTCTGCTCCAGAGACCAGGTGGTCACGGCGATGGTGGTCATGCGGGCCAGAAAATCATCCGATCCACTCGTCTGTCGATCGGCCCCGTGCTTCGCGGGCGGCTCCGGTCAGCCCAGCGCCCGGTCGATCGACGCCAACGGCAGCGCGAACAGCATCCGCCCCGCCTGGGACCAGACCTCGCCGGTCTCCTCCCAGTAGGACAGGGAACCCGACCGGCCGCTCCAGCAGTGCCGCGTCTCGTCCGTGCCGCACTCCGTCGCCCGTGCGCCGTCCGTGTCCTGGCGCCACAGCGTGCCGTGCCCGCCCGGGCTTCCCGACGCGCGGTCCAGGTACCAGCCGGTGCGGTGGGCCAGCACGCCCCGCACGTCCGCCGTCTTCGTCTCGTACGCCTCGACCGGGTCCGCCTCCCCGGAGGAGTCGGTGGCGAGCAGCCCGGAGCGGGCCGGGTCCCGGCTCAGCGCGTAGCGCCACAGCCGGGTACGCCGGTCGCCGTCAGCGGGCACCCACTCGCCGGCGACCAGGCTGTCGGGGGAGGTGCTGCGGTCCAGGGAGACGGTGGCCGGTCGGGCCGCGTCGTCCCCACCGGGCAGCGTGTACGAGCCGACGGCCGGCAGCACGAACCGGGAGCCGTGCGCGGCCCAGCCGCCCCGCACCCGGCCGACCGCGTCGGACTCGACGGTGGCGCGCTGGATGCGGTCCATGTCGTACACGTACAGCGCGTTCCGGTCGTCCTCGCGGGTCGTCACCAGCAGCTTGTCCTGGTACCAGACCATGCCGGAGACAGGGGAGACCAGCCCCCGGTAGTCCCGCCCGCCGTCCACCGGGACGGCCAGCAGGGCCCATGTGTAGCGCAGCGCGCCGGGATCGTTCGCGTCGACGAAGGCGACCTTGGCCAGGCCCTGCCCGGGGGCCGGACCGTCCAGGGAGCCGCCCTCGGCGCCCCGGGTCCAGCCCGACAGGATCACGCGGTTCGCGCCCCAGCGGCCGTCGTCGTCCGCGTCGCCCGAGGTCGTGACCGCGCCGGCCCGCCAGCCCCGGGTGCCGGAGTCGCCGAAGCAGTAGGCGCGCGTGGCCGCCGGTTCCACCGGCAGGCTGTCCTTCTCGAGGGCCGGGCAGTCGGCCGCCTTCCGCAGCGGGGCGTCGGCGTTCTCCAGGACCGTGCCGACGCCGACGGGGCGGCCCATCTCCGACGCGAGCCGGTCCAGCCACCGCCCGGGCACCCGGTGCTCGGCCAGCGGCAACCGCCCGGCTCCGTCGGACGCGGAGACCGGCTTGAGGGCCCCGGGGGCGTCGGCGACGGTGGCCTGCGAGGCGCTGATCAGGGTGGCGGCGGCGGTGAGCGCGAGAGCCGTCCCGGCCAGGGTCGCGCGCAGCGCCCTGCCCCGCCTGCGCCGCCGGTGTCTGCCGCGATGCTTCATAACGTCCTCCCGAGACGGACCAACTGCGCCTGTTGATCCGCACGTTGACGGAGGAGCAGGTGGGGTGGCCCGTAGAGGGATGCTACGGCAGGTGAGCGGCGCGCGGGACGAAGACCCTGCAAATATGCGAAAGATGCACCCCTCGGGGCGGCTTGTACGGCACTCGCGGTGAACCTCAGGGCGCCGCTGCGGATCCGCGCCGCCTGCTCACCGCCGGTGCGGCCGAGTGCGGCAGCAGATCCCGCGGGTCCTCCGGAAGCCGCACCTCGACCTCGGCGTCCTCGGCGAACCGGTACGGCCGGTGCTCCAGCAAGGCCCCCAGATACCGCCGCACCCGCGACATCTCGGCACGCACCGTCACCGTGCGTGCCGGATCGCCGAACACGTCCCCGGCCAGGCCCGAGGCGCTGCGGCCGGAGCGGTGAACGGCGAGCAGATACAGCAACTCCGCGTGCCGCGGGCTCAGTTCCCGGGTCCAGGAGCCCGCCCCGCCGAGCACCTCCACCGACCAGCGCCGCGCCTGCCTGAGGTCCAGCACGATCCTGGCCGGGCCGCGCGGCACCGGCTCGTCGTCGACCACCCGCACCAGCCAGCCCTCCGCCAGCGGCTCCACCGAGCACAGCCCGAGCGCCGGCAGCCATCTCGGGCCCGGCGACCGCGACTTCGGCAGGGCCACCCGCCGCGCGTACGGCATCCCGCTGACCGCGGCGGTCCAGCCGTCCGGATCGACGACCAGGGCACGGCCGCCGATCCGGGCCAGCACCGGCGCCGCCACCGCGCGCAGCCGCTCCAGCGACTCCGTGTGCATCTCCCGCAGCCGGGCCTCGGCGAGCCTGGCCACCGAGCCGACCCAGGCGAGCGTGGCCGGATGCATCGTCTCCAGCGGGCCGCTGACGTCCACCACGCCGAGCAGCCGGCCGTCCCGCGGATCCGTCAGAGGAGCGCCCGCGCAGGTCCAGCCGGCCTGGGAGCGCACGAAGTGCTCGGAGGCGAAGACCTGCACGGGCCGGCGCACCACCGCCGGGGTGCCCAGACCGTTCGTGCCGACGACCTCCTCACGCCAGTCCGCGCCGAGTCCGAACCCCAGCCCGTCGGCCTTGCGCAGCACCGGCGGGCTGCCCTCGCGCCACAGCACCCGGCCGTCCTCGTCGGCCACCACCATGATGTGGTGGGCTACGTCCGCGGCCGCCAGCAGCCCCTCCCGGAGCACCGGCAGCACATGGCGCAAAACCGACGTCTCGCGCCGCCGCTGCACCTCCTCGCGGGACAGCGGATCCGCCCGGACGTCGTGCTCAGGATCCACACCGCTGCGCATCATCCGCTCCCAGGACCGCTCGATCACCGGACGCGGCGCCACCGGAGCGGGCCGCCCGGCCAGCCGCGCCGAGCGGACCTGCTGGAGAACCCGGGCCGCGCGCGTGCTGTCGACGGCGGCCAAATGCGTGACGTCCATACGCGTGCGCCCCCGAGTCGCTTTTGACTGACCGTCTCATAGTGCCGTCTGCCCCAGCGGCGCGCGCACAGTCCGCAGACTGGCAGCAGCAAGTTGCAACCCCCTGCAACCCTGGTGGACAGCCTGGCCGTGTCCGAGACTTGAGCGGCGCCGTCCCGAGCGGGGTTCAGCGGCTCGAACGGGGCCAGTGCGGCGGGGGTGGTGCCGTGTCGGCGCAGCACCACCCCCGCTCTTCCGCGTACGCGGGCGACGCCGGCCGGATCAGGACACCGGCCGCGCCCGCTCCACCACCGATGCCAGGTCCAGCGTGTGCGGCAACGTCCCGAAGACGGCGCCCCCGTCGCCGCCCAGCCGCCCCGCGCAGAACGCGTCGGCCACCTGCGGCGGCGCGAAACGGACCAGCAGCGAACCCTGGAGCACCAGCGCGAGCCGCTCCGCCAGCCGCCGCGCCCGCCCCTCCACGCCCTCCAGATCGGCGAGTTCGGTCAGCAGGTCCTTGATCGCCCCGTCGAGACGGTGATCGGCACCGCGCGCCTGCCCGACCTCGCGCAGATACGCGTCCAGCGCGCCCGGCTCCCGCTGCAACGCCCGCAGCACGTCGAGCGCCTGCACGTTGCCCGCGCCCTCCCAGATCGAGTTGAGCGGCGACTCGCGCACCAGCCGCGGCATCGCGGACTCCTCCACGTATCCGTTGCCGCCCAGGCACTCCGCCGCCTCCACCGCGAGGGGCGGGCACCGCTTCGTCACCCAGTACTTGGCGGCCGGCAACGCGATCCGCAGCAGCGCCCGCTCCTGCTCACCGCCGTCGTCGCAGGCAGCCGCGAGCCGTAGCGCCAGGGCCGTCGCCGCCTCCGACTCCAGGGCCAGGTCGGCGAGAACGTTGCGCATGAGCGGCTTGTCGACGAGCTTCCCGCCGAACGCCTCGCGGTACGTGCAGTGATGCACCGCCTGCGCCACCGCCTGCCGCATCAGCCCGGCCGAGCCGAGCACGCAGTCGAGCCGGGTCGCCGCGACCATCTCGATGATGGTGCGCACCCCGCGCCCCTCCTCGCCGACCCGGCGCGCCCAGGTCCCCTCGAACTCCACCTCGGCGGAGGCGTTCGACCGGTTGCCCAGCTTGTCCTTGAGCCGCTGGATCCGGAACACGTTGCGCGTGCCGTCCCCGAGCACCCGCGGCACCAGGAAGCAGGTCAGTCCGCCCGGAGCCTGCGCCAGCACCAGGAATCCGTCGGACATCGGCGCCGAGCAGAACCACTTGTGGCCGGTCAGCTCGTACGTACCGTCCTCGGCGAGGGGCCGCGCCGACGTGCGGTTGGCCCGGACGTCACTGCCGCCCTGCTTCTCCGTCATCCCCATCCCGAACAGCGCCCCGGCCTTGAGGTGCGCGGGCCGCAGCTCACTGTCGTAGACCATGGCCGTCAGCCGCGGCTCCCACTCGGCGGCCAGGCCCGGGTCGGTGCGCAGGGCCGGCACCGCGGCGTGCGTCATCGACAGCGGGCAGCCGTTGCCGGCCTCGACCTGCGTCCACACCACGAAGGCGGCGGCCCGCCGCAGATGCCCGGCCGGCCGGCCCCACGCCGCCGTCAGGCCGGCCGAGACGCCCTTGCCGAGCAGCCGGTGCCAGGAAGGATGGAACTCGACCTCGTCGGCGCGGTTGCCGTACCGGTCGTGCGTCACAAGCCGCGGCGGGTTCTCGTTGGCCAGCCTGCCCCAGTCCTGCACCTGCGCCGAGCCGGACGTGCGGCCCAGTGCCGTCAGCTCGCCGAGGACCTCCTCGCGCAGGGCCGGATCGAGATGCCGGCCGACCGCGTCGGCCAGGGCCCGGTCGGCGGAGAAGACGTCGTACCCGACCAGCGGCGGGACCTGGTTCGTCACGGTGTGGGTGCTGCCTGCCATGGTGCGAAAGTACCCCGCGGCGGCACCTCGGTCACCAGCGGACCCGGCCCGGTCCGCGAAGACCCGGCCTGTGGGTGAGTGGGGCCGGGCACGGCGGATACCGTTAGGGGGTGCAGCCAGCAAGCGAAACCCCCGACACACCCTCCGGGCGCCTCCACCGGGCGCGAGCCCTCTACCGGAACGTCTCCAAGCGCAAAACCGCCTGGCTGCTGGTCAAGGACACCGTCAACTCCTGCATCGAGTACCGCATCCTGGGCCTCGCGGCCGAGGCCGCGTTCTTCACCCTGCTGTCGGTGCCACCCCTGCTGCTCAGCATGATCGGACTGCTCGGCTACGTCGACGCCTGGACCGGCGCCGACACCATCCAGAGCCTGCAGACCAACCTCCTGGAGGCCGCCCGCACGGTGCTGTCCGACCGTGGCGTGCGCGAGATCGCGGAGCCGATCCTGCACGACGTGACGAAGGGCGGCCGGCCCGACATCATCTCCATCGGCTTCCTGTTCGCCCTGTGGTCCGGCTCCCGCGCGGTGAACGTCTTCATCGACACCATCACCGTGATGTACGGCCTCGACGGCGTCCGGGGCATCGTCAAGACCCGCCTCATGGCCTTCCTGCTGTTCATCGTGGCCCTGCTGATCGGCTCCGTCGCGCTGCCGCTGATGGTGGCCGGGCCGGACGCGGTGGTGCGGATCGTGCCGTGGTCGACGACGGTCGTGCAGGTCCTCTACTGGCCCACGGTCATCCTGCTGTCGATCGCCTTCCTGACGACGCTGTACCACGTGTCGGTCCCGGTCCGGTCCCCGTGGATCGAGGACGTGCCCGGCGCGCTGGTCGCCCTCGGCATGTGGGTGCTCGGCAGCTTCCTGCTGCGGATCTACCTGACCAGCACGGTGGAGGGCCCCACGATCTACGGCTCCCTCGCCGCGCCCGTCGCCGTGCTGCTGTGGATCGGTGTGGCCGCGTTCGCCGTGCTGGTCGGGGCCGCGGTCAACGCCGCCATCGACCGGGTCTGGCCGGCCGCCGCCACGGCTGCTGCCCGTGAGGCGAACGAGCGGCTGCGGCAGGCCCAGGTCGCCGAGTACGTCGCCCGCGCCACCGCCGCGGGGGAGGCCGACCCCGACATGCCCTCCGAGTTCCCCGAACGCTGGTCCCGCTTCCTGCCGCCGGAGGACGTGTCGGCCCGCCTGCGCACCCATGTGAAGAACACCCCCGTGAAGAACACCCACGTGAAGAGCACCCAGGTCAACGGGGAGGGGACGCCGCCCGAGGACCGGTGACGGGCGCCGGCTCCGGGCATCGTGAAAGGACCCCTCAGGCCTTCCAGGTCCCGGCCGCGGCCTCCTCGCGCACGAAGTCGCCGAAGTCCCGGGGAGCGCGGCCCAGGACCTCCCGCACGCCGTCCGAGAGGTGTGCGTTGCGGCCGTCGAGGAGCGTGCCGAAGATCTCCGTCATCGCCGCCACCTCCTGCGGCGGCACACCGAACCCGGCCAGCGCCTCGCCGTAGTCCCGCGTCGAGACGGCCCGGTACGACAGCGTGCGCCCCGTCACCCCGGCGATCTCCGCGACCGCCTCCCCGAAGGTGAGCAGCCGGCCCCCGGAGAGGTTCAGGATCCGCCCCGCGTACCGGTCGCCGGAGGTCAGCACGCTCACCACCACGTCCGCGATGTCGCGCACGTCGAGGAACGGCTCGCGCACCTCGTCGGCCGGGAACACCAGCCCGCCGCGCTCCCGCAGCTCCGCCACCAGCGGCCCCTCGCTGAAGTTCTGCGCGAACCACGCCGCCCGCACGACCGTCCAGTCCGCCCCCGAGGCGCGCAGTGCCTCCTCGGTGGGCAGGGCCTGGTCCTCGCCCCGCGCGGACAGCAGCACCAGCCGTAGCACGCCGAGTCCGACCGCCTCCCGCGCGAGCGCGCCGACCACCTCCGCTGCCCCCGGGGCGCCGACGTCCGAGGGGTGGGCGAGGTAGGCCGCGTCGGCGCCGCGCAGGGTGTCCGCCCAGGTCGAGGAGTCCCACCAGTCGAAGCCCGTCGCCCGCGAGGCCGCCCGGACGGTCAGTCCGGCCGCCTCCGCGGCCCGCGCCACCCGGCTCCCGGTACGCCCCGTGGCGCCCGTCACCACCACCGTCATGAGCTGTGTGTTCCGTGCCGTGTTCTCCGCCGTGTTCGTCATGCCGTCGAGTCAACTGCCGTACGCCGCACGGAACCATCGCTGAACGGCTCATTCCCATACGCCCGCGTCTACGCTGGCCGCATGGACGCTCTCGCCGGTCTGCTGGAGGGACCCCGCGCGCGGGGCGCGTTCATGATCAGGGCCTGTTTCGACCCGCCGTGGGCGATACGTGTGGAGGACCGGGCCCCGCTCACCGTGATGCTCGTCGTCCGCGGCGAGGCCTGGATCGTGCCCGACCGGGGCGAGCGGACGCGGCTCAAGGCCGGGGACCTCGCCATCGCCCGCGGCCCGGACCCGTACACCTGCGCCGACGCCCCCGGCACATCACCGCAGGCGGTGATCCTGCCGAACCAGGAGTGCCGCTACCCCGACGGGCGGCCCCTCAACGGCTCCATGGACCTGGGCGTGCGCACCTGGGGCGACCGGCTCGACGGGAACACCGTGATGCTGATCGGCACCTACCCGATGCGGGGCGAGGTCGGCGGGCGGCTGCTGGACGCCCTGCCGCCGCTGCTCAGCCTCCCGTCCGACGTGTGGGACTGCCCGCTCACGCCGTACCTCACCGAGGAGGTCGTCCGGGACGAGCCGGGGCAGGAGGTCGTCCTCGACCGGCTGCTGGACCTGCTGGTCATCGCCGCGCTGCGGGCCTGGTTCGCACGCCCCGAGGCGGAGGCACCGGCCTGGTACCGGGCCCTCGCCGACCCGGTCGTCGGCGGCGTGCTGCGCCTGCTCCAGGACGACCCGGCCCACCCCTGGACCGTCGCCGCGCTCGCCGCGAAGGCCGGGGTGTCCCGGGCGGCGCTGGCCCGCCGCTTCACCGCCCTGGTGGGCGAACCCCCGATGACCTACCTGACCGGCTGGCGCCTCGCCCTCGCCGCCGACCGCCTGCGCGACTCCGCCGACACCCTCGACGCGGTGGCCCGCAGGGTGGGCTACGGCAGTGCGTTCGCCCTGTCGACGGCGTTCAAGCGGGTGTACGGGGTGAGCCCGGTGGAGTACCGGGGGCGGTTGACGTAGCGGCACGGGAACCCGTCGTGGTACGGGAACCCGTCGTGGCACGGGAATCGGTCACGGTTCGGGAATCGGTCGCGGTTCGGGAATCGGTCGCGGGCCCCGTTCCGGCACCGGTTCCCGTTCCGGCACCCGGCACCGGCACCCGGAACCGAAACCAGAACTGGCACCGGAATCGGTACCGCCCCGCGCCTGCCGCCGTGCCCCGGCGTAGCCTGGCCCTCGTGTACGTGGAGCGGGCGTCCCGGCTGCCCGGAGCGGTCGTGTGGACCAACACCCCGACGCGGCCCGGGGTGGCGCGGGTCCTGCCCGACGGGTGCATGGATCTGCTGTGGCACGACGGGCGGCTGATGGTCGCCGGGCCCGACACCCGCGCCTACCTCCCGGACGGTGTGACCGGCCCCTGGGCCGGAGTCCGCTTCTACCCGGGCACGGCCCCGGCGCTCCTGCGCGTGCCGGCGCACGAGCTGCGCGACCGGCGCGTCGAGCTCGCGGACCTGTGGCCGGCCTCGCAGGTGCGGCGCCTGTCCGACCGCGTGAACGCGGCCCCCGACCCGGCGAGCGGCCTGGAGGAGCTGGCGCTGAGGCGGGCGGCCGGTGCCGAACCCCCCGACCCGCTGCTCCGGCAGATCGTCACCGCCCTCGACGCGTGCCGTCCGGTCGCCGCCACCGCCGACGAACTCGGCGTGGGCGCACGCCGGTTGCACCGCCGTTCGCTGTCCGCCTTCGGCTACGGCCCCAAGACCCTGGCCCGCATCCTGCGGCTGCACCGCGCCCTCGCACTGGCCCGGGCCGGTGTGCCCTTCGGGGAGACGGCCGCCCGGGCCGGATACGCCGACCAGGCCCATCTGGCCCGGGACGTCAGGGGGTTGGCGGGTCTGCCGCTGGGTGAGCTACTCGGCCGCGGTGCCCAGGGGGCTTCTGACTCGGGCGTCGGAGAACCGTCAGGAGCCCCCTAGCGGAGCGAACAGGTCCACCCCGTTGCCGTCCGGGTCCTGCACGACGGCGTACCGCTGCCCCCAGAAGGCGTCCCACGGCTTGAGCTCGCCCTCATACCCCGAGCCGACCAGGTCGTCGTACAGCGCGTCCACCTCCTCCGGTCCGTCGCAGCGCAGGGCCAGCGAGGTCCGGCCGCCGCCGGCGGGCGGCTGCCAACCGGGCAGGAAGGAGCGGACCGTCTCCTCGGTGTCGAGCATCAGCCGCAGCCCGCCGGGCAGTCCGGCCTCGGCGTGCGGCTGGTTCTCGGCGCCGTCCGGGAAGGCGAACCCGATCCGGCGGTAGAACGCGACGGAGGCGGCCATGTCGGAGACGACCAGGCCGATGGCATCGAATCGTGCAGTCATGTCACCACCGTAGGCAGCCCGCACCGCCCGGTCTTGAAGGAATCGGACACCCCGCGCCGGACGGCCGTGGCGCCCGGTCGCTGCGCCGAACCCGAAAATTTCGGTCGCCACGAGGCCCCCGGCGGCTACCGATCTCCTGGGTTCGGACGCCATGGCACCACGACTGCTCGTCCACACCCGCACCACCGGCTTGGCGGCTTCGTGGGCGTGCACGCGGCGGCCCGCACGGAGTACGACTGGCCCGCACTACGGCGAACTGCTGGGCGCGCGGTTCGCCCGGCACCCGCTCCACCAGCCCGGCAAGGCCGTCGTCGAGGACCACCACCGGCCGGGCCCGGTGCGCCGGTCGGCGGCGACCGCTCAGGGGGCGGCCGGGAGCACGTCCCGTGCGCGCGGCCCGGCCGTACTCGCCCGTACCACCAGTCGCGTCGACAGCTCGGTACGCGTGCTCTCGGGACGGTGCCCGTCCATCATGCGCAGCAGCGACCGCAGGGCCGTCGCGGCCATCTCGGACAGCGGCTGGCGGACGGTGGTCAGGGCGGGGGAGGCCCAGCGGGCCTCGGGCAGGTCGTCGAAGCCGACCACACTCATGTCGTCCGGGACCCTCAACCCCCTTTCGGACAAGGCCTCGTAGACACCCAGTGCCATCCGGTCCGAGCAGACGAAGACGGCGGTCGGCGGCTCGGGCAGGTCGAGGAGTTCCAGCATGCGGCGGTGGGCCACGCTCTCGTCGAAGCCGGCGTGCCGGACGTACTCGGCGCGGTGCCGGACCCCCGCCGACGCGAGCGCCGAGCGGTACCCGGCGACCCGCGCGCTGCTGCACATCGTGCGCCGTGGACCGGCGATGACCGCGATCCTCTCGTGGCCCAGGGACAGCAGGTGCTCCGTGGCCGTCAGACCGCCCTGCCAGTTCGCGGCGCCCACCGAGACCACGCCCTCCGGCGGTTCCTGCACCGGGTCGATCATCACGAACGGTATGCGGTGCTGCTCCAGCCACGCGTACTGCGAGTCGCTGAGCTCGGCCAGGTTGAAGAGGACCCCGGAGGAACCGCGGGCGACCAGCTTGTCCAGCCAGCCGCGCTCCGGACGGCCGACCCGGGAGCGGATCAGGGCCGCCGACACCACGACCTCCAGGCCCGCGTCGTGCGCCGCGTCCTCCACCCCGTGCAGCACTGCGCCCGACCAGGAGCTCTCCAGCGAGTGCACGACCAGATCGACCAGCCGGGGTGCCTTCGCCGCGTCGAAGCGGGGTCTGCGCACGTACCCGAGCCGGTCGAGTGCCTCGGTGACGCGGCGGCGGGTCTCGGGTGCCACGTCCTCGCGGCCGTTGACCACTTTCGACGCGGTCGGCACCGACACCCCCGCCTCGCGCGCCACGACCGCCAGTGTCGGACCGGCAGCCACGCTCGCACTCGCCGTACGGACCATCGGGAACCCACCTCTCCGGCCCGCCCGAGGGCCGTGGAAAGTTTCGACCAGCTCTGCGCGCGGCGGACATGGCGGACCGCCGGACAGAAAGCGCTTCCTACTGTAGGTGTGGCGCAGGACGGGTGGAAGAGAAGTGAATTCACCGCTTCGCTTCGGCCAAAACTTTCGAAACCCCGAACGCCTCGCTCAGCAGGGTGTGCAGGTCAGCCGAAACCCGGTGAAGTCCGCCGTGAACGCCGCGTCCACGAGGTCCCGGGCGTGGATCCCCGCCATCGCCCCCGTGAACCGCAGCCGGGAACCGTGGTCGTCGGACAGCCGGCCGAAATCCAGCACCGGTCCGACCTGTGCGCGCTCCCCGTCGCGTATGTACCAGAAGCGCGCGTCGGCCCCCTCGACCGTCACCCCCAGCGTCACCGGCCCGTCCACGGCCACGTCGACGACAGCGGCCTGCCGCACGCCGTCCTCGTCGCGCTCGACGAGGCTGAGCACCGTACGGCCGGGGGCCCCGTCCCACTGCTGGCCGCGCTGCGGCTCGCCCGCCGGTTCCGCCCATGTCAGGTCCAGGGCGAAATACGCCTCGGGGTTGTACCAGAGCACCAGCCCGGCCGCCTGCGTGAAGGTGACCGGCCGTGCCTCGACCGTCACTTCGGCCTCCGCGCGGTGCTCGGTGACGCGCTGGGCCAGCAGACCGGCCGCCCACCGGGACTCCGGCCCGTGCCGGCCGCGCAGCCGGATCCAGCCGGGCCGGGTCGTGGTGTCGGCCCAGGACGGGTCCGGTGGCTCGCGCAGGGTGCTCCACGGCCAGGACAGATCCTGCGGCGGTGCGGCCGGGGGCAGCGGGTGCGGCCGCGTCGGTACGTCGACGTCGACCGCGGGGTGCCACCCGCCCTGCCGCAGCCGGGGCCAGCCCTCCGCGTCCCAGGTCACCGCCTGGACCGCGGTCTCCCGGCCGAGCGTGCAGCGGCGGCCCTGCGGGGTGTGCAGCGGACGGGCCGTCAGATGGCTCAGGAGCCACTGCCCTTCCGGCGTCCTGACCAGCTCGCCGTGCCCCGCCTTCTGCAAGGGCACCTCCGGGTCGTCCCGGGTCGTCAGCAGCGGCCGTGCGTCGAGTTCGTACGGACCTGTCAGCTCCTTGCCGCGGGCCACCCGCACCCCGTGCTCCCAGCCCGTGCCGCCCTCCGCCAGCAGCAGGTAGTACCAGCCGTCGCGCCGCAGCAGTTTCGGCCCCTCGATCAACCGGTCGTGCCGGAGCAGCAGACGCGTCCCGCCGACGGGCTCCAGCGTCTCCCGGTCCAGCTCCGTCACGACGATCCCCGCGAACCGCTCACCCCCCGGCCGGTGGTCGTTCTGCAGGTTCAGCAGCCACAGCCGGCCGTCCTCGTGGAACAGGGCCGGGTCGAAACCGTGACTCGCGACCCGGCGCGGAGCGCTCCACCCGCCGTCGACGCGGGTGGCCGTCGAGACGTACGTGTCGAGGTCGAAGTACGGGGTGCCGACGGAGCGCACGACGGTGTACGTCACCCAGAACCGCTCCCCGTCCCAGCTCAGCGACGGTGCCCAGACGCCCCCCGAGTCGGGCACACCGGCCAGCGAGTTCCCGGGGACCGCTCCCCGGACGTGTCCCGCGTACTCCCAGTGGGCCAGGTCCCGGGAGCGGTGGATCGGGACGGTCGGAAACCACTCGAAGGAACTGGTCGCCACGTAGTACCAGTCACCGACCCGCACCAGCGACGGGTCGGGGGCGAAGCCGCGGAGGACGGGGTTGCGCAGGACGGTCACGCGAGGGCTCCCGGAGCGTCGGTCACCCTGGAGGCCGCAGGGAGTCAGGATCACCTGCGACCCCCAGGAGTCGGGGGAAACGGGGAAGGAACATCACTTGAGGGCGCCGAGCGTCACGCCGGAGCGCCAGTAGCGGCGCATCGCGACCATCATGATCGCCATCGGGACGATCGACAGCAGCGCGCCGGTCAGCACCAGTCCGGTCAGGTCGATGCCGGACTCCAGCCGGGTGCCGGTCCAGTTGTAGAGTCCGAGGTTGAGCGTCCAGTTCTCCTTGCCGCGCAGCACGGTCAGCGGCAGGAAGAAGGCGTTCCAGGTGTTCACGAAGGCCAACAGGAACACCGTCGCACCGCCCGTCGTCATCATCCGCAGCACGATGCTGAAGAAGATCCGCAACTCCCCGGCGCCGTCGATCCGGGCGGCCTCCAGCAGCTCGTAGGGGATCGTCGCCTCGGTGTACACCTTGGCCAGGTACACGCTGAACGGGTTGATCAGACAGGGGATCAGCATCGCCCAGGGCGTGTCCACCATGCCGATCGCGGAGAACAGCAGATACAGCGGCAGCGTCAGCAGCGCGATCGGGATCAGGAACGAGCCCACGACACACGCGAAGATCGCGTTGCGCCCGGGGAAGTCGAAGCGGGCCAGTCCGTAACCGGTTGCGAGCGCGATCAGCGTGCCGCCGAGCGAACCCACTCCCGCGTACAGGAACGAGTTGGCCGTCCACCGCAGGAAGATCCCGTCCTGGTAGGTGAACACCTGATGCAGGTTGTCCCACAGGTGCCAGCCCGAGAACCACAGGCCGTTGCTCTGGTACAGCGCCGTACGGTCCTTGGTCGCGGCGACGATCAGCCACCACACCGGGAACAGGCTGTAGGCACTGGCCAGCACCAGCCCCACGAGCAGGAAGCGCTGACCACCCCGCCCGCGGGAGGCCGGGTCCGGCCGGGTCAGCCTGCGGACACCGCGGACTTCCGGCCGCTCGGTCGTCTGCTCGGTCAGCGTCATCAGTCGGCCTCCTTCGAGGTGAGCCGGTAGAAGAGGAAGGAGGCGATGCCCAGGATCAGGGCGAGCAGCACCGACAGGGCGGCGGCGTAGTTGTAGTTGCCCGCGTTGAACGCCTGGTTGTAGATGATCATGATCGGGGTGAAACTGTCGCTGACCGTCTGCGGGGTGATGTTCCGGAACAGTGCCGGCTCGTTGAAGATCTGCAGCATCTGGATGATCGACAACAGGCCCGTCAGGACCAGCGCCCCGCGCACGAACGGGATCTTGATGCTGCGCGCGATCCGCAGCTCCGAGGCGCCGTCCAGCCGGGCCGCCTCGAACAGCTCCCGGGGCACGCCCTGCAGCGCCGAGTAGATGATCACCATGTTGTAGCCGATGCCGTGCCAGGTCAGCAGGTTGCCGATGGCCGGCCACACCATCGACGGCGCGAAGAAGTTCCAGTCGAGGCCGAGGGACGCGCCGATCGCGGTGAGCGGGCCGACGTCCGGGCTGTAGAGGTTGACCCACACGATCGCCGCGACCACGCCGGGAATCATGTACGGCACCAGCAGCACGATCCGGAACCTGCTCGCCGCCCTGGACGTGAGCGCGTCCAGGAACAGCGCCAGCAGCAGGCTGATCACCAGCATGAACGGGATCTGGACACAGGCGAAGAGCACCACCCGCAGGATGGAGTTCATGAACGCCGGGTCCGACAGCCCCTGGGTGTAGTTGTCGAGCCCGACGAACTCCGTCGTCGCACCGCCGAGACCGAGCCCGGACTGCTTCTCCGTGAACAGCGACTCGTAGACGGCATAGCCGATCGGGAGCAGGTACAGAAAGACGAAGCCGAGCTGGAAGGGCACCGTGAACGCGGCACCCTTCCAGCGCATGGAGCGAATCATCGAATGCCTCAGCCCTTGACGCTGATACCGCGGGACTTCAGGTCCTTGACCGTCCACTCCTGCATGTGCGCGAGCAGGTCGGTGACCTTCTCCTGCTTGTTGACGACCTTGGCCCAGCCCGCCTGCATCTCCGTGAACATCGCGGTCCAGTTCGGTCCGAAGGTCCAGTCGGTGGTCACCGTGCCCAGGCTGTCCGTCACGACCTTCTGCGCCGGCTGGTAGTTCTTGCCGAGCAGCTTCTGCGAGATCGACTCACCGACGTAGGAACCGCTGTCCTTCAGCGCCGGCATCACGCCGTTCCCGGTCTCCGGGCTCGCCATCGTCTTGACCGCGTCCTGGTTGGTGGACATCCACAGGGCCGCCTGAGCCGCCTGCTTCTGGTTCGCGCACTGCTTCGTCACCAGCGTCACGCCGCCGGTCAGGTTCGTACCGGCCGGCGTCTTCGCCGGCTCACCCTCGTATGCCGGCCAGGGCGCGAGCGCCCAGTCGCCGAAGGACTTGGTGAAGTTCTGCACCATGCCGGCCATCTGCCAGGTGGAGATCTGCCGGGTCGCGGTGGCACCGCTGTCGTAGCTGCGCTGCACGGCCGCGTAGTCGGCGAAGGACAGCTTGGCGTTCAGGTCGTTGTCGATGATCTCCTGGATCACCTTCGCGGCCTTCAGGGTGCCCTCGTCCTGGAAGTTCACCTTCCAGGCGTTGCCGTCGACCGCGTACCAGTGGGCCCCGGCCTGCATCGCGAGCACCTCCAGGGTGCTCGGGTCCTCACCGGCGTAGTTGGTGATCTTGATGTTGTGCTTCTTCAGGACCTTGCCCGCGGCGATGAAGTCGTCCCAGGTCGCCGGGGGCTTCAGGCCGTACTTCTTGAAGATGTCCGTCCGGTAGATCGTGAACTGGGGCGCCGAGCTGGTGGGCACGCCGTAGAGCTTGCCCTGCACCTGTGCGCTCGCCCATGCGCCGGTGTTGAACCGGCCCTCCTCGCCCTCGACGTACTGCGTGATGTCGGCGAGCGCGCCCTGCGACACCCAGCTCGTGACGTACTCGGCGGTGTTCTGCACCAGGCAGGGGGCGTTTTCGGCCTTGACCGCGTTGGTCAGCTGCTTCTGCATGGTCAGCTGGTCGGTGACCTTCGTGTACTTCAGCTGGATGTCCTTGTGCGAGGCGTTGAAGGCCTTGACGACCGCTTCCTGGCCGTTGGCCCAGCCCCAGAAGGGGAGCGTGACCGGGCCGGACTTCGATGCGGCGTCGTCGCCCGAGGCGGATCCGCCGCAGGCGGAGAGCAGGCCTGTCAGCGCGATACCCGCGACAGCGGCGGAGGCGAACCTTCTCCGGGGGCTGGTGAAGTTCATCTGACCGTGATCCTTCGGAATAGGGCGTTCTCAGAACGAGAGGACGGCGGCGGCTTGGGTGCCGGCCAGGAACGGCGGCCGGAAAACGTCGGCTCGCGGCTGCGGGGGGTTCGGCCAAGCGGAAGCTGTAGTAAGCGGTTGCTGGGACCGTAGGCGGATGTGTCCGTGCATAGCAAGAGGTGCGCGGAAATTTGTTACGGCGGATGGTCGAGTGGGTTGCCGCTGGGCACGCCGGAGCGGCTTCCGTCCTGCGGCGCGTAAGGGCAGCTCAGAGGGGTGCTGGATGCGCCGCGCGCAGGTTCGGTGGAGGTGGCGATGAGCCTTGGGGAGTGCTGCGGCCGACCAGGAAACCGGTTACGTAACGCTCTCTAGCGTCTTGGCTGATCGTCCCCGGCGGGGGCCACTGCCCCCGGAGTGCGAGCTATCCGCGAGGGGCGGGCGGCCGGACCGAGTTGCGGACCACGACATGGGTGCCCAGCACCAGATGGTCGCCCTCGGCGCTCCTGCGGCGGCCTCCGCCGCCCTCGCGCCGGTCGGCCACCGCCCGCAGCGCGACCCGGCCCATCTCCTCGTACGGCACGTGCACAGTGGTCAGTTGGGGCGTGAGCTGCGAGGCCAGCGGGATGTCGTCGTAGCCGACGATCGAGACGTCCTCGGGGACGCGCAGGCCCGCCGCGCGCAGCGCCTGCATGGCACCCGCGGCGACCACGTCCGTCCCGGCCAGCACCGCGGTGAAGTCCGGCGACTCCTGCAGCGCCGTCTCGACGGCCTCGTACCCGTGCTCGTAGTCGTACTGGCCGTGCCGCACCAGCCCCGGGTCGAACGGCACCCCGTAGGCTTCGAAGGCCCGCTGCGCGCCCCGCAAGCGGCCCTGGGCGGTCGTCAGTTCGGCGTGCCCGGGCAGGACGAGGACGCGGCGGTGGCCGGCCGAGAGCAGGTGGCTGGCCATCGCGTAGGCGCCGCCCTCGTTGTCGTAGTCGACGGTCGTCGCCGGGACGTCGCCCTCCAGCGAGGGCCGGCCCACCAGAACCAGATGCGAGCCCGCCGCGTCCAGGGAGCGCGCGAAGCGGGCCATACGCAGCTGGTACTCGTCGTAGTCGTAGGCACCGCCGAGCAGGATCACGGCGGCGACGCCCTGCTGGCGCATGAGGTTCACCAGCGCGAGCTCCCGCTCCGGGTCATCGCCGGTCGTGCCGACGAGAGAGAGCCAGCCGCGCAGGGTGGCGGCGCCCTCGACGCCCTTCGCCACGTGGGCGAACGCGGCACCGGTGATGTTGTTGATGAGGATCGCCACCGTCGGTGTGCCGCCGCCGGCCAGCGAACGGGCGTGGGCGTTGGTGACGTAGTCCAGGTCCCGGACCACCTTCATCACCCGGCGGCGCAGCTCCTCCGACACCGGGTAGTTGCCCGACAACACCCGCGAGACGCTGGCCACGGAGACGCCCGCGCGCTCCGCGACATCACGGATGGTCGCCCGGCCGGCGTCACTCGTCGTCGCCTTGCGCTGACTCACCCTTGCGGCTCCTTCGCGGTAGTGACCCGGTCCGTTGCGGCCCGGTTGTTGCGGTGCGGTTGTTGCGGTGCGGTTGTGGTCGGCCAGACTTCTCGTGGCCGGTGGCCGGTGGCCGGTGGCCGGTGGCCGGTGGCCGGTGGCCGGTGGCCGGTGGCCGGTGGCCGGGGCAGGCGCCCCGGGTCCCCGGGCGCCCGGCCGTGATGCGCCGGCCAACCCTGCGGCGGCGCGGCCGTGGGGCCTCGGTCCGGCCGGGAATGCGGGAACGCCGGGACGTGACGCGCCGGTGCGCGCCCATGCCCGACCGGACCGGGCACTCCCGCTCCGTCGCCCATCGCCTTCCGAGGCGTTGCCTCGTCGCCCCACCGAGCCTTCGCCTCACTGAGCCGTCGCCCCACCGAGCCGGTCGAACCCATCGAGCAGTCGAGCCGGTCGAACCCATCGAGCCAGTCGAGCCAGTCGAGCCGATCGAGCGATCGACCCCACCGGACCGGCCGCCGAAGCCACCGGTGCGGAAACCGTATCCCATCGTTACCCCAGGCTGGAGGGGCTGTGGACAACCGGTGTCACGGCCCGCCGCAGCGATGTCACGCCACCCGCGCCAGATCTGCGTGCCGCACCTCGTGGAGCGGCGGTACGCCGGCCGCCAGGCGCTCCAGGTCCTCGACGACGATGCGGCCGAGCCGCTCCAGTTCGTTGCCGAGGGAGCCGGCGATGTGCGGGGTGAGGAACACGTTGGGCAGGTGGTACAGCGGCGATCCCGCGGGCAGCGGCTCCGGGTCGGTGACGTCCAGCACCGCGTTCAGCCGGCCGGAGACCAGCTCGTCGGTGAGCGCCTCGTGGTCGACCAGCGCACCGCGGGCGGTGTTGATGAGCACACCGCCGTCCCGCACCAGGGCGAGCCGGTCGCGGTCGAGCATGTGATGGGTCGCGGGGATGTCGGGGGCGTGCAGGCTCACGATGTCGCTGTGTCGGAGCAGGTCCTCCAGGGACAGCGGCTCGGCACCGAGGGCGGCGGCCTCGGCGGGGCTCACGTACGGGTCGTGCAGCAGGACGGTGAGGTCGAAGGGCCGCAGCAGTTCCAGCAGGCGGCGGCCCACGCGCGAGGCGCCGATGACACCGACGCGACGGCCGAGGTTGCCGGTCGCCGCGGTCTCGGCGGGGCCCGGGTAGGCATGGGTCCGGCGGAAGCGCTCGCGGTGGTCGAAGGCGTCCTTGCCCAGCAGCAGGATCATCGCGAGCGTGTACTCCGCGACCGGCACGGCGTTGCCCGTCACCGCGCTGGACACCTTGATCCCGCGCTCCCACAGGGCCTCGCCGACCAGGGAACGGACGGAGCCCGCCGCGTGCAGTACGGCGTCGAGCTCCGGGGCCGCCGTGAGGACCTCGGCGTCCAGGTGCGGGCAGCCCCAGCCGGTGATCAGCACCTCGGCGGAGGCCAGGGCGGCGGCACCGGCCGGATCGGCGAAGTCGCGCACCACCAACCCGGGATCGATGTCGGCCGTGCGCCTCAGCCGCTCCATCAGCGGCGGAGGGAAGAGCAGCGGGAGGTGTACCGGGTCCATCGCGAACACGGCCCGCGGCAGCTGAGGGCTGGGCATGACTCTCCTGGAGCAGGGGGATAGAAACAGTTTCAGAAAGCGTCTTCTACCGTAGGTCTGTCGGGAAGCGATGGTCAATCGCCCGGCTGGGGCGAACTTTGGGGGAGTCGATGCAGGTCCACCCTGGCGCCGAAACCCCGCACCGTCACTGTTTCCGGAAATCGATTACTGCGTTTTCGGTGTCGAGCAGTCAGTCCCGGGAGGCCCGCCTTCGGTGTGATGCCGCGCTGAGGTGCCCTGTAGCAACCGGTTCCCGACCGTTCCTGCCCCAAAGTCTTTTCGAAAATCGGTCCAGGCACTTGACGCCTCCTCTTGGCCGGAAGAAGCTCTGCCCCACGCACAACAACCGGTTGCCGAGCAGTTGCCACGCAGTGCCAGCAACCTTCCGCGGCCGGTGTTCCGTCGTCCGGCCGGTCTCGAACAGCAAGAGCAGGAGGTGGTGCGTTCATGCACCCACGTGCCGGTGCATCCCTGAGCCGCCGCCGATTCCTCGCCATCTCGGCCGCCGGTGCCGCGACCGGCACGGCGTCGCTGAGCGGCTGCGCGATGCAGGTCTCCAGCGGTGTCGGCGGCGGCGGCGAGACCGTCACGATGATGGCCAAGCCCGACGACATCTCCCCGGAGCTGATCCGGCAGGCCCGGAAGGACATCGGGGTCAAGATCGTCACGGTGCGGTACGACATCACCAAGCTCATCGGCATGATGACCAACGGCGCGCCGCCCGACCTGGTGCGCGGCGTCGGCGCCACGGACGCCCCCTACTTCGCGGCCCGCGACGTGATGGAGGACCTGGACCCGTACTTCGCCCGGAGCACCGTCCTCAAGTCCGGCGACCTCGACCCGGTCAACGACCTGTGGCGCTACGACGGCCGGACCCAGGGCAAGGGCCCCCGCTACGGCATGGCGAAGGACTTCTCGCAGGACTCCATGTTCTGGTACAACACCGCCCTCTTCGACAAGGCGGGCGTCGGCCACCCGCCGGAGACCGAGCCGGTCACCTACGAGGAGTGGCTGGAGAACGCCAAGCGGCTCACCCGGCGCCGCAACGGCCAGACGATCGTCTTCGGCGGCAGCTACAACGGCGTCCTGACACCCAACCTCCTCGCGAGCCTGACGGCGGCGGCGGGCGGTAGCCTGTTCAGCGACGACTTCTCCCGCGTCGACTTCACGACCCCCGAGGCCCGCAAGGCGCTGAACTGGTACGTCGAGTACGGTCGGAGCAGAGTCGGGCCGAGCATCGTCCAGCCCGACCCCAACGCCTGGGACGGTCCGACGTACCAGGCGAGCCGGATGGCCATGTCCAACTCGGGCTATTGGCTCGGCGGTCTGATCAACACGGACAAGAAGCTGGCGCCGCTCTCGCGCCTCGCCCCGGCCCCGCTCTTCGCGGGCGGCCGACGGGTCAGCCCCTGCCAGGCCGGGACCGGATTCTGGATGCCGAGGCAGGCCAGGAACAAGGACGCGGCCTGGCGGGTCTTCGAGTGGTTCTTCGGTGAGGGACCGGCCCGGGCCCGCGCCTCCGGCGGCTGGGGCATCCCCACGCTGAAGTCCCTGCGCCCGCTGATGCCCGCCCAGGAGGACTACCAGAAGCGGGTGCTGAAGGTGCAGAACGCCGAGCTGAAGCACTTCTCGGTGATCGCCTTCACGCCCTACGCCTCGGTGGACTCGCTCTACGCCCTCTTCAACCAGGAGGCGCCGGCCGCGATGAACGGTCACCTGTCCGTCGACGCCCTCGCGGGCCGCCTGAACTCCGTCATGAACGAGCAGCTGAAGCGCGGTAAGGAGCAGGTGGGATGACGGTCGAGCAGATATCCGTCACCGGGAGGTCCGGCCCCCCGGCGGCGAGCACCGCCCGCCCGGCCCCGGCCGGGCGGCCCAGGATCTCCATGACCGGCCGCAGGCACCGCGCCTTCTACCTGTTCACCGCGCCCTGGATCATCGGTTTCCTGCTGCTGACCATCGTGCCGATGGCGTACGCGCTGTGGCTGAGCTTCACCACGTACGACGGCATCTCGCCGCACTGGCGGTACGTCGGACTCGGCAACTACACGGAGCTGTTCTCCGATCCGCAGACGTGGAACTCCCTGGGCCGCACCGGACTGTTCGCGCTCACATCGGTACCGCTTTCCATCATCGCGGGGCTCGGGCTGGCCGTCCTGGTCAACCGGCCCATCAAGGCGCGCGGGCTGTACCGCACCCTGCTCTACCTGCCGGCCGTGGTGCCCCCGGTCGGTGTCGGCCTCACCTTCAAGGCGCTCTTCGACCAGAACTCCGGTGCCGCCAACGGCGTCATCACCCTGTTCGGCTTCGACGCGCTGGGCTGGCTCGCCGACCCCTACGCCCGCTACGTGCTGCTGATGAGCGTGCTGTGGGCGGCCGGAAACGTCATGATCATCTCGCTGGCGGGGCTCCAGGACGTACCCCGGGAACTCCACGAGGCCGCCCGGATCGACGGGGCGAGTGCCTGGCGGACCTTCCGCAGCATCACCGTGCCGCTGCTGTCGCCGGTGCTGCTCTTCCAGACCGTGACCGGCGTGATCGCCTCCGTGCAGACCATCATGCCGCTGCTGCTGTCGCCGGACGGCACCACGGCCGGCGTCACCGCCCTGCCGCAGTCCAACTACCTCTACATGATGCACGTCTTCTCGCAGTACTTCGCGCTCGGCCGCTACGGCTACGCCTCCGCGCTGCTGTGGGTGCTCTTCGTCCTGATCCTGATCGTGACCGGACTCATCTTCAAGTTCACGTCCGGCGTGGTGTTCTACAACGTCGACCCGGAGGCGAAGAAGTGACCGCCACCAGCTTGCCCCCGAACTCGGCGCCCCCGGTGCGGGTACGTGTCAACCGCCTCGTCCTCTACACGGTCCTCGTCGCCCTCACCGGGCTGTTCATCGGCCCCTTCGGCTGGCTGATCCTCTCCGGCCTGAAGACCCCGGCCGAACTGGCCGCCTCGCCCGTGCACTGGCTGCCCACCGACTTCCAGTGGCACAACTTCGCCGACGCCTTCAACCTGATCGACTTCCTCGGCTACGCCCGCAACTCCCTGATCATCGCCCTGATCTACGCCGTGCTCGTCACGCTCAGCTCGGCCTGGGTCGGTTTCGGCTTCGCCCGCCTGGAAGCCCCCGGCAAGAAGACGCTGTTCGGCATCCTCATCGGCTCGATGATGCTGCCCCAGATGATCACACTGCTGCCGACCTACCTGATCTTCGCCAAGCTCGGCATGGTCGACACGTACTGGCCGTGGGTGTTCTGGGGACTGGCCGCCGCCCCCTATCTGGTCTTCCTCTTCCGGCAGTTCTTCGCCGGGCTGCCCCGTGAGCTGGAGGAGGCCGCGATCGTCGACGGCTGCGGCTACGGCACGATCTTCTGGCGGATCTTCCTGCCGCAGTCCTGGCCGGTGCTGTCCGCGAGCTTCGTGATCGCCTTCACCTGGTCCTGGGGCGACTACATCGCTCCGCAACTGCTGCTGTCCACCGACAAGTCGACGCTGGCCGTCGCCGTCATGAGCACCTACGTGACGTCGGCCGGAACACCCGTCGCCAACCTCCAGGCCGCGGCCTCCGTGATGTACGTCGTCCCGATCCTGCTGATCTTCCTGATCGCTCAGCGCGGTTTCGTCGCCGGGATGTCGACGACCGGCCTGAAGTAACACCTCTTACCGAACCTTCTTGCAAGGAGTTGCGCATGAACAGCCCCCTGTCACGCCGAACCACCCTCCAGGCCGCCGGTGTCATCGCTGCCGCCGGCTTGGCCGGCAGCCTCATGGGAACTACGCAGGCCGTCGCGGCGGATGACGCCGGCACCGGCGACAGCGTGGTCATCCACCCGCCCCTTCCGAAGGTGCCTGTCAACAACTCCTTCACCGTCAAGGTCCGGCCTGCCGGAGGCACCTGGCAGAAGCTCGGCGTCTACCTCGCCAAGCTCGCACAGATCGACCCGAACACCGGCAGCAACAGACCCCAGAACTCCTCCTGGGCCGCCTTCGACTTCTCCGGCACCGTCGAGGTCGAGGTCACGTACAACCCGGGTGGCGGTGAGAAGGTCCGCATCCGCCCGGACTCGTACGGCATCAAGCCCGAGGTGCTCGGCAGCACCGCGCGCTTCACCCTGGACCGGCCCCGCAACCTCGTCGTCCAGGTCGACGACAAGATCTTCGACTGCCTGCACCTGTTCGCGAACCCGCTCGAGAAGGACGTGCCCGCCGAGGGCGACAAGAAGGTCATGTACTTCGGGCCCGGTCTGCACACCCACCCCGACCGGACCCTGAAGGTACCCACCGGCACCACCGTCTACCTGGCCCCGGGCGCCGTCCTCACCTCCGCCGTGATCTTCGAGAACGTGGAGAACTCCCGGCTGATCGGCCGCGGCGTGGTCTACGACACGCCCGGCGGCGCGGTCTTCGTCCGCAAGTGCGAGAACGTCACGATCGACGGCGTCACGATCCTCAATCCCCGGTACGAGAACGTCAGGGTCGCCGAGTCCCAGAACCTCACCATCAGGAACCTGCGCGCCTTCAGCCACCAGGGCTGGGGCGACGGCATCCAGCTCTACTGCTCCGAGAACGTCACGGTCGACGGCTGCTTCCTGCGCACCTCCGACGACTGCGTCGCCCTCTACACCCACCGCTGGGACTTCTACGGCGACACCCGCAACATCACCGTCAAGAACTGCTCCCTCTGGGCCGACGTCGCCCACCCGATCAACATCGGCGTGCACGGCAATTCCGAGACTCCCGAGGTGCTGGAGAACCTGCGCTACGAGAACATCGACATCCTCGACCACCGCGAGCCGCAGGTGACCTACCAGGGCGCCATCGCCTTCATGGTCGGTGACAGCAACATCGTCCGTGACGTCAGGTTCGACAACATCCGCGTGGAGGACTTCCGCTGGGGCCAGCTCATCCACATGCGGATCGAGTACAACCCGAAGTACAACACGTCGGCGGGCCGCGGCATCGAGTCCGTCTACATCAAGGACCTCAGCTACAACGGCAAGAACGCCGACCTCTCGATCATCGCCGGCCTCGACGCGGAGCACGCGATCAAGGACGTCACCTTCGAGAACCTCCGCGTCAACGGCAGGGTGATCGCCGACAGCGGGGGCAAGCCGGCGTGGTACCTGGCCTCGGACGGCGTGCCCATGTTCGTCAACGAGCACGTGACGAACCTGAAGTTCCTCACCACCGCCGAGGCCGAGGCCGCAGCGTCATGATCACTTCTGCTCCGAGCCGCCGGAACTTCCTCGGCGGCACGGCGGCCCTGCTGCTGGTGGCGGGCGCGAGCGGACTGCTCGCGCCCGGCACCGCCCGGGCCGCCGCCCAGGACGGCACCACCGGGCTCCGCGCCTTCACGCACCCGGGGCTGCTGCACAGCGCCGACGACCTGGCCCGTATGAAGGCCGCCGTCGCCGCCAAGGAATCCCCGATCCACGACGGCTACCTGGCGCTCGCGGCCCACGCGCGCTCGAAGGCCACGTACACCATCCAGAACACCGGCCAGATCACCTCCTGGGGCCGCGGCCCCACCAACTTCCAGAACCAGGCCGTGGCCGACTCGGCAGCCGCCTACCAGACCGCGCTGATGTGGTGCGTCACGGGCGAGCGTGCCTACGCCGACAAGTCCCGCGACATCCTCAACGCCTGGTCGGCGTCCCTGACGGCCGTCACCGGCGCCGACGGCCCGCTCGGCGCCGGGCTCCAGGTCTTCAAGTTCGTCAACGCCGCCGAGCTGCTCCGGCACAGCGGCTACGACGGCTGGGCGAAGGAGGACATCGCGCGCTGCGAGGAGTCCCTCCTGCGCGTCTGGTATCCGGCGATCTCCGGCTACATGCTCTACGCCAACGGCAACTGGGACCTGACGTCCGTCCAGTCGATCCTGGCCATCGGCGTGTTCTGCGAGGAGCCCACCCTCTTCGAGGACGCGCTGCGCTTCGCCGCCGCCGGCGCGGGCAACGGCAGTGTCGCGCACCGCATCGTCACCGACGCGGGACAGGGCCAGGAATCCGGCCGCGACCAGGGCCACGAGCAGCTCGCGGTCGGCCTGCTCGCGGACGCCGCGCAGGTCGCCTGGAACCAGGGCGTCGACCTGTACGCCTTCGACGACAACCGGCTGCTGAGGAACACCGAGTACGCCGCCCGCTACAACCTCGGCGGCGACGTGCCCTTCGTCCCCGACCTGGACCGCACCGGCAAGTACGTCAAGACGACCGTCTCCGACAAGGTCCGCGGCAACCTGCCCCCCATCTACGAGATGGCCTACGCGCACTACGCCGGAGTCCGGGGCCTCGACACCCCCTACACCAAGGCGGCCGTCTTCCGCGGCACGGGCGGTGCCCGGGCCGTCGAGGGCAGCAACGACGACCTGCCGAGCTGGGGCACCCTCACCTTCGCGGGCACGAAGGCCCTGTCTCCTGACAAGCCCACGGCTCCGGCCGGTGTCACGGCGGTGGGCGGCGGCAAGGCCGTCACCGTGACCTGGGTGCCGTCGGCGTGGGCCGAGTCGTACACGGTCCTGCGGGCGACCAGCGCCGACGGACCGTACGAAAGGATCGCGACCGGTCTCGACAAACCGGCGTACACCGACCGGGACGCCCACCCGGGCAAGCCCTCCTACTACACGGTGACAGCCACCAACTCCCGGGGCACCAGCGCCAGGTCCCCCTGGACGGCAGCGGTTTCCCAACTGCCCGACCCCTGGAAGACGCGGGACATCGGGAGCGTCAGGATCCCCGGCTCGGCCGTCTTCGACGGCGAGCGGTTCGTGCTGGAGGCGTCCGGCACCGCCGACACCCACCGCCTGGCCTACCTGCCGCTGGACGGCGACGGCACCATCACCGCGCGGATCGTGTATCCGCTCAGCTCCCAGTACTCCAAGATCGGTGTCACCGTACGGGCGGGCCTGGACGCGGACGCCGCCCACGCCGCCATGCTGATCCAGGGCCTGCCGCTGCACACCTGGAGCGGCGTGTGGTCCGTACGGGCCAAGGCGGGTGCCGGGACCAAGGGCACCGGCAGCACACCCGTGCCGCCGTCCCAGCAGGAGGCGATCACCACGAGCGCCGGCTTCCCGATCTCCTCCTTCGGCACGCTGCCCGAGTCGGCGACCCCGCTCGAGGCCCCGTACGTCGAGGGCGCGGGCGACGGCTACCGGATGCGCATGCCGTACTGGGTCCGCGTGACCCGCCGGGGCGACCGCTGCACCGGCGCCATCTCCCCGGACGGCATCCGCTGGACCGAAGTCGGCTCCGCCGACGTCGCGTTGGGCCGTACCGCCTACGTCGGCCTCACCCTCACGTCCTGCCTCGGCGTCGACGAGGAGTACGCCGAGACCGGCTCCGGAGCCTTCGACAACGTCAGCGTCGTCTCCCGGACCGCCGGGGAGGTCTGGTCCGTGCCCCGCCCGGCCACGGCCGCCGGTGACCTGCGGGCCGTCGCGGGCGCCGACGCGGTCGAGCTGGCCTGGACCGATCCGGACCTCTCGGCCCGCTACAAGGTGCTGCGCACCGCAGCGGCCGACGGCCCCTTCGAGACGATCGCCACCGGCATCGGCGCGGTCGGCTTCGGCACCCGCGTCCGGTACGCCGACGCCACCGGCACCCCCGGCACGACGTACCACTACGCCGTCGCCAAGACCAACTGCGCCGGACGCGGCCCCTTGTCGGAGTCCGCCACGTCGGCGATGCCGACACCCGCCAAGCCGCAACTCACCTCCGGCGCCGCGGCGTTCGCCAACAAGGGCGTGCCCTTCAGGCACCTCCTGCGCGCCTCGCACGAACCGATCCGGTTCACCGCGGACGGGCTGCCCGACGGTCTGCGCGTCGACCGGCGCACCGGCCTGATCTCCGGAACACCCACGCAGACGGGCCAGTTCAAGGTCGGCACCAGCGCGGGCAACGCCGCGGGGGACGCCACCGGCACCCTCACCCTCACGGTCGGCACCCCGCCGCCCGCGCCCTGGACCTACGGCGACCTCGGCGACGTCATCCTCGACGAGCGCGCCTACGGCACCCTCGGCGTGGTCGCCGTCCAGACCCCCGGCAGCACCGCCCACCACGACGGGACCTTCGTGGTGCGGGGCGCCGGGACCGACCTCACCGTCAACAACCAGGGCATGACCGGCCAGTTCGTACGACGGCCCGTCACCGGCGACTGCGAGGTCACCGCCCGCCTGCACTCCCGCGCCGGAGCCACCGGCGACCGGGTCGGCCTGCTCATGGCCAAGTCCCTGTCGCCGTTCGACCAGGCGGCCGGGACGATCGTCACCGGCGGCACGAGTGCCCAGCTGATGCTGCGCACGACCGTTGCCGCCCGGTCCACCTTCACGGGCAACGTGGCGGTCACCGCCCCCTGCCTGCTGCGGCTGAAGCGCACCGGGACGCACTTCACCGCATCCGCCTCGACCGACGACGGCGCCACCTGGACCCCCCTCGCCGAGGGAGACATCCCCGGCTTCGGTGACGCCCCCTACTACGTGGGCCTCGTGGTCTGCTCCCGCAGCCCCCTGACCCACAGCACCACCGAGTTCGACGAGGTGAGCATTACCCCCATGTAGTACTCCACGGATCGGAGAACCCCACATGAGCCGCACGTCCCCCCACACGCACCACGAGAGCGGCGCAGTGAGCCGCCGCGGTCTGCTCAAGACCGCCGGCGGCCTCACCGCAGCCCTCGCCCTCGGCGCCACCGCCTCCGCCACCACGGCGAACGCGGCCCCTGCGACCTTCACCCACCCCGGCATGCTGCACAACTGGGGCGACATCAACCGGGCCAAGGTCAGGGTCGCCGCGGGCGACGACCCCTGGCTGTCGGGCTGGACCAAGCTGAGGGAGAACCCCCACTCGCAGTCCACCTGGACCGCCAGGCCGCAGTCCATCGTCTACCGGGGATCGGGCACTCCGGAGAACTACACGCTCCTCTACAACGACATCGCCGCCGCCTACCAGAACGCGCTGCGCTGGCAGATCGCCGGCACCGCCGCGAACGGCGACTGCGCCGTACGCATCCTCAACGCCTGGGCGAACACGCTCACGTCCGTCCAGGGCAACGCCGACCGGTACCTCGCCGCGGGAATCTACGGCTGGCAGCTCGCCAACGCCGCCGAACTCATGCGCGGCTACGCCGGGTTCGACCTGAACAAGTTCAAGCAGATGATGCTGAACGTGTTCTACCCGCTGAACAACAGCTTCCTGACCAACCACAACGACGCCTGCATCACCAACTACTGGGCGAACTGGGACCTGTGCAACATGGCCTCGATCATGGCCATCGGGATCCTGTGCGACGACGGCGCCAAGTACGACCAGGCCGTGAACTACTTCAAGAACGGCGGCGGCAACGGCCAGATCCGGCGCGCGGTGCCGTTCCTGTACCCGGGCGTCGAGGGCTACGACCTCGGCCAGTGGCAGGAGTCCGGCCGCGACCAGGGCCACACCATGATGGGCATGGGCCAGATGGGCGCGATCTGCGAGATGGCCTGGAACCAGGGAGAGGACCTCTACTCGTACGACGGCCGCCGCTTCATGAAGGCCGCCCAGTACGTCGCCAAGTACAACCTGAACATGAACGTGCCCTTCACCACCTACACCTGGGGCAGCGGCCAGAACTGCTCCCAGCAGTCACACACCGCGATCAGCTCCATCTCCCGCGCCCAGCCCCGCCCGGTGTGGGCCATGCTCCACTACCACTACGGGCGGCGCCTGCTCCTCGACGACAAGTACATCGCCCAGATGTGCTTCTCCGTCCCCGCCGAGGGCGGGGGAGGCGACTACGGCACCACCAGCGGCGGCTTCGACCAGCTCGGATTCGGCACGCTGATGTACGCGAAGTAACCCGAACAGCCCTCCCACCCGCTCGTGCACCGGAATACCGGGCCACAATGAGTTGCTCTGATCTTCACGGTGCACGAGCGCGGTGAGGGGGCTGGTGGACGTATGACGGCAGACCGGACGGACCCCGTGGTGAGGACGCCCTTCGGTGCCCTGCGGGGCCGGTACGAGCGCGGTGTCGCGGTCTTCCGCGGCATCCCGTACGCCGCCCCTCCCTTCGGCCCCCGTCGCTTCCGCCCGCCCGTACCCCTCCCGCCCTGGGAGGGCGTCCGCGACGCCGGCGCCTTCGGCCCCACCCCGCCGAAACCCCCGTACTCCGAGGCCTTCGCGCACTACCTGTCCGACCTGGTCGTACCGGGTGACGACTGCCTCAACCTCAACGTCTGGACCCCCCAGCCCGGCCCCGGAGCCCGCCTCCCCGTCCTGGTCTGGCTGCACGGCGGTGCCCTGACCAGGGGCTCGTCCGCCGTACCCGTCTACGACGGCCACTCCTTCGCCCGTGACGGCGTGGTCTGTGTATCCATCAACTACCGGCTGGGTGTGGAGGGCTACGGCCTGTTCCCGGACACGCCCCCGAACCCCGGCCTGCGCGACCAGATCGCCGCCCTGACCTGGGTGCACGAGGCCATCGAGGCCTTCGGCGGCGACCCCGGCCGCATCACCCTCTTCGGACAGTCCGCCGGGGCGATCAGCATCGGCGCCCTCATCGCCGCCCCGCAGGCCCAGGGCCTGGTCCGGCGAGCGGTCCTGCAGAGCGGGCCGCCCGAGGCGTCCGAGCGGGCCAAGGTACGGCGGATGGTGCGCCGTATGGCCTCCCGGCTGAAGATCCCCGCCACCGCCGAGGCCTTCGCCGCCGTCGACCGCGACCTGCTGCTGCACACCCAGGCAGAGGTGGGCAAGCTCAGCAGCCCGGTGGTCGGCGGCCCCGCCTTCGGCATCGTCATCGACGGCGACGTCGTCCCACGCCACCCCCTGGAGGCCCTCACGGACGGCGGCGCCGCGCCCGGCGTCGAGCTGATGATGGGCTGGACCCGCGAGGAGTACCGGCTCTGGCTGGTGCCGGGCGGCCTCCTGGAGCGCGTCGACCGCCTCGGGGCCGTCGCCTTCGCGGCAGCCATGGCCCGCTGCCACTGCGGCAGCGAGGTCCCGCGCGGCTACCGCGCCCTGAACCCCGAGGCGAGCACGGCGGACATCGTGGGCCAACTGGTCACCGACCGTCTCCTTCGCATCCCCCTGCAGTACCTGGCCGACGCCCGTACGGAACCCTCGTACGCCTACGAGTTCGCCTGGCCCTCGAACCTCCCCGACCTGGGCTCCTGCCACGCGCTGGAGCTGGGCTTCGTGTTCGACACCGGACAGGCCGCGGAGTCCCGGAAACTGGCGGGGGAGGGTGCCCCGCAGGAACTGGCCGACGAGATGCACGCCGCCTGGGTGCGCTTCGCCACGGACGGCGACCCGGGCTGGAAACGCTGGGACACGGCCCACCCGGTACGGGTCTTCGGGGACCGCGCACCGGACGCCGAGAACGGCGTCGCCTACACGGCGTACGGCCCTCGGGACCGCGAACTCGCCCTCTGGGCGACCGACGCCGCCGCCGTCACTCCTGAGGAGCCAGTGCCGACAGGAAGGCGCTCCAGGTGGCGGGGGTGATGGTGAGTTGACATCCTCCCCTCCTGAAAGAGGGGGATTCCAACCCAGGTGGGTTGGGTTCACGGGCGCTCGAACGGCTGGTGGCCGCTGTCGCCCCTCCGGCACCGGCTGAGCACCGGGGGCGGGGGATCCCGTCCTGTCCTGCCGCGACGTTGGTTGCTGCGTTGTTGTCCGCGTTGCAGGTGAAGCCGCAGGACACGCACTCGAAGTCAGCTTGGCTCTTGCGTGACTTCTTCTCGATCCATCCGCAGGCGCTGCACCGCAGGCTGGTGTAGGGGGCGGGAACGTCTTCGACCCGGCCGGGGCTTTGTGTCCGGTGCGCTGCCGGAGCAGGCCCCAGCCCTGCGCGAGGATCGCCCGGTTCAGGCCGGACTTCTGCGCCACGTTCGTGCCGGGCTGCTCCACGGTTCCCTTCGCGGAGCGGGTCATGTTCTGGATGTTCAGCTTCTCGAACCGGACAAGGCCATAGGAGCGGGCGAGCATGGTGCTGGTCTTCTCGCACCAGTCCTTGCGCCGGTTCGCCTCCCGCGCCCTGAGCCTGGCGGCCTTCGCGTACTCGGCCGCCTTCTGAGGGCTGTCCTTCCTCGCTCTGGCCGCCCGCCGCTCATGCTTTCGGACCTGGGCGCGTTCCTTGATGGTGAGCTGTGGGCAGTTCAGCTTCCGGCCGTCCGAGAGGGCAGCGGTGATCGTGACACCCCGGTCGATGCCGATCACCTCGCCCGTGCCGGGCGCCGGGGTCGGCTCAGGGACGACTGCGAACGCGATGTGCCACTGCCCGTTGCGGAAGGTGACCCGGAACGTCTTCGCCTCGGGCAGCTTCGCACCCTTGCCCTTGGCGCTGAGACGGAACCGGACCCAGCCGCAACCGGGCACTTTGACCTGAGCCCACCGCCGGTTGAGCCTGTGCACGACGACCGACCGGCCCATGACCTGCTTGCCGGTCTTCGCGTTCAGCTTCGGCGACCCGTCAGCGTTGTACTCCGGCACTCGGCCGGCGCCGATGACCCTGAAGCCCTCGTGCCGGTACTACATGCGCCAGGTCGGCTCACCGAACCCGGACGTGAACCTGGCGTTCTTGGCCTTGGCGAAGTCCTTCAGTGCCTGCTGCTGCACGTCCGCGTTCCCCGAGCCCAGCCACTCGTTTGCCTGCCGGGCCTCGGTCAGCTGACGGCACTGCTCCGCGAAACCGGGCGCACTCCTACGCCACCGCCGCCAGTGCGCATGCTGCTCAACGGCAAGGTTCCAGACGTACCGGGCGTGCGCGCAGTGCGTGAGCATCTGCTCGGCCTGCGCGGGCGACGGATACATCCGGAAACGTGACACACCACGAACCTAGCCACCCCGTTCGCCTCCCGCGCACGTCTTCGGTCAGCATCACCCGTGAGAGTGACCGGCACGCTTTCGCCTTCCAGGGCAGTCCCCGACCACAGGACCCTCAACCCGCCGGCACCACGAACGGCTCGAGGTCAGCCTCACCGCCGTCTCTCCCGAGACGCCGAATCGCCCTGGCGGCGATTCGGCGTCCCTTGCCCCGTAGCGCGGGAGCGGGCATTCACTCCGGCCCTGAAGGACCGGGCACCCTGCCCGGCAAGCAAGGTGGTGTGAGTTCGAAGGCGGCGGGGATTGACCCTCACACCGTGTCAGCCAGTGAAGTGGATGACGTCATGTTCAGCATCGGAGCATTCGCCAAGTACGGCGGCGTGTCAGTGCGCATGCTGCGCCACTACGACGCCGTGGGGCTGTTGCGCCCCGCCCATGTCGATCCGCACACCGGCTACCGGTCGTATGAAGCCGACCAACTGGCCCGGCTCAACCGCGTCATCGCCCTCAAAGAGCTGGGCTTCACGCTCGAACAGGTCCGCGCCATCCTCGACGAGCAGGTGGACGCGGCGGAGCTGCGCGGCATGTTGCGGTTGCGGCGTGCGGAGCTGGAGTCGGCCATGGCGGCCGATGCCGCCCGGCTGGGGCAGGTCGAGGCGAGGCTCCGGGTGATCGAGAGTGAGGGACGGATGTCGTTCTACGACGTGGTGATCAAGCGAGTCCCGGCGATGCGTGCGGCGGAACTGACGGCCGTGGTGGAGAGCTTCGAACCGCGCTTCATCACCCCGGTGATCACCCCTCTCTACGAGGAGTTGTGGAGCCGGATGCAGGCTGCCGGGCTCCGGGCGAGCGGTGCGGCCGTCGCCTACTACGAGAATCTCGACGGTCCGGTGACGGTGCACGCGGCCATCCCTGTCGACGCCGTACCAGATCTTTCGCAGGACTTCGCGGTGGTCGACCTGCCGGCGGCGGAGGTCGCGACGCTGGTCCATGACGGCCCGATGGAGCACGTCATCCCCAGCGTCCAGGCGCTCGCCCGCTGGATCGACGCCCATGGCTACACGTCAGTCGGCCCCGCCCGCGAGGTGACGCTCTCCTGCCCCAACTGTGGCGATCACTCGGTGACCGAGCTGCAGGAGCCGGTCGCTCGCCCCTGAGAGCACTAGCGGGCCGGCGGCGCCCCCACCGAGTCCCGCATGACAACGTGCGTGCCCAGCAGCAGGTGTTCGTCCGGGGCGCCCGGGGTGCGCTCCAGTACCGTGCGGACGGCGAGGCGGCCGAGTTCCTCGTAGGGGACGTGGACCGTCGTCAGGGCGGGGTGCAGGTCGCGGGCGAAGGGGATGTCGTCGTAGCCGGCGAGGGAGACGTCGTCCGGCACCGTCAGGCCCGCCTCGTGCAGTGCGGTCAGGGCACCGGCCGCGACCATGTCCGTGGCCGCCACCACCGCGCTGAAGTCCAGGCCGTCCTTGAGTGCTTGCTGCGTCAGACGGTGACCGGAGTCCCGTGTGAAGTCGCCGTGCAGGACGAGGGACGGGTCCGGGTCCAGGCCGCGGGCCCGGTGTGCGGCGAGGTAACCGTGTTCGCGGCCCAGGGCCGTGGTGTGGTCCGTCCGGCCGCCGAGGTACAGCACCCGGCGGTGGCCCTGCGCGAGCACGTGGGCGACCAGGGTGTAGGCGCCGCCCTCGTTGTCGTACTCGATGACCGTCACCGGAGCCCCCGGGTCCAGCGGCGGCCGGCCGCAGAGGACCAGCCGGGAACCGGCCGAGGCGAGGGAGTCGGCCATGCGGTGGGTGCGTTCGCGGTACTCGGGGGTGTCGGCCGTGCCGCCGACCAGGATCACGGCGGCGGCGCGCTGGGCGCGCATCATCTCGACGAACTCCAGCTCGTGCCGGACGTCGCCCTCCGTGCTGCACACCAGGCAGAGATGCCCGAGACGGGTCGCCTCGCGCTCCACCCCGTGGGCCATGTGCGCGAACGACGGGCCGGTGATGTCCTCCAGGACGAAGGCGAGGGTGGGCGTGCCGACGCCCGCGACCGCCTTGGCCCGCGCGTCCGCCACGTAGTCAAGCTCGCGGACGGCCCGCATCACGCGGCCGCGCGTCGCCGCGCTCACCGGGTACTCGCCGCCCAGCACCCGGGACACCGTCGACGCGGAGACCCCCGCGCGCGCCGCCACGTCCCGGATGGTGCTACGGCTCGCGTCCCCGCTCTTCCTCGTCATGCCTGCCTCGTCTCTTCCGGGCACCGGTCCGCGCCCACCCCCGAGGGAACCGCGGCAACACCGTAGCAACCGGTTCCCTGAACGGAGGCTAGCAGTGGGGAGGGAGGGGGAGGAGCGGTGTGCGGGGACCGGTGTCTTCTTCTCGTGCTCGGCAGATCCTGGTAACGCTGGAGCTCCGCATGGAAGGCGTGGAAGGATCGCGGCCATGTCTCCCAGCGTTCCCCGCCTCCGGATCGGCTCGACCGAGATCATCGCCCTCGCCGACGCCGAGGGCCCGTTCTTCTCCTCGCGTGCCGAGGCCTTCCCGGAGGCCACGGCCGCGCAGTGGGCCGAGGTCGACCGCTACGACCCGGGCGCGGTCGACGCCGAGGGCCGCTGGCGGCTCCAGTTCCGCGCGTACGCGATCCGCGGCGACAACGGCCTCACCGTCGTGGACGCCGGGATCGGTCCGGCGGACAGCCCGGCCTGCTCATGGGCGCCCGTGCCCGGTGTGCTCCCGGAGTCGCTCGCCGCCGCGGGCATCGACCCGGCCGAAGTCGACACCGTGGTGCTCACACATCTGCACACCGACCATGTCGGGTGGGCGGTCGTGACCGAGGCGGCCGTCCCGTCAACGGGCGGCGCGGTGGACGGCAACGCCTCGGCCGGCGGCGCGACCAGCGGCCGCCGCCCTTATTTCCCGAACGCCGAATACCTTCTTCAGCGGGCCGAGTTCGACGCCCTCGACGCGCTCAACCCGCAGCTTCGCGAGACCCTCACCGATCCGCTCGCGGCCGCCGGCCGGCTCCGGCTCCTCGACGGGGACACGCCGCTGCGCGCCGGGCGCGCGGTCGCCACACCCGGTCACACGCCCGGCCACCAGAGCGTGCTGGTCGCTGACGGGCGCGACCTGGCGCTCGTCACCGGCGACCTCATGGTGCACGCCCTCCAACTGCTCCACCCCGAGCTCGCCTACGCGCACGAGGTCGACCCTGTGGCGGCCAGGCATTCGAGGGAGCGCATGCTCGGCCGCGTAACCGGCACCACGCTGCACCTGGCGACGCCGCATTTGACGGAGCCGTTCCTCTCGGCATGAGCGCGGCCTTTCGGCACGGGGCAGGCCGCGAGGGCATGCAGATGCTGCGTCTCTCGATGATCCGCGCCGGTTTGCCGGACCGGCAACAGGAGTGGCAGAGGCGGGTTAGGTGGGCGACGGTGGGCCCGTGACCGACAACATCGCAGCGGGATCGCCCAAGTCCGGAAACCCCTCGTCCGCCGACGGATACGTGGGAGACCCCGTGGTGCGGGCGGAGTGGGACAACCGGTACGCCGACAGGCAACAGTTGTGGAGCGGCCGGCCCAACGGTGCGCTAGTGGCAGAGGTCGCCGGGCTCACACCCGGGCGGGTACTCGACGTCGGCTGCGGCGAGGGCGCGGACGCCGTCTGGCTCGCGCGCCGCGGCTGGGACGTGACCGCGCTCGAGGTCTCGGGCGTGGCGCTGGAGCGGGCTGCCGGGCACGCGCGGGACGCAGGCGTCGCCGTTCACCGGATACACGCCGCACTCACCGAGGCGGCGCTCCCGCCGGCCTCCTTCGACCTGGTTTCCGCGCAGTACCCGGCCTTGCTGCGCACCCCCGACGCCGCGGCCGAGCGAGCGCTCCTCGCGGCCGTCGCACCCGGCGGTGTGCTGCTGGTCGTACACCACGCGGGGATTCACGCCCAGCAGGTGGACGACAGCGGCTTTGATCCGGCTGACTATGTCCGGCCCTCGATGGTCGTCGACGCCCTCGACGACGACTGGGAGGTAGAGGTGAACGAACAACGGCCACGCGTGGCACCCGACGGTGGCGCCGGCGCGCACCATACCGACGACCTGGTGCTGCGCGTGCGCCGGCTGCGCTGAGAGACTCCTCGGCGTTTGAGCTGGTTCACCCGCAACAGCGCCACAGGGCTCGGCTGGACCGTCGGGGGGGCGGCATCGGATTGGCCCTCAACGCCACGATCGCCCTTCTCGCCGAACCCGCCTGAATCCGCGTCAGACGCGACGAGTTCCAGCAGCGACGTCGATACCGGAAGCGGGCGGCTAACCCTTCGGCCGGCTTGGGCGGATCGCGGCCTCGATGTGGGCCAGTTGGGCGGCGAGGATCTCTTCGAACGCGGCGCGGCGATCCACCCCGAGAGGACGGACGTCGCGGGCGAAGTGGGCCAGGTTCGGGAAGCGTTCGGGGTCGGCGCCGAGTACCGCGACGCGGAACAGCTCCATGCCCTGTTCGTGCTCTCCGGGGGTGACGGCGCTGACCCCGGCCTCGGAGGCGATCAACGCGGCGATGAGGACCGCGATCCGGTGGTAGCGCGCCGGGATCTCCTCGTCGGGCAGTCCCGATGCGCGCAGTGCCTGGAGCACCTCTTCCATGACCATCCGGGAGCCGGTGCCCGATGAGGCGTAGCGTCCCCATACCGCGGCGAGTTGGGGCTGTCGGCCGAAGGCTTCCCGCACGCGCAGGGCCAGGGCGGTGATGCGCTGCTTCCAGTCGCCCTCGGGGCGGTAGCCGTCCATCGCCGCCAGGAGGATCCGGTCGGCGACCGCGCGCAGCAGTTCGGTCTTGCTGCGGAAGTGCCGGTAGAGGCTGGAGGAATCGGTCCCGAGGGCCGCGGCGAGCTTGCGCACGCTGAACGATTCCGCGTCGCCCGTGCGCAGCAGTTCCGCCGCCGCATCCAGGATCTCTTCGGTTGACCAACGCCTGCGGCCTGCCATCTCTGCTCCTCTCGCCGGACCCCAGAATACCCGTGCACTTGGCGTTGCACGCACCGCGTGCATAATGAGGACATGAGTATGCCGGGCGAGTCGGCATGCCACTCGTGCCCTGTTGTCCGGGTGGGCGACCGATGCGGTGTACACCCGGGGATCACGAAAGGACGCATGACGTGAAGAGCTCACTGGATCGCGCGGCACTGAACACCGCCTTGGAAAACGTCCACCGCGCCGGGATGACGGGCCTGTTCGCCGAGGTGAGAGATCGCGACCAGGTCTGGCGCGGCGCCGCCGGGGTCGCCGATGTCGTCACCGGCCGTCCCGTCACCGCCGACATGCGTCACCGGGTCGGCAGCGTCACCAAGACCTTCACCGCCGCCGCGGTCTTACAACTGGTCGAGAGCGGTCAGGTCGGCCTCGACACACCGATCGGCCGATACCTTCCAAAGCTGGTCCCCGGTGCACCCGGTGACGCGATCACGGTCCGGATGCTGATCAATCACACCAGCGGCCTCGCCGAGTATCTCCCGTACGCCTACCCCTCGCTCAAGGCGTTCCCCGTCCTGGCGGACACCGGGCCCCAGAGCCTGGACGACCACCGCTTCACGCGGTTCGACCCCGCCGAACTGATCGAGATGGGGGTCACCGCGCCTGCCGTCGGCGCCCCGGGCGGCACTCCGGGGGTGTACTCCAACACCAACTACCTGCTCCTCGGCGAACTCCTGGGACAGGTGACCGGGACTACGGCCGAGCGGTACATCACCCGGAACGTCATCGAGCGCGCCGGGCTCCGGGACACCGCGTTCCCCACCGGGTCGTGCGTCGACGGGCCGCACACGCAGCTCTACGAGGCGTGGTTCGGCATGATCGACCCGCCGCGCGACTACAGCGTCTACGACATGTCATGGGTGGGGCCGTCGGCCTCGCTGATATCGACCGTCACGGACCTCAACCGCTTCTTCGGCATGCTGCTGGCCGGAGAGATCGTCAGTCCGTCGTCGCTTGCGCAGATGCAACGCACCGTCCCGGTCATCTCCCAAGAGGGAAAGACGATCGACTACGGCCTCGGCGTGCACCCGATGGAGAGTCCCGGTGAGGGCACCTTCTGGGGCCATGGCGGCACGGTCTGGGGTGGTGGAGCGCTGGCCATGACCCGTGCCGACGGCAAGCGGCAGGTGTCCGTCGCGGTGAACCTCCAGAGGTGGAACCGGCTCGACTCATCCGGCACGCCGCAGGCCCACCCCATCGACGACGCGCTTGTGACTCTTCACCGCGTGGCGATGTACGGCTGACCGGGACCGTGAACCGTTCCTGAACAGTGTCCAGGAGTGACATTTGTTCCCAGCTCTTGGAACTGCGCGCATCCCGAACGGTGTTGGATGCGCTGGTCTCCCGCGTTCGCTGTGTCCCCGTCCGGCTGCGTGCATCGTGTGCACGCTCCGTGACGGGTGGGCGGGTTCCCTCACCCCCGGCTAACCCCCGGTCGGTGCGCCCGTCGTACGGCGCGTCACCGGCGCGCACCACTGCGCAACCCCGAGAAGCCGCCGCCTGCGGCGCGGGGGACCACCGTCAGCCGCTGAACCCGGCGATGTCCGAGATCGCCTTCGGGCCCACCCGGCAGCATCCGCCGATCAGCCGGGCCCCCGCCTGCTGCCAGGCCTTCACCTGGCCGACGGTGAAGGTGGAGCTGCCGGTCCAGGCGCGGGCCCCGGCGTCCCACGTCTCGCCGCTGTTGGGGTAGACGACGACCGGCTTGCCGGTGACCCGGGCCGCCGTCGCGGCCGCGCCGTCCACGTCCTGCGGAGCGCAGCAGTTCACCCCGACCGCGATCACCTCGTCCGCCTCGGCGGCCAGCGCGAAGGCCTCCTCCAGCGGCTGCCCGGCCCGGGTGCGGTCACCGGCGACGGAGTACGTCAGCCAGGCCGGCACACCGAGCCCGCGCACCGCCCGCAGCAGCGCAGCCGCCTCGTCCGCGTCCGGGACCGTCTCCAGTGCGAGGACGTCGGGCCCGGCCGCGGCCAGCACCTCCAGGCGCGGCCGGTGGAAACGCTCCAGCTCGTCCACGCTCAGCCCGTAACGCCCCCGGTACTCCGAACCGTCCGCGAGCATCGCCCCGTACGGGCCGGCCGAGGCCGCCACCCACAGGGGCCGCGGGACTCGCGCCCGCCGGGCCGCCTCCCGGGCCGACTCCACGCTCAGCGTCATGAGTTCGGCCGCCCGCTCACGGGCGATCCCGTGCTGGGCGAACCCCTCGAACGTGGCCTGGTAGCTGGCCGTGATCGCCACGTCCGCACCCGCCCGGAAGTAGGCGAGGTGCGCCTCGGTCACCGCCTCCGGCTGTTCGGCGAGCAGCCGCGCCGACCACAGCTCGTCGCTCAGGTCGTGCCCGGCCGATTCGAGCTGGTTGGACATGCCGCCGTCGAGGACGACCGTCCCGGCGGCAAGGGCTTCGGCGAGGGTGATGGTGCTCGTCATACGGACGACCGTAGCCGAGATCCGCCCGGGGCCCCCAGCCCAATGTGTCCATCACGTGAACAGATCGATCAGTATGTGGGATGGCGGCTACGATCAGGATCTTCCCCCTCCGCTTGTACAGGAATCCTCATGACCGTCCCCAGCCCCACCGAGGCCGCCGACCCCGTCGAGCCGCCCGGCCCCGCGGCGCCCGCTCCCCGCCGCACCTTCGGCCTCGCCGCCGCCACGGCCCTCGTCATGGGCAACATCATCGGCGGCGGCATCTTCGCCCTGCCCGCCACCGTCGCCCCCTACGGCACGGTCAGCCTGCTCGCCTTCCTCGTGCTCTCGGTCGGCGCCGTCCTGCTCGCCCTGCTGTTCGGCAAGCTCGCCCGACGCAGCCCCGTCACCGGTGGCCTCTACGTCTACCCGCGGGACGCCTTCGGCGAGTTCGCCGGGTTCCTGTCGGCCTGGTCGTACTGGACCATGTGCTGGGTCAGCATCGCCGCCCTGGCCGTCGCGGTCGTCGGCTACGTCGACGTCCTGATACCCCTGCACGGCAACCACGCCCTCCAGGCCCTCGTCGCCCTGGCCGCCCTCTGGCTGCCCGCCGCCGCCAACTTCGCGGGCACGCGCTGGGTCGGCACGGTGCAGGTCGTCTCCACGATCCTGAAGTTCGTCCCGCTGCTCCTGCTCGCCACGGTCGGCCTGTTCTTCGTCGACGCGGACAACTTCGGCCCGTTCAACGCCTCCGGCCAGAGCGTCTCCGGAGCGCTCGCCGCCTCCGCCGCTCTGCTGCTGTACAGCTTCCTCGGGGTCGAGTCGGCCGCCGTCAGCGCCGGCGAGGTCCGCGACCCCGAGCGCACGGTCGGCCGGGCGAGCGTCCTCGGCACACTGGCCTCCGCCCTGGTCTACGTCCTCGGCACCGTCGCCGTCTTCGGACTGGTCCCGCACGACCGGCTCGTCGACTCGGGCGCCCCCTTCGCCGACGCCGTGAACACGATCACCGGGGGCGGCTGGGGCGGCACCGCCATCGCCCTCGTCGCCGTCGCCTCGATCACCGGCTGCCTCAACGGCTGGATCCTCATGGCCGCGCAGATGCCGTACGCCGCCGCCCGCGACGGCCTCTTCCCCGCGCCGTTCGCCCGCCTCGGCAAGGGCGGCGTGCCCGGCTTCGGGGTGTGGGCCTGCGTGGTCCTCGGCAGCCTCCTGATCGGCCTCAACTACACGGCCGGCCCGGACACCACCTTCCGCGTCCTCGTCCTGATCACGACGTTCACCGGCTGCGTGCCCTACCTGCTGTCGGCCGCCGCCCAGTTGTACTGGCTGGCCCGCGGCACCCGCGACCGGGTCCGCCCCGCAGGTCTCGCCCGGGACCTGACCGTCGCCGTCCTCTCCTTCGGCTTCTCCTTCTGGCTGATCGCCGGCGCCGGGTACGCCGCCGTCTACCAGGGCGTGCTGTTCCTCTTCGCCGGGATCCCGGTGTACGTGTGGCTGCGGGGACGCAAGGACACGGCGGAGGCGTCGGCATAGCATCGGGGGATGCCCGAAGTCGCTGCAGCGCATGCCGAAGTCCGCGAGGTCCTGAAGGTCCCGGCGCACGAGGCGGTGTTCGAGCCGCTCCCGCACAACCCGGCGAACGGTGTCACGGCCGGGGTGTGGCGGGTCGCCGGCGGCGGCCGCTCGGCCGTCCTGAAGGTGCTGACGCGCACGAAGGAGACCGGCGTCACGTGGTCGGCGTCCAACGACCCGCGGCACTGGAACTTCTGGCGCCGCGAGGCGTACGTCTACCGGTCCGGGCTGGCAGAGGTCTGGCGGCGGCACGGCATCCGCGCGCCCCGGCTGCTGGAGTGTGCCGAACGCCCGGACGGCGACGTGGCGTTGTGGCTGGAGGACGTGCCGGGCGAACCGGCGACGACCTGGTCCCTCGCCCGCCACGTCGACCACGCCCACCGCCTGGGCGCCGCACAGGGCGCGGTCGGTGCGGGGGAGGACACCCCATGGCTCTCCCAGCGCTTCCTGCGGGACTACACGTCGGACAGGACGACGGATGAGGCCCTGCTCGACGACGACCGGGCCTGGCGGCACCCCCTGATCCGGGAGCACTTCCCGCCCGGCCTGCGCGAGGACATGGTCCGCCTCCACCACGACCGGGAGTGGTTCCTCACGGTCATGGAGTCGCTGCCCCGCGCCCTGAGCCACCTCGACCAGTGGCCGGCGAACGTCCGCTGCGGCGGCGCCGGGACCAGCGTCCTGCTCGACTGGGCGTTCACCGGCGACGGCGCCCTCGGCGAAGACCTCGGCAACTACCTCCCGGACTCCGTCTTCGACCTGTTCGTGCCCGCCGCCGAGCTGCCCGGCCTGGCCAAGGCGGCGTACGACGCCTACGTGCAGGGACTGCGCGGGAGCGGCTGGCACGGCGACGAACGCCTCGTACGGCTCGGCGTGTGCGCTTCCGCCGTGAAGTACGACTGGCTCACGGCACTGATGCTGGCCCGGGCGGACGAGGAGCCGGTGGCCTATGGCGGCGGGGGCGCCGTCCCGGCCGGACTCCGCTACCGGGAGCGGGGCCTGACCTTGGCGTTCCTGGCCGAATGGGCGGCCGAGGCACGACAGCTGGCTCCCGGGCTCGGGTTTCCCGAAGCCCCCAGCGGCCGCTGAATGGTCCTTGAGCCCGGCGACGGAAGAGAAGGAGCACCGGGCGGGTCAGCGCCGCCCGCGGCCCGCGTGCCGTCCGCCCCCGCGCCCCTTCCGCCCGCGTCGTGTCGCCACCGGTATGGCGAGGCTGATGGTCAGGGCGGCGCCGAGGGCGTAGGGCCACCAGCCGAAGCCGACGGTGTCCGAGGCTCCGGCGCTGCGCGGGTTCGCGGGGGCCGGGGCGGACGGGGCAGTGGCCGAGTGGCCGGCGGTGGTGACGGCTGTCAGGACGACGTCGTTGCCGTCGCCGCCCCGGTAGCTGATGCGGTAGGTCCTGCCCGCCCGCTTCACACGGGCCCCTTCCCTCAGGCCGGTGAAGGTTCCCGAGGTTCTGGCCTCGCCCCTGTGGTCGAGCACGGTGATGTCGTGAGCCGTGTGAGGAGCGGCCGGCACGTCGAGGTGCCCTGCCAGCCGAACCCGGCCCGTCACCGTCAGCGGCTCGTCGCGGAGGACCAGTGAGCCCTTCGGGCTCTGGGTGTAGGAGCCGTCGACGGTGAGGCCCGTCGTGACGGTGCCGTCGTTGGTGACCGTGCCGCTCACCGTGCCTTCGCCGGTCAGCGTCGTCGCCACGCGCAGACCCGGCCGGCCCGCGTCCAGCTTCGCGCCGGCCGTGGTGAGCCGGATCGACCTGCTGCGGGTGAGGGTGGCCCCGTCGCGCAGTGCCAGCGTGCCCCGGGTGACCGTGGTCGTCCCGGTGTAGGTGATCCCGCCGCCCGTCAGGGTCGTCGGGGCGGTGCCCGACTGGGTGAGGGAGCCGCTGCCGCCGACGCGGGACAGGGTGAGGGGCCTGGCCGTGTTGCGCAGGACCAGGGAGCCGTCGTTGACGAGCCGGTAGTGGGCGCCGCCGGTGTACAGGCCGCCGTCGCCGCCCCGTTCGCCGCTGCCCAGGCGCAGGACCGCGCCCTTCTCCACCGTGGTGGAGCCGTCGTAGTACTGGACGGCCGCGAAGGTCACGTCGTTGCCGGGGGTGCCCGCGATCACGATGTCGCCGGCGCCGGGGGCCGACAGGGTGTCGTGGAACCTGCCCCCGCCGATGGGGGCGCCCAGCGTCACCGGGCCGTTGTAGTCGAAGGTGAGCCGGGAGCGCGAGCGGGCCGCCAGCAGGTTGATGTAGACCGTCTCCGCCGTGCCCGGCATGAAGATCCGGTCGGTCGTGCCGTCGCCCCACCGGACGTTCGCGCCCTTGATGTTGGTGCCGCGCTTGTTGACGTGTCTGCGGGCCGGCGTCCAGTTGAGGGCCGGGTCGCTGAGCGACGGGTCCGTGTCGCCGCCCCGGTCCGACCAGCTGTACTGCCCGGTCAGGACGACCTTCCCGCCGGGCCGCGACTGGACGTTGATGTCGCTGCCGTACTCGCGCTGGTAGAAGTCCATGCCCATCGTGACGGTCCGGCCCAGCGGGGTGTCGGCCGTCCAGGTGCCCTGGTTGAGGACCTTGCGGACACGCGGGAGCGAGGTCGCGTACTCGGGCCGCCCGGCGTTGGTCTGCGTGCCGTTGTCGATCACCCCGGAGAAGGAGTGGGTGCCCGACAGGTCCCACGTGCCCCACAGGAACCTGGGCTGCGTGATCAGGCCCGAGCCGCTGATCGTGCCCAGGTTGTAGGCGCTCTTCAGCGACAGCCGCAGGGTGCCGTCGACGCGGATGTTGTCCTGGTTGAGGCGGAACGCCGGGGTGTTGTACGGGAAGTGGCCGATCAGGCCCGTCGTCCCGCCGTCGCCGTACTGGAGCGTCGCGCCCCGCTCCACCGTGATCGCCGGCGGGTCGGGGCGGGTGACGGTGACGTACGGGTGGTTGCCGCCCGGCGTGAGCACCTGCTGCCGCTGCCGGGACTTCGGGAGCGTGAAGTCGCTGTCCCTGGTGAGGACCAGCGTTCCGCCGCCGCGCACCGTGAGCGTGCCCTCGCCGCGGAAGACGCCGTCGTACGTCGTCGTCCCGGGCGGCACGGTGACGACCGTGTCGCCGTCGAGCGTCACGCTTCGCCCGGCCAGCACGTCGGCCGTGACGTCCCGGGGGCCGGCGGCCACCGCCGGGGGAGCGGTGAGCAGTGAGGCGACCGCCGCGAGGACGCCCGCGGCCGCTGCTGTGGTGTGGGTGAGGCTGGGCACATGACCGGAGACGGGTCATGCCCTCGCCGATAACAGAAACTTCGGCGCCCGCTGTTTCCGGAACAGGCCGGACGGGTTGCTCCCGTCAGACCCGTTGACCTCCTCGTGTCACCCCCTTACCTTTCCACCGTTCGTAATGACAGATGGTGTTCGACATCTCAGACGCCGCATCGGACGACACCGTGTGTCCCTCAGTGAGAGGCAGGCCCCACCGCATGAGCCGCGACCGCGACCACGCTCTGCCCGAACCCCCCAGCCGCAGACTGCTGCTGAAGGGCGCCGCAGCCGCCGGCGCCCTGGCCGCAGTCCCCGCCCTCCCCGGCGTCGCCGAAGCGGCGCCCCGGGGCGAAACCGCTGCCGGAACACCCGCCGGGCGCCCGAAGCCGGCCCCCTTCGTGAACCCGCTCGTCCGCAACCGGGCCGACCCGCACATCCACCGGCACAAGGACGGCTTCTACTACTTCACCGCCACCGCCCCCGAGTACGACCGCATCATCCTGCGTCGCTCCCGCACCCTGGGCGGACTCGGCACGGCGGACGAGTCCGTCATCTGGCGCGCCCACGCCACCGGCCCCATGGGCGCCCACATCTGGGCGCCCGAACTGCACCGCATCGGCGGCAAGTGGTACATCTACTTCGCCTCCGCGCCCGCCGAGGACGTCTGGGCGATCCGGATATGGGTGCTGGAGAACGCCCACCCCAACCCCTTCAAGGGCACCTGGGTGGAGCGGGGCCAGATCAAGACGGCCTGGGAAACCTTCTCCCTGGACGCCACGACCTTCACCCACCGGGGCAAGCGCTACCTCTCCTGGGCCCAGCACGAGCCCGGACTGGACAACAACACCGGCATCTTCCTCTCCGAGATGGCGAACCCGTGGACCCTGAAGGGCCCGCAGGTGCGGCTCTCCACCCCGGAGTACGACTGGGAGTGCATCGGCTTCAAGGTCAACGAGGGCCCGTACGTCCTCAAGCGCAACGGCCGGCTCTTCATGACGTACTCGGCCAGCGCCACCGACTTCAACTACTGCGTGGGCCTGCTGACCGCCGACGCCGACAGCCACCTCCTGGACCCCCTGAGCTGGACCAAGTCGCCGACCCCGGTCTTCACCAGCAACGACACGACCAAGCAGTACGGCCCCGGCCACAACTGCTTCACGGTCGCCGAGGACGGCCGCACCGACGTCCTCGTCTACCACGCCCGCCAGTACAAGGAGATCAACGGGGACCCTCTGAACGACCCCAACCGTCACACCCGCGTCCAGAAGCTCGGCTGGAAGCGCGACGGCACCCCCGACTTCGGCGTCCCGATCGCCGACGCGGTGAAGGTGAGCGAATGACATGAGACGTGCGTTCGCCACCCTCCTCGCCCTGTGCCTGGGCCTGTTCACGGCCCTCGCCACAGCCGGACCCGCCCAGGCCGCGCCCCGGACCGTCACCAATGGCACCCAGTTCACGGACACCTCGGGCGGCCCCCTCCACGCGCACGGCGGCGGAGTCCTCAAGGTCGGCACCTACTACTACTGGTTCGGCGAGCACCGCAACCCCGACAACACCTTCCGGTACGTCGACGCCTACCGCTCGACGGACCTGAAGAACTGGGAGTTCCGCAACCACGTCCTCACCGAGGCCAGTGCCCCGGAGCTCGCGACCGCCAACATCGAGCGGCCCAAGGTCATGTACAACGCCTCCACCGGCAAGTTCGTCATGTGGATGCACAAGGAGAACGGCACCGACTACAGCGAGGCCCGCGCGGCCGTCGCCGTCTCCGACACCGTCGACGGAAACTACACCTGGAAGGGCAGCTTCCGGCCGCTCGGCCAGCACATGTCCCGCGACATCACGGTCTTCACCGACACCGACGGCGCCGGCTACATGATCTCCGCCGCCCGCGAGAACTACGACCTCCAGATCTACCGGCTCACCGCCGACCACACCGGCATCGCGAGCCTGGTCGCCAACCCCTGGCCCGGCGGCCACCGGGAAGCCCCCGCCCTGTTCAAGCGGAACGGCGTGTACTTCATGCTGACCTCCGGCGCCACGGGCTGGAACCCCAACCAGCAGCAGTACGCCACGGCCACGAACCTCGCCGGGCCCTGGTCCGCCATGAAGAACGTCGGCGACTCGACGGCCTACGGCTCCCAGACCGCGTTCGTCCTGCCCGTGCAGGGCAGCTCGGGCACCTCGTACCTGTACATGGGCGACCGCTGGGGCAACTCCTTCGGCGGCACCGTCAACGACTCCCGGTACGTGTGGCTGCCGCTGACCTTCTCCAACTCGACCACCATGTCCATGTCCTGGTCGCCGGAGGTCACCATCGACACGGCGGCCGGGACCGTCACCGGCACCGGTGCCACGTACAACACGCTGATCGCCCGCCACTCCTCCAAGTGCGCGGACGTGACGAGCCAGTCGCTGGCGGCGGGCGCCCAGCTCAAGCAGTACGACTGCAACGGCGGCGCCAACCAGAAGTACTGGTTCAAGTCCGTCGGAAGCGGCTACTACCAGCTGATGGTCCGGAACAGCAGCCTCTGCGTGCGGGAGAACGCGAACACGGTCACCCAGGAGAACTGCGCCTCCTCCGCGACGAGCCAGCAGTGGTCGCTGACCACCACCGGCTCGTACGTCAACGTCAAGTCCCGCGCGAGCGGCGAGTGCCTCGACGTGAACGGCGCGTCCACCGCCAACGGCGCCGCGCTCATCACGTACACGTGCAACGGAGGCACCAACCAGCAGTGGACGCGCGGGACATGACGATCCGGACGGCCCCTGGGGCGCGCAGGTGGGCGCGGCGGGGATCGCCGGGGTCCAGGTGCCGTTGACGGTGACCCGGGGCCGGCCGTTCGCGTACGCCGTCGTCACACCGACGTGCGGGTGTGCGCGGCGGCCGCCTGGGCGAGAGTTGAATCGATTTCACGAAAGGGCTTTCACTCGGGTGTAGTCGGCGATCTGGTGAATGCTGCTTGGGGTCTAGAAAGCGCTTGTCCGGAGCGGTACGGTCCCCCTCCAGGACTTGTCGTGTGCTGGGAGGAGCCCGGAGTGAGACGTTTCAGCATCGCCGTCATGGCGGCGGTGACCTTGGGGACCGCGTTGTCGTCCGTACCCGCCCACGCGGGCGCGGGGAACGGCGGCCGGGGCCTCGCCCACTGCACGGCCGGCACCTGCCACTTCGACGTCACGCCGGGCACCTACGACGTCCGGGTCACCCTCGGCGGGAAGACCGCCTCCGCCACCAGCGTCAGCGGCGAGACCCGCCGGTCCCTGCTGCCGGAGACGGCCGCACCGGCGGGCAAGCGCGTCACCCGCACCTTCACCGTCGACGTTCGCACCCCCGAGGGCGAGCCCACCGGCCCCGACGGAACCCCCGGCCTCGACCTGAGGATCGGCGGCTCCGCCCCCGCCCTGGCCGGCATCAAGGTCACCCCCGCCCGGCACGCCCGCCAGATCTTCCTGGTCGGCGACTCCACCGTCTGCGACCAGCCCGGCGACCCGTACTCCGGCTGGGGCCAGCAGCTGCCCCAGTACCTCCGCGAGAGAGTGTCCGTCGCCAACTACGCCGATTCCGGGGAGAGTACGGTCTCGTATCTGGGGAACCCGAAGCTGTGGGCCACCGTACGGCCCCTGATCCGCCCCGGCGATCTGGTGCTCGTCCAGCTCGCGCACAACGACAAGACCACGGACGAGGCCACCTACCGGGCCAACCTGGAGACCCTGGTCGCGGGAGTCCGGCAGCGGGGCGGACAGCCGGTCCTTGTCACTCCCATCGTGCGGCGCTGGTTCAACCCCGACGGCACGCTGAACAACGGAACCGCGCTCCTGGTCAACGGCCTCGGTGTCGACCATCCGGCCGTCACCCGCTCGGTCGCGGCGGCCCAGGACGTCCCGCTGATCGACCTCACCGCGAAGACCAAGGCACTGGTGGAGTCCCTCGGCGTGGAAGGATCCAAGGCGCTGTACCTCACCGACGAGGCCCGGGACAACACGCACACCTCCGTGCGCGGTGCGACGGCCTACGCGGCCCTGGTCCGCGACGAACTCGTCACCCGGCATCTGGTGCCCAAGGGCAAGGTGCGGGTGGGATGAACCCCTGGGGCGCCCCGACCGGAACCGGGGCGCCCCAGGCCCGATCCGTATCCACCCGCCCGAGCACGAAAGACATCCGATGCACCTGCCTCCCGCCGACCGCACGACGTCCCCGTTCACCGGCTGCACCCGCGCCCACTGGGAGGCGGCGGCCGACTCCCTGCTCACCGCCGTAGAGCCGTACGCGAGCGAGGACCAGGCGCTCTACCACCTGCCCGGCGACCGGGCCAGCTGGTCGGGCCGCCTCTCCGACGGCCTGGAGGGCTACGCCCGCACCCTGCTGCTCGCCGCCTTCCGCCGCGACGAGAAGGCCCTGGAGCGCTACGCGACCGGCCTCGACGCCGGCGTCTCGGGCGTCTGGCCCCGCATCGAGGACCGCAGCCAGCCCCTGGTGGAGGCCGCGTCCATCGCCCTCGCGCTCCGCCTGACCCGGGACCTGCTCTGGGACCGACTGGACGACGGAGTGCGCCAGCGGACGGCCGCCTGGCTGGGCGACGCCCTCACGGCCGAACCCTGGCCCTGCAACTGGGAGCTGTTCCCGGTCACGGTGGGCGGCTTCCTCGCCGAGATCGGCCACGAGCCGGACGCCTCCCGCGCGGCGATCGACCGCGGCCTGGAACGCATCGAGCAGTGGTACGTCGGCGACGGCTGGTACACCGACGGCGACGGCCGCAAGTACGACTACTACAACGGCTGGGCGATGCACCTCTACCCGGTGCTGCACGCCTGGCTGGAGGGCGACGAGCGCCTGCTGGACCTGTACGGCGACCGCCTCTCGCGCCACCTGTCCGACTACTCCCGGCTCTTCGGCGGCGACGGCGCCCCCATGCACCAGGGCCGCTCCCTGACGTACCGCTTCGCCACCACGGCCCCGCTGTGGCTGGGCGCGCTGACCGGCCGTACGCCCCTGCCCCCCGGCGAGACCCGGCGGCTGGCCTCGGGCGCGCTGAAGTACTTCCTGGACCGGGGCGCCGTGGACGACCGGGGCCTGCTCTCCCTCGGCTGGCACGGCCCCGACGAGTCCGTCCTGCAGGGCTACTCGGGCCCGGCCTCCCCGTACTGGGCGAGCAAGGGCTTCCTCGGCCTGCTCCTGCCCCCGGACCACGAGGTCTGGACGGCACCGGAGGAACCCGCCCCCGCCGAACGAGCGGACTTCGTCACCGCCGTCGGCCCGCCCAACTGGCTGCTCCAGTCGACCCGTTCCGACGGCGTGGTCCGGCTCCACAACCACGGCAGCGAGGACGTCCGCTACGACCCGTACTACACGCGGCTGGCGTACTCCACCGTGACCGCGCCGGCGCACACGTACGACAACAGCGTCCTCGTCGCCGGCGACCCGAGCCGCACCGGCATCGAGCCGCTCGGCGCGGGCGAGGGCTGGGCGGCGTCCCGGCACACGGCGGGCGGGGGAGCCCGGGTGACGAGCGCGGTGCTGGCGCACGGGGCGGTGGAGGTGCGTGCGCACCTGGTGGTGGGCGCGGAGCCGGGGACGGAGGTCCGTGTGACCGGCTGGAGCGCACCGGACGGCCTGCGGGCGGAACTGCTGCCCGTCGTCGGCCTCGACGACGACCTCACCGGCGTCACGACCGGGGACTCCACCCTGTTCGTCGCCCTGGCCCGGCTCACCGCCGAGCCGGATCCGGCTCCGCTGGCGGAAACGGTCGCCGTGACCGCTCGCGGGGACGGGGAGCTGAAGGTCCGCTGGAGCGAGGGGCCTGAGGTGCGGGTCCGGCTGGACGGGGCCGGGGTGAACGTCGGCTGAGCTCTGCGCGGCCGGGTCCGCCTCGCGGCCTCCGTCGAGGTCTGCGCGGCCGGGTCCGCCTCGCGGTGCCTCCATGGTTCGGTCGGCGCCGAAGCGAACCGGGTCCAGCATGGCGGCATGACCGCACATCCGCAGCAGACGCCGTCGAGCCGGGCCGTGACCGCCTTCGCCGCCCTCCACCGTGCCGGGGAGCCCCTGCTCCTGCCCAACGCCTGGGACCACGCGTCCGCCCGGGCCCTTGCGGGGCAGGACTTCCCGGCCGTCGGGACGACGAGCCTGGGCGTCGCGGCGGCCGCGGGACTGCCCGACGGGGCCGCGGCGACCCGCGAGGAGACGCTGCGGCTGGCCGTCGCCCTCGGGTCCGAGCCGTTCCTGCTGTCCGTCGACGCGGAGGGCGGATTCAGTGACGACCCGGACGAGGTGGCGGAGTTCGCGCGGGAGCTGTACGCGGTCGGCGCGGTGGGCATCAACCTCGAAGACGGACTCGGACCGGCCGCCCGGCACGCGGCGAAGATCGCGGCGGTCAAGCGGGCCGTGCCCGGCCTGTTCGTCAACGCCCGCACGGACACCCACTGGCTGGGCGACGGCGACGGCACGCTCGCCCGCCTCGACGCCTACCAGCAGGCGGGCGCGGACGGGGTGTTCGTGCCCGGCCTCACCGACCCGCGCGGCATCGAGGTCCTGGTGCGCCGCCTGGAGGTGCCCCTCAACGTCCTCCACTCGCCCGGCGGCCCGCCCGTCGCCCGCCTCGCCGGCATCGGCGTACGCCGCGTCAGCCTCGGCTCGCTGCTGTACCGGCGGGCGCTGGGCGCGGCCCTGGAGGCGGCGGCGGACCTCCGGGCCGGCCGGACACCGACGGGTGCGACACCGTCGTACGACGACGTGGCGGGGCTCGCCGCGCCGGGCCGCGCGGCGGGCCAGGGGCCGATGGCGGAGTGACTTCCCAGCCGGCGACCGCTCGCAGCGTGGCCGCCGCGCCCGGATCCGCCGGGAAGAACGTCTCGACGGCGATCTCGTCGAGGGTGACGTCCCAGGGCGAGGCGAACACCGTCGTGGTGTACGGCAGCGCGAGTTCGCCGTACCCGGTCGACAGCCGTACCCGTCGCTCGGGCCCTCGACGGCTCCCTCACCGGCCCGGTGGAGCAGCGCCGTGGTCCGGCCGAACCACTCCAGGACGGCGGGGCCGGAGGGGTCGGCCTCGGCACCGTCGATCCAGTCGTACGGCTTCACCCAGGACCCGCCGCCCGGGGAGTCGCGCGCGAGGATCATGGTCCAGGGGCCGGTGCCGAGGGCGTACAGCTCGGCTGTGGCACCGGTCCGGTCATCGGACGGGGTGGGTTCAGCCGACGCCCGTCCTCTTCTCGCGGGGCCAGTTCAGAAGCAGCACGTGCAGGGCGTCGATCGCCCTGTCCCAGGAGGCCTGCACGTCACGGGGCGCGCCGAAGGCGCCGGTGGACTCCAGGGCACAGTAGCCGTGGAAGGTGCTGCGCAGCAGGCGCACGGCGTCGGTGAGGTCCGGTTCCTCCAGTCCGTAGGCGCGGAGCATGCCGTAGGTGACGTCGGCCGTGCGGCGCATCGCGGGGGAGTCCGCGACCAGTTCCTGGTCGATTGGGATCTGTGTCGCCGCGTACCGGCCGGGGTGCTCCAGGGCGTAGGCCCGGTAAGCGGCGGCGAAGGCGCGCAGCGTGTCCCTGCCGGCCTCCCGCCCCTCGACCGCCGCCGCGATCCGGTCGATCATCTCGCCGCCCACGAGGAGGGCCATCCGCGTGCGCAGGTCCTTGAGGTTCCGGACGTGGGTGTACAGACTCGCGTCCTTCACCCCGAAGCGGCGGGCCAGGGCAGAGAGGGAGACGTGGTCCAGGCCGGCCTCGTCGGCGAGGTCGGCCGCGGCGGTGACGAGGCGGTCGGGGGTGAGGCCGGCTCTGGGCATGGGCTGTCGGGGCCTACCTCTCGAACAGGACCATGTCGTTGGCGAAGCACAGGAAGAGCTGGTCGTCGACGCGGTGACGGCTGTGACGGCCAAGGGGAGGGCGATCGTCTGGACGCATTCTCCTGTGCGGAGGTTACAGAGGCGGGCGGTGTGGTCGTCGGCGCCGGTCAGGGCGTGGGGTTCGCCGTCGAGGTCGACACAGCGGACCACGTTGACCGGGCCGGTGTGCCCGGCGAGGTGGAGGACGGTTTCTCCGGTGAGAACCTCCCACCGGCGCACGGTGTGATCGTAGCCTCCCGTGACCACGTGGGGCCGACCGCCGACGCTGATGAGGTCCGTCTTCGACAAGGAGCCCTCGAGGCCGCTGAGATCACGGACGTGTGCGCCCGTATGAGCATCCCCGGGGCTCAGCGGATCGGCGGGTACACCACACCCGGCTTGTCGATCTCCCCGCCCGGCCCGTGAAGCCCACGCTCTGCCGTCCGGACGGAGCCGTGGAGGTCTTGCCCGGCGCTGAAATCCTGCTGAGTCAGGGGTGACGCAGGAGTTCCAGTTCCGTGCCCCAGGCGTCCAGCACAGGGCCGTGGCCGGCCCGCCGTGCCGTCTCCTCGATGTCGGCGAAGAGGGTGCGCTGGGTGGGCGGGTCGCCGTCGGCCAGGATGCGACGGACGACCGGCAGGAGCCGGCCCGCCTCCCACCGGGGCTCGCCCAGCGGCTGCCGCTCCAGCTCCCACCGGAGGTACTTGTTGTAGGGCCGGACGCGGCGGTGCAGGGCGAAGAGCACCTCCAGGGCGAAGGGGACGGACTCGGCGGCGTCCAGGTGGCCCAGGGCGGGGCGGCGGTCGCGGTAGCTCTTCAGGGAGCGGTACGTCTGGTTGACGTACGCGTCGAGCCAGCCGTCGACAGCGGCCCCGGCCTCACCGGCGCCCAGGGTCCGTTTCTCGTCGAGGATCCGGGCGACGGTCCCGTCGAGCCGGTCGAGCAGCACCTCGGCGTGGACGTAGGAGTAGCGCGCGAAGCTGTCCGGGCGGCCGGGCATGCCGCGCGTGCGGAACTCCGCCAGCGGAATGACCACGAGGTCCAGGTGGGCGGAGCGGAACCGGTCCAACTCGGCGATCGGCGAGGCGTGCTGATCCCTCAGGATCACGTGCAGGTCGTAGTCGGAGTGGACCGTCGGCATGCCCTCGTGGACGCGGGAGCCGCTGAGCACGAGCCCGGCGACGCCGGGATCGGCGGCCGCCCGTGCGGTGAAGGCGGCCACGGTGTCGTCAGGAGTGTTGCCCAGGGTGATGTGCATGGTGGTCTCTCCGCGCGGAACGTCAGGGGTACGGGCCGGGTTCGCGTCTGCGGTGTCCGGGACACCGCGGGAGAGTTCAGCTCACGGTCCGGACGCTACTCCGTCCGCGCCGCCCACCGGTACCGGATTTTCGCGGGCGTTCGCGGACATCGGAACGCGGGCGGGTGCGGCATTCCTCGGTCGCGGCAGGGAGTCGTAGGGTTGCCGAGGCCAGGGAGCGGGGGACATGGGGGGCACGGCATGACGCACGGGGCGGCGCGGCGCGAGGGCGTCGCCGACGAGGGCTTACCCGGCACCCGCCCCCTGTGGCGGCAGCGTGACTTCGGCGTCTTCTGGGTCGCCCAGACCCTCTCCGTGCTCGGCGACTCCTTCGCCCTGATCGCCCTGCCCCTGTTGGTGCTTCAGTCCACGGGGTCGGTAGCGCGGATGGGCCTGCTGACGGCGGTCGGAGGGGCGGCGGCGGTCGTGGCGGCGGTGTTCGCCGGGGCGGTCGTGGACCGGGTGGACCGACGCCGGCTGCTCATCGCCTGCGACCTCGTGCGCATGGGGCTGTACGGGGTGATCCCGCTGGTGTGGCTGTTCGGCCCGCAGCTCTGGCTGCTGTACGTCGTCCTGCCGCTGTGCGAGGCCGTCGGCATGCTGTTCGCGGTCGGCTACGTCACGGTCGTGCGCGCGCTGGTCGGCACCGGGCAACTCACGGAAGCCAACGGGCGGTTGAACGCCACGGCCGCCGCGGCGGGCGTCCTCGGCCCGCTGTGCGCCGGCCTGGTCGCCGCCTGGTCCGGCCCGGCGGTGGCCGTGGGCGTGGACGCGGCCAGCTTCGGGCTCTCCGCCACCTGCCTGCTCTTCGTCCGCTTCCGAAAGCACGCCCCCGACGACCGGCAGGGCAGGCGCACCGGCCTCTGGCAGGACCTGCGCACCGGCATCGCCTTCCTCTACGGCCATCCCGTGCTGCGTTCCCTCACGGCCCTCCTCTTCGGCTTCAGCTTCCTCACCCTCGGTCTGAACGACCTGGTCATCTACCACCTCAAGCACGACCTGGGCCACGACGACGGCACGGTCGGCACGGTCATGGCGGTCGGCGCGCTCGGCGCCATCACCGGCGCCCTGCTGGTGGCCCGGGTCCGCCGCCGTTTCGGCTTCGGCCCGACGTGGACCGGCTCGGTCGCGGTGTGCGGCCTGGCCTTCGCCGGTCTCGGCTGGGCCCGCGACGTCCCCGTCGTCGCGGCCCTGAGCGCCGCCTTCCTCGCCTGCGCCGGCATGGCGGGCACCTGCTCGATGTCGCTGCGCCAGGAGGTGACCCCCGAACACCTCCTGGGCCGCGTCACCTCCGCCTTCTGGACCCTCCAGTACGCGGCGGCCCCCATCGGCGCGGCCGTCCTCACCTGGGCCGCGGAGGAGCAGGGCACGGCCCCGGTCGCCCTGGCGGCCGGAGCGACCTGCGTCGCCCTGGCCGTCACGGGCCTGCTCACCCCGATCCGCGGTTCGGGCCGGGCCGTCAGCCGTTGATCCCGCTGTAGTGCCGCAGACTCCACCTCCACAGCATCCGCGCCGCCAGATACGCCAGCAGCCCGAGCAGGGGTGAGGCCGCCGCGAGTCAGTACGGGACTCCGGTCGTGTGGCCGTGGCCGGTGAGGATCGCGGCCGGGAAGTAGGCGACGAACCCGAGCGGCAGTCCGTAAGGGCAGGACGTTCAGCGGGTAGCTGCCGAACGCGCCGAGGAGTTCCTCCAGCCGGCGGCCCCACATGCCGGCGGCCGGGAAGCGCAGGGACGCGCCGGCCACGACCGTGAACAGGGCCGCCTCCAGCAGCATGCCGCCGAGGACGGCCGCGACGAGGTAGGTGACGCGGCCCGCCGTCCAGTCCAGGTCACTGCGGGAGAGCGTGCCCACCATCAGGCCCGCCGCCGTCAGGTCGCCGATCGCGTTGGTCGGCGCCCGCGAAGCCGGGGCGGCGGACGGTGGTGTGGAAGGTACGGGACAGTCCTCGGACCTCGATGGCGACACTCAACCGACCCACCTGCTCCTTGCGGTGAACACAGCAGCGGCCGGTCGGCACGAGGGCCGACCGGCCGCGGACGACACCCTGACACTGTCGGAATGTCGATCAATCGGTCAATCGATCAATCAGCTTCTTACCTGGTGGTCGAGAACACGAACGAGAACTCCACCGGCTCCGCCTTCAGGAAGTACTGCGGCAGCGGCCCCGGGCCGCAGGACTGCGAGCCGATGCCGTGCAGCCCGTGGTCGAGGTTGACCCACACCGTGTCGCCGGCCGCGAGGTCGGTCCGGTGCCGGGCGGCATCGAGCTGCTCGGTCGTCCAGCGCCGCGCCGTGAACCAGAACTCCGGGTCGCCCTCGATCCTGAGACCGCCGAGCTCCACCCACCGGACGTCGGCACGGGCGCCGTTCTCCTGCGGGCGGACGTACGGCGTCTGCAGCCGGTCCACCGTGGACTGCCAACGTCCGACCAGGGACGCTGCCTTGCTGTCCGGGTAGGCCTCGCCGGGACCGCCGCCGAACCACTCGACCCGGTCCGCCTCCGGCAGCCCGAAGCGGACGCCGAGCCGGGGCAGCGGCACCGTCCAGTCGCCCTCCGGCGTCACCGACACGGACAGCCGCAGCCGCTCGCCGTCCGACGTCCAGCGGTACACCGTGTCCAGGCCCACCTCGCGGGCGGCGGGAGCCACCCGGGTCCGTACCGTCAGAGCGTCGTCGCCCGCCTCGGCCGAGACCAGGCGGTGCCGCATCCGGTGCAGGCCGAGCGTGCGCCACAGCATTCCGTAGCGGGTGTCCGTCTGCCACTCGGCACCGTCGTCGTTGTCGGTCGGCGCCCGCCACACGTCCAGCCGCGGCGTCGCGCCGACCTCCACCCCGCCGATCGAGAGCAGCGCACCGCTGCGGGCGTCGAACGCGGCCGGGCCGAGCGTGATCCGGCCCTCGTCCGGCACGGGCCGGTCGGTCGCGGGGAAGGACGGCAGCGGCCGCGCCCCCACCGCGAACTGGCCCCAGGCCACGACGTGGTCCTTCGCGGCCCACACCGTGTCGCCGGCGAGCAGCGCGCGCACGGTCCACTGGCGTTCGCCGCCCCGGCCGTCCACGGGCGGCTCCGGCAGCTTCACCTCGGCGCTCTCGCCCGGCGCCAGCGCAGGCACCGACAGCGAACCCGACTCGACCGTCTCACCGTCCACCTGGCACGACCACTCGAAGGCCAGCGCGGACAGATCGGCGAAGTCCTGCTTGTTGGTGATCCGCACGATGCCGTTCGCGCCGTCGCCCTCGATGTGGACGGGCTCGATGACCTTCTTGTACTCGATCAGGCCCGGCGACGGCGTCCGGTCCGGGAAGACCAGCCCGTCGCACACGAAGTTGCCGTCGTGCAGCTCCTCGCCGAAGTCACCGCCGTAGGCGTAGCCCAGCTCGGCGTGCTTGACGCCGTGGTCGATCCACTCCCAGATGAACCCGCCCTGCAGCCGGTCGTACTTCTCGAACAGTTCCTGGTAGTCGGCGAGACCGCCGGGGCCGTTGCCCATGGCGTGCGCGTACTCGCACTGGATGAACGGCAGCTCGCGCCGCTTACGGGTACCGCCGTCGAGCTGCTGCCCGACCTTCTCGACCTCGTCGTGGGAGGCGTACATCCGCGAGTACACGTCCGTGTCGCGGCAGTTCCAGTCGCCCTCGTAGTGCACGAGGCGCTCGGGGTCACGGTCGTGGATCCACTCGGCCATGGCGGTGAGACCGCGGCCGGTGCCGGCCTCGTTGCCCAGCGACCAGAACACGATCGACGGGTGGTTCTTGTCCCGCTCGACCATCCGCGCCGCACGGTCCAGCAGGGCCGGGGTCCAGCGGTCGTCGTCGACCGGGTTGTCCCGCCAGTCCTGCTCGGTGAAGCCGTGGGTCTCCAGGTCGCACTCGTCGATGACCCACAGGCCGTACTCGTCGCACAGGTCGAGGAAGGCCGGGTGCGGCGGGTAGTGCGAGGTGCGCACGGCGTTGAGGTTGTGCCGCTTCATCAGCAGCACGTCCTCGCGCATGGTCTCCAGGTCCAGGGCGCGGCCCCGCTCGGGGTGCCACTCGTGCCGGTTGACGCCCTTGAAGAGGACGGCCGTGCCGTTGACCTTGACGAGCCCGTCCTCCAGGACGACCGTACGGAAACCGATCCGAAGCGGCACCCGCTCCCCGTCCGTGGCCAGCACGCCGTCGTAGAGCTTCGGCGTCTCGGCGGTCCACGGCCGCACCGCGACCGTCACCGGCTCGCCGGTCGCGACATCGATGTCCAGGGCCGGGACGAGCACCCGCCCGTCGACGTCGGAGTCGACGCGCAGGGTGCCCTCGCCGGTGGTGTGGTCGTAGGAGGCGTGCACGAAGAAGTCGGCGACGCTGCCCGCCGGGCGGTGCAGCAGCGTCACGTCACGGAAGATGCCCGGCAGCCACCACTGGTCCTGGTCCTCCAGGTACGACCCCGCCGACCACTGGTGCACGCGCACGGCGAGCACGTTGCTCCCCGGCTTCAGCAGCTCACCGACGGCGAACTCGTGCGGCAGCCGGGAGCCCTTGAACTCGCCGAGCTCGGTGCCGTTGAGCCAGACACGGGCGCAGGACTCGACACCGTCGAAGCGCAGCACCGCCGCGCCGTCCGACGGCCAGTCGGACGGCAGGTCGAAGACGCGCAGGTGGTCACCGGTCGGGTTCTCCGTCGGGACGTACGGCGGGTCCACCGGGAAGGGGTAGAGGTGGTTGGTGTAGATCGGGGAGCCGAACGCCCCGTCGCCCTGGAGGACCCAGTGCCCGGGGACCGTGACATCGGCCCAGTTCCCGGCGTCGTAGCCCTCCTCGGCGAACGAGTCGTCCTCGGCGCCGGCGGTCGCGGACAGCCGGAACCGCCAGCTCCCGTTCAGCGACAGGGACCGCGCGTCCGAGGACGCGTACCAGGCACGGGGCGGCAGGGCGCCGCTGCCCGGGGAGACGTCCTCGACGTAGTCGACGGATGGGGTCGTGCGGAAAGACATCGGTCTCCTAGCTCAGCCCTTGATGCCGGTCTGGGCGATCCCCTGCACCAGCCAGCGCTGGAGGAAGAGGAAGACGAACACCAGGGGCAGGATGGAAATGGCCGTGGCCATGAAGATCATGTGGAAAACGACGGTCTGGTTGGTCATGTAGCTGGAGAGCGCCACCTGGACGGTCCACGAACTCGGATCCTGCCCGATGACCAGCGGCCACAGGAAGGCGTTCCAGCCCGCGATGAAGGTGATGGTCGCCATAGCCGCGAAGAAGTTCAGCGAGTTGGGTACGACGACACGCCAGTACGCACCCCAGTAACCCAGTCCGTCCATGCGCGCCGCCTCCTCCAGCTCCTTGGGGAACCCCAGGAAGTACTGCCGGAAGAGGAAGCAGGTGAAACCACTGAACAGGCCCGGAATGATGAGACCCCGGTAGGTGTCCACCCAGCCGAGCGAGGAGACGAGCACGAAGCTCGGCACGAAGGTGACGGCGGTCGGGACCATCAGGGTTCCCAGAACGGCGTAGAACACCTTGTTGGCGTGCTTGTACGGGATGCGGGCCAGACCGTAGCCCGCGAGGGAGCACACCAGCAGGACGCCCACGGTGTGCAGGGTGGCCACGACCGCCGAGTTCCACAGGGTCTGGGCGAAGGGGACCGTCTCGTCGCTGAAGAGCTCGCTGATGTTGCCCCACTGGATGTCCGTGGGGAAGAGCTTCCAGTTCTCTCCGGTGATCTCGGCGTCGGTGGAGAGGGCGTTGCGGACGAGGATGTAGAACGGGATCAGGAAGAGCAGGGCGGCGACGCCGGTGGCGATGTAGAGGCCGGTGGAGCTCATCACACCGCCGCCGCGCCCGGCCCGGCTGGGTGTGTCCGCCTTCGGTGCGGACTTGCGCACCTTGGGGATGGTGGTGGTCACTTGGACTCGTCCCCCCTTCCGAAGCCCATGATCTTGCCCTGGAGCAGGGTCACGGCGCAGATCAGCACGGTCAGGATGAGTGCGCCCGCGCTGCCGGCGCCGTAGTCCTGGCTTTCGCCGAGGGCCTTGTAGTACAGCTCGACGAGGGGCGGGCGGCCCCAGGTGGTCTTCGACAGCAGGTTGAAGAACTCGTCGAAGGCCTGGTAGGCGGCGACGAGCAGCAGCAGGATCACCGCGGTGGACGTGGCCCGCAGCTGGGGCAGGGTGATGTACCAGAAGGTCTGCCAGCCCGACTTGGCGCCGTCGATGGCGGCGGCCTCGTACAGCTCCTCCGGGATGTTCTGCAGCGCGGCGATGAAGAGGATCATGTAGAAGCCGGACTGCAGCCACAGCCGGGCGGTCACGATGACCAGCCAGTACCAGGGCGGGTTGGGGTCGATCAGCCAGGCGATGTTCTCGACCCCGAACCAGCCGAGGACCGTATTCATCAGGCCGAAGCGGACGCCGCTGAAGATGGACATCTTCCAGATGAGCGACGCGGCGACGTAGCTGACCGCGGTCGGCAGGAAGAAGACCGACCGGAAGAACGCCCGCATGAAGCGCAGCCGGTTCACCAGCAGGGCCAGCCCCAGCGAGAGCGCCCAGGTGGTGGGCACGATGAACGCGGCGAAGGCGGTGAAGGTGCCGAGCGAGCCGACGAAGTCGTCGTTCGTCAGCATGTAGACGTAGTTGTCGAAGCCGACGAACTTGTCGGGCGTGACGGTGAAGCGGGCTTCGAAGAAGCTGAGCCACAGGCTCCAGAGGATCGGCGCGTAGACGAAGATCGCCAGACCGATCAGGAACGGGCCGGTGAAGAGCCAGAAGGTGAAGGCCGGACTGCCCCGCAGACCCCGCCGCGGCTTGGCCGGGGAGGCCTTGGCCGTGGCGGAGTCCGGGACGTCGAGCTTGGTGGTCGTCGACATGTCGTGGTCCGTCCCGCGACCTATCCGAACAGCTTCTTGAGCTCGCGGTTGACTGCCGTGTCGCACCTGTCGAGGGCCTTCTCCGGGTCCATGTTCTTGCGGACGGAGTTGGCGAAGACGTCCTCGAAAGCGGTGCGCATGGCCTGGGTCCAGCCGATGTTGTCGAAGTGCCCGAACTCGTTGAAGAGCTTGACGCCCTCAGCGGCGTTCCCCGACTTGAGCTTGTCGGCCTTCGCGGCGATCGAGGTGCGCGGCGGGATGTGGAATCCGTAGGAGGTGGCCCAGTCCTCCTGGTACTCCGCCTGGTCGATCCACAGCCACTTCACGTACTCCTTGGCCGCGTCGACGTTCTTGCTCTTGGCGTTGACGAACATCGACCAGCCGCCGTTGTAGACGGACGGCTTTCCGGAGTCCGTGACCTTCGGGAAGGGGAAGACGCCCCAGTCGTCGCCGAGCGCGTCCTGGATCGCCGGCATCGCCCACATGCCGCAGAACTGGATGGCGCACAGGCCCTGGTTGAACGAGGAGGGGTCCCAGGACTCGGTCGGAGCGCCGAGGAGAAGGTCGCCGCTGGTGAACAGCCGGCGCATCTTCTTCAGGCCCTCGACGACGCCGTCCGTGTGGTAGGCGATCTCGTTCTTCTCGTTGAGGTGCTGGGCGCCGGACGACCAGATCAACGTGTCGTTCACGCTGTGCAGGTCGTTGCCCATGTACAGGCCCTTGACCTTGCCGGTGGTGAGCTTGGCGGCGGCCTCCATCAGCTCGTCGAGGGTGGTCGGCACCTCGACCTTGGCCTTCTCCAGCATCGACTTGCGGTAGAAGAAGAACTGCGGGTCGTCGATCATGCGGACGCCGTATATCTTCCCGTCGACCGTGTGCGACTTGATGTCGGCCGGGTTGAAGTCGTCCTTGACCGGCTCGACGAGGTCGGTCAGATCCGCCACCTGGCCGCTCTTGACCATCTGGATCTGCGGGTGGAACTCGAAGAGATCCGGCGCGTTCTTGGTGAGCAGCGCCGAGAACAGCTTGCTCTCGAAGTCCGAGCTGGTGATCCACTGCGTGGTCACGTTGGCGTCCTTGTACGCCTTCGCGTACCGCTTGATGGCCTGCTCGGTGCCTGCCTCGCCGTACGCGTGGAACATCTGCGTCAGGTTGGTGCCCGACCCGGACCCGCCGCCGCGTCCGGTGTTGCCGCCGCACGCGGCGAGTCCGCCCACGGCGGCCAGGCCCATCGCGGCCCGCAGTACGTTTCGGCGGTCCCAGTTCATGTTGCTCGATGCCGACATGCTGACGTCCTTGTCTCGAGTGCGGCTGCGGCTCTGCGGCTCACTGCCTGATGGCTCACGGCCCGGGGGCTCGCGCCAGATGGCTCAAAGAGAGGTGCGGTGCGGGACGCTAGAGCTTCGGCTAAGGCTTCGGCAAGGGGTTGGACGAAGTCTGTGCGAAGCGTTGTATCCCGTTCGCCATTTCGAACACGCGGGGGGTGCGGAGGAGTTGATTCCGCGCTACGACGGCGGGGCGGTGGTGCGGCTCCTCACGGGTGCGGTGCGTTTGCCGTTCTTCTGCCCGACGGCCTGGAGGGCGCCTTCGAGCGCGAACGTGGCCGCGCCCAGGCACACCGGGTCGGTGGGGATCGGGGAGAGGACGATCTCGGTGGCGGCCAGCGGCCGTGGCAGCGCGTGCCGGGTCACGGCCTCGCGCACCTCGTGCAGCAGCGGCTCGCCCAGGGTGCGGGCGACCCAGCTGCTCAGCACGACGATCTCGGGGTTGAACAGGTTCACCAGGTCCGCGACGCCGGCGCCCAGGTAGCGGGCGGTTTCGTGGACGACCCGGCGCGCCACCGGGTCGTCCGCCGCGACTCCGCGGGCCAGGGCGTCGATGGTCGCCGTCTGGTCGTCCGCGTGCAGCAGTTCGCTGTCGGGGCCGATCTCCCGCAGGTTCAGCATGATGCCGCGCGCGCCCACGTACGTCTCCACACAGCCGTGGTTGCCGCAACGGCACAGGCGCCCGTCCAGCACCATCGTGGTGTGGCCCCACTCGCCGGCGCTGTTGCTGACACCACGGTGCAGCCCGCCGCCCAGGACGAGCCCGGCGCCCACGCCGGTCCCGAGGTTGACCACCACGGCGTTCCCGCGTCCGCGCGCCGCCCCGAACCACAGCTCGGCGACCGCGCTGGCGCGCAGCGGGTTGTCCAGGTACAGCGGGTAGGCGATGTGCTCGGTGAGCAGGTCCAGGAGCGGTACGTCGTGCCAGTCCCAGTTGGGCGCGTACTCCGAGGTGCCGGTCGCGCGGTCCACCTGCCCCGGCACGCTCACGCCGACGCCGAGCACCCGGGCACCCTCGATGCCGGCCTGCATCACCACCGAGCCGACGGCGGTGGCCACATGGCCCACCACCTGCTCGGGCAGGCTCTCGCTGGGCCGGACGTCCTCCTCGGCGCGGGCCAGTACGTTCAGCCCGAGGTCGAACAGCTCGACGTGGACGTACGTCTCGGCGATGTCGACGCCGATCAGCGCGCCGCCCGAGGAGTTGACGGCGACCAGGCCCCGGGGGCGCCCGCCCGCCGAGTCCTCGAAGCCGACTTCGGTGATCATGCGGAGGTCGAGCAGCTCGCCGACGAGCGTGGCGACCGTCGCGAGGCTGAGGCCCGTGGCGGCTGCCAGCTCCTGCCGGGAGGTGGGTGACTCCGCGATCATCTGGCGCAGCACCTCGTAGCGGTTCGCGGTGCGGATGTCACGTGATGTGCGCTTCACCGGGGTGCCCCATTCCTTCCCAGACCGGCCGGGCCGGGTCGACGTCGGCACCGGCGCGGCGCAAGGCTATGGGCTGCCGGGACTTTCGACAAGGGGTTTGGAAAGGGGCTTTATAAAGTGCTCGCCCAGCAAGGAGCGGAGGTGGCCGGGCATGGCCTGCCCATGATGCCTCACGCCGGGTGCGTCGGCGCCCGGTGTCTCAGTCCCGGTCCTCGCCGGGGCCCGTCGGGCAGGCCGCGGCCTCACCCGGGCGGTTCGCGCCGGCGACCGCGGCGGAAAGCTGTTGCTGCACCTGCTCCGGCAGTGTGCTGCCGCCTACCGTGCCCACGAGATCCCGGGCCAGGTGGTGCAGCTTGGTGTTGGTGTTCTGGGACGTCCTGACCAGCACGCTCCAGGCCGCCTCGGGGGTCAGGTTGAAGGACGCCATCAGGATGCCGCGGGCCAGGTCGATGGTGGGCCGGGTCTGCATGGCGCGGCGCAACTGGGTGACCTCGGCACGGAGGTCCTGGCCGCCCTCCTCCGGTGGGGCGGTGTCGGGCCGGGCAGGGGGCGCGGGGCGCTCCGGCCGGGCGGAGTCCGTGAACAGCTCTCGCGTGCCGGTCAGGTCGAGAAGGCGCTCGACCGCGACGCCGCAGGACCGGATGGTGACGGTCTTGCCCTGGTCGACCGCGCGGGTGCGCAGATCGAGCAGGGCGTTGAGGCCGGAGCAGTCGCAGAACCCGACGGCGTCCAGACGCAGGTCGACGCCGCCGCCCGACAGGGTGAGCATGTCGTACAGCTCGGGCAGCAATCCCCGGCTGCCCAGGTCGAGTTCACCCCACATCGACACGGTCATGCGGTCGCCGTCCGGAACGACGTCCATGGTTGCCATGCAGGGCGGGATCGCCGTCGGCGCGCTGTCGCCCGCCGTGGGTGCGGCGTCCTCCTGCGTGTGGGACCGCGCAGCGTGCGCAGGCTCCGGCATGGCCCTGTTCTCCCTTTGCTCTTTCGCCTTGCCTCCGCTTCCAGCGTTCCCTCCCTACCCCATGCACGTCAACCGATACATGAAACGAAGTACGTGTTTTTGGGTGCGCGAATGTTCGGTCGCTAGAGTTGGGGCATGGATGGAGTGCCCGAGCCACACAGCGGATGGACGTTCCTCACCAACCATGCCCGCGTGCTGGCCGCCATTGCCGACAATCACAGTGCTCGTATACGGGACATCGCGGCCCACTGCCGGCTCACCGAGCGAGCCGTGCAGAAGATCATCGCCGACCTTGAGCAGGACGGATACCTCTCCCACACCCGGGAGGGGCGCAGTAACACGTACCGGATCGACCCCGGCAAGGTACTGCGCCACCCGGCCGAGGCGGGCCTGACCGTGGCGTCTCTGATGTCCCTGCTCGTCCAGGACGAGGCCGACCGGGTCACGACCTCCGCCACCCGCGGCCGCCCACACGCAGCGACCTGACCGACGCGCCCGCGCGACCCGTGCCCACGTGCGGGGACCTGACCGGCGTGCCCGTGCGACCCGTGCCCACGTGCGGGGACCTGACCGGCGTGCCCGTGCGACCCGTGCCCACGTGCGGGGACCTGACCGGCGTGCCCGCGCGACCCGTGCCCACGTGCGGGGACCTGACCGACGCGCCCGCGCGACCCGTGCCCACGTGCGGGGACCTGACCGGCGTGCCCGCATGACCCGTGCCCACGCGCGGCGATCCGACCTACGCGCCCGCACGCCCTCTGCCCGGTGAGCCGCCGGACCCCGACGTGCCAGGGCCGTCGGCCGTGCCCCGACGGGTCGGCGACACCGTGCCCGGCCGTCCGGCCGTCGGCGAGCTACCGCCTGCACGAGGGCCGCACACCCGAAGGCCGTGCCCGCGGCCACGCGCGCGGGCCCGACCGGCGGAGCCGTCGGTCCCGGACTGTCGGTCCCTGGGCTGTCGGTCCCCGGGCCCTCCACCTCCGGGCCCTCCACCTCCGGGCCGTCCGCCGACGGCCGCCGCCTCCGGCCCTCTACGCCCCGGCCAGCACACCCCGTACGAACGCGTTGGTGAACTTCCCCCGGGGATCCAGGTCCTGCGTCAGTGTCCGGAAGTCGCCCAGTCTCGGATACAGCCCGGGCAGGGCCGAGGTGGGCACCGTGGAGACCTTCCCCCAGTGCGGCCGGGCCCCGAAGGGAGCCAGTGCCGTCTCGACCAGCCGCACCACCGGCAGGACCGCATCCGTGTCCTCGACCCACGTGAAGTGCGCCGCGACGGTGTCGCGCCCGTAGGAGGGGCTCAGCCACTGGTCGTCACCGGCGACCGTGCGCACCTCGCAGGTCTGCAGAACCGGGGCCACGGCCTCCCGGATCGCGTCGAGCGCGTGCAGCATCTCCACGGCATGCCCGCGCGGGAGCAGGTACTCCGACTGCAGTTCCGCCCCGCTGCTCGGGACGAACTCCGCCCGGAAGTGCGGCAGCCGCTGGTGCCACGGCCCCGGCACGCCGAACTGCTCGGTGCAGTTGACCGCGGGCATACCGGGCACCGGATGCATCTTCTCCGTGGCCGGAGCGGCCCAGGGAAAGGCGGGCAGCGGCTGGTCGGTGCGCCGCTTGAGCCACACCTGCCGGAAGCCCGGCTCCCGCCAGTCGGTGAACAGGCTGACGCTGTACCCCGTCGCCATCACCGTCTCGAACACCCCGGAGTCCAGGCCCTCCGACGGCAGTTCGATGAACACGTGCTGCTCGACCTCGTAGGCCGGCTCCAGGTCCAGGGTGAGCGCGGTGACGACCCCGAGCGCGCCGAGTGACGTGACGGTGCCGCCGAACCGCTCCTCGTCCCGGCCTATGGTCACCGCCGAGCCGTCGGCCGTGACCAGCTCCACCTCGCGCACGGACACCGAGAGCGGCCCGTTGAGCACCCCCGAGCCGTGGGTGCCGGTCGCGACCGACCCGGCCACCGAGATGTGCGGCAGGGACGCCATGTTGTGCAGCGCGAGTCCCTGCCCGTGCACCCGGCGGGCCAGTTCCGCGTAGCGCACACCGCCGCCGACCCGGACCGTCCGGGCCGCCGTGTCGACATCCACCTCCGGGGGCAGGTCGGCCAGCGACAGCAGGACGCCCTCGGGGCCCGGCTCGGCGATCTCGTTGAACGAGTGCCCGCTGCCCAGCACCCGCACCCGGTCGCTGCCCCCGACGAGCGCGCGCAACTCGGCGAGCGAGCCGGGCCGGTGCAGTTCCTTGGCCGCGTAGGTGATGTTGCCCGCCCAGTTGGTCACGGTCTCGTTCATCCACGTCGTCCTTCCCCGAGGCAGCGGGGGCCGGGAAGCCCCCGCCGGAACCTACCCCGGCCCGCCGTCCATTGCCGCCGCCGCCCGGCTCCGCCTACCGTGGGGCATCGTAGAGAGCGGTTTCTATCGCATTCGCTTCTCGTTCCCGAGCCGGAAGGTCACCTCCTTGAGCCAGCGCCCCCAGGCACTGTTCGCCATGACCCCCGAGAACGTGCCGCAGGTCTTCCCGCCCGAGGTGCTGGCCCGGCTGCGCACGTCCGTGGACATCGAACCGGGCCTCGTGGCCCAGGACTTCACCGACTCACGCGTCCTCGGCGCGCTGGCCCGGGCCGAGATCCTCGTGACCGGCTGGGGATGCCCCCGGCTGGACGAGGCGGTGCTCGACGCCGCTCCCCGGCTGCGTGCGGTGCTGCACTCGGCCGGATCCGTGAAGTCCTTCGCCACAGTCGCCCTCAGGGAGCGCGGCATCGCCGTCTCCTCGGCGGCCGTCGCCAACGCGCTGCCGGTCGCCGAGTACACCCTCGCCATGATCCTGCTCGCCGGGAAGGACGTCCTCGCCGCCCGCGACCGGATGCGCACCGCCCGCGTCTCCGCCGGCTGGGGCGTCATCCCCGGCATCGGCAACTACGGCCGCCGGGTCGGCGTCATCGGCGCCTCCCGCATCGGCCGTCGCGTCCTCGAACTGCTCCGCCCCTTCGACCTGCGGCCCGTCCTCAGCGACCCGTACGTCGACGAACGCCAGGCCGCAGCGCTCGGCGCCCCCCTGCTGCCCCTGGACGAGCTGCTGCGCACGTCCGGCATCGTCACCGTCCACGCCCCCGAGACGCCCGAGACCCACCGCATGATCGGCCGCCGTGAGCTGGCCCTGATGCCCGACGGGGCGGTGCTGATCAACACCGCGCGCGGCGCGCTGGTCGACCACGACGCCCTCGTGGCGGAGCTGCGCACCGGGCGCCTGACCGCGATCCTCGACGTCACCGACCCGGAGCCGCTCCCCGCCGACTCGCCCCTCTACGACCTGCCCGGTGCCTTCGTCACCCCGCACCTCGCGGGCTCCCAGGGCAATGAGCTGGCCCGGCTCGGCATGTCGGTCGCCCAGGAGGCGGAACGGCTGCTGGCCGGGCAGGAGCCGGCGTACGCGGTCGACTGGGCGGCGCTGGAGCGCGAAGCCTGATTCATGACACTCGCCAGAACGCCACAAACGGGGCGTTCCGTCGGCTCGGGGGGACCCGGTACCGGCCGCGTACACCGATGGGCATACCGTGAGGAGTCGTACGTCCGAACCGGGAGGAGCAACGGGATGGGCAGCCGTACCGCGCTGGTCGAGGATCTGATGGAGCGGTTCCCGCACGTGCCGCGGGAGGCCGTCTTCAAGGAGGACCTGCTCCGGGGCGGCGTCGCCTTCGACCCGTCCGCGCTCAGCGACAACGAGAGCGGAGAGGTCAAGCCGAAGTCGTACTTCATCTTCTCCTTCGACCACGGGACCCTGCCTGAACTGGGCGAGGCCGCGCTGCGCCGCCCGCCGGAGGAGATCATCCTCACCGGCGGCCCCTACGACCTGCGCCGCACCGTCGTCTCGGTGCGGGTGAACCCGGCCTCGCCCTACCGTGTCGCGGCGAACGAGGACGGCGTGCTCGGCCTCTACCTCGACGGCAAGCGGATCTCCGACGTCGGCGTGCCGCCGATGCCCGAGTACTACCGGCACACCCTCGCCAGCGGGAAGTCGGTCATGGAGGTCGCCCCGACCATCCAGTGGGGCTACCTGATCTACCTGACCGTCTTCCGGGTCTGCCAGTACTTCGGCGCCAAGGAGGAGTGCCAGTACTGCGACATCAACCACAACTGGCGCCAGCACAAGGCGGCCGGACGGCCGTACACGGGCGTGAAGGACGTCGACGAGGTCCTGGAAGCGCTGGACATCATCAACCGGTACGACACCGCGAAGGTGTCGACCGCGTACACGCTCACCGGCGGTGCCATCACCTCGAAGCTGCAGGGCCGTGACGAGGCCGACTTCTACGGCATGTACGCCAAGGCCATCGAGGAGCACTTCCCGGGCCGCTGGATCGGCAAGGTCGTCGCGCAGGCGCTGCCCAAGGACGACGTGCAGCGCTTCAAGGACTACGGCGTGCAGATCTACCACCCCAACTACGAGGTGTGGGACCGCCGCCTGTTCGAGCTGTACTGCCCGGGCAAGGAGCGTTACGTCGGCCGCGACGAGTGGCACAAGCGCATCCTCGACTCGGCCGAGGTCTTCGGCGCCCGCAACGTCATCCCCAACTTCGTGGCCGGCGTGGAGATGGCGGCGCCCTCCGGGTTCACGACCGTCGACGAGGCCATCGCGTCCACCACCGAGGGCCTGCGCTTCTTCATGTCGCACGGCATCACGCCCCGCTTCACCACCTGGTGCCCGGAGCCCACGACGCCGCTCGGCAAGGCCAACCCGCAGGGCGCGCCGCTGGAGTACCACATCCGCCTGCTCCAGGCCTACCGGCAGACCATGGAGGACTTCGGCCTCTCCTCGCCCCCCGGCTACGGCCCGCCCGGCGCCGGCAACGCGGTCTTCTCGGTCAGTTCCTTCATGGACAGCCTCCCGGCCGACGAACCCACCGCCGTTTGATAACAGTTCGATGACATCGCCCCTTCCGGTGGCACGACGTTGAGTCGCAGGGCGGCCGTACCCGTATGACACTCCGAGGCCGGAGCCATGGGGGGGCGGCCGTCCTGTCGTGATATCTGAACAGGGCGCTTGTCAGTTGTGTGGGAGGCGTGAAAAGCTCTTGCACCGCCGCGAGGTTCCCCCCAACTCCAATGCCGACGTGGTGAGTTGACCTCGCTTGTGAACGCAGGAGACTCATGCCCGACCTGCCGACCCCTCAGGACGCCTCCGAGGCCGCGCTGTTCTCCGAGTGCTGGGACGCGGTCCTCGCGTACGCGGACCTGTGCACGTCCGGTTCCACGGCTGCCGCACAGCTCGGCCGCGAGGCGTTCGCACACGGCATACGCGAGGCCCGCGCCGCGGAGACCGGCCAGGTCCGCGGCGCCCGGCGCCCGGCCCTGCTGCCCCGCATACCCCTGCTGCTGACCTCCGTCCGCACCACCGCCGCGGCCTGGGAGGAAGGCGGACAGGGCCACAAACTCGACCCCGACCTGCGCCTGTGGCTCAACTCCGACAAGGCCGCCCGCTACTCCGGCCCGCCCCTGCAGCGACCGCTCGCGCTGCGCGGCCTGCGCGACCTCCAGCAGGCGGACGCCGAACTGCTGTGGTTCACCGAGGTGGAGGCGCTGCCGCCGGCCCTGGTCGCCGGCCGCCTGGGCCTGGACCCGGCCGGCGCCGCGGAGGAACTCCGCCAGGTGCGCACCCTGTTCCGGGACCGCTGCCACCGCAACCACCTCGACACGCCGATGGACGCCCGGTGCCGCAGCTACGCCCGGCTGCTGGACGCCGTCACCCGCTCCTCCGCCGCCGAGACCCCGGACGACCTCTCCCGGCACCTTGCCACCTGCGTGCAGTGCGCCGAGGCGGCCGCCTGCCTGCGCCTGCACGGCGGATCCCTGCCCGGGGCGCTGGCCGGCGGCGTGATCGGCTGGGGCGGCCTCGCCTACCTGGAGCGCCGCCGCCGCGCCGCCGAGGTACGGCTCGGCGTCGGCCGCCCCGGCTCCGCGGACAAGGCGGCCGGAGAACCGCAGGACGGGGAGCAGAAGGCGCGCGTCGCCCGCAACGGCCTCCTCGTCGCCGCGGTTCTGGTCTCCGTGCTGGCCCTCGGCGTCTCGCTGATGCCCTTCGGCGGCGCCGGCGACGACCTCGGCGCACCCGGGGGCGTCGACCGCCAGCCGGTGGCCGACCCCGCGCCGCCCCTGCCGTCCGCCCCGTCCCTGCCGCCCGCGACCTCGAAGCCGGCCGACCAGACCACCCGCGGCACGAAGCAGCCCCGCAAGCCCGGCGCCTCGGAAGACAACAACCGCCACACCCAACCGCAGGGCACCTCCTCGCCCACCGCCCGGACCGAACCCGACGAGAGCGCGGAACCCGTCTGCCGGGTCGAGTACGACCTGGTCAACCAGTGGCCCGACGGTTTCCAGGCCACCGTCACCGTCACCAGCGCCGAATCCCTCGACTCCTGGCGCGTCGCCTGGTCCTTCCGGGACGGCCAGCGGGTCGGCCAGATCTGGGACGCCTCCGTCTCCCAGGACGGCTCCCGCGTCACCGCCACCGCCGCCGACTACAACAAGTCGGTCCCCGCGGGCGGCGACCTGGCCTTCGGATTCATCTCCTCCTGGCGGGGCAAGAACTCACCGCCGTACGACTTCGAGCTGAACGGCCACGCCTGCGCGAAAAGCAGTTGACGCGCCTCCGCCGTGACGGGATAGCGTTACGGCGGTTCCGCACACACGGCGGTTCCACGAAGCAAAGCGACGAGCGTAGAGGAGGTGTCGACCGATGGCTGTCATTGCGACGAGCGCTGCCCGCATCCAGTTCATCACGTCCACCTCCGTGGCCGCCGGCTGATCCGACCGACTGTCGGGCCGGGGGCCGACCTTGGAAGGGTCACCCTTGTCTTCCTCCTCCGCTTCATCCGTTTCCACCGCGCTCACTCCCTACGGCTGGGACGAGGCCTGGGCCGAGGCGTTCGCCCCGTACGAGGCCGAAGGCCTCCTCCCCGGCCGGGTCGTGCGCGTCGACCGCGGGCAGTGCGACGTCGTCACCGCCGACGGGCTGCTGCGGGCCGACACCGCGTTCGTCACCCCGCACGACCCCCTGCGCGTCGTCTGCACCGGCGACTGGGTCGCCGTCGAACCCGGCGGGAACCCGCGCTACGTCCGCACCTGTCTGCCGCGGCGCACCGCCTTCGTCCGCTCCACCTCCTCCCAACGGTCCGAGGGGCAGATCCTCGCGGCCAACGTCGACCACGCCGTCATCGCGGTGTCCCTGGCGGTCGAACTGGACCTCGGCCGCATCGAGCGCTTCCTCGTGCTCGCCTGGGAATCCGGGGCCCAGCCCGTCGTCGTCCTCACCAAGGCCGACCTCGTGCCGGACGCCGTGACCCTCTCGTACCTCGTCCAGGACGTGGAGACGGCCGCGCCCGGCGTGCCGGTCGTGCCCGTCAGCTCCGTCGAGGGGGGCGGGCTCGACGTGGTCGCCGCGCTCGTCGGCGGGGGGACGTCCGTGCTGCTCGGGCAGTCCGGCGCGGGCAAGTCCACCCTCGCCAACGCGCTGCTCGGCGAGGACGTCATGGTCGTCCAGACCACCCGGGACGTCGACGGCAAGGGCCGCCACACCACGACCACGCGCAACCTGCTCGCCCTGCCCGGCGGCGGCGTCCTGATCGACACCCCGGGCCTGCGGGGCGTCGGCCTGTGGGACGCCGAGACCGGCGTTTCGCAGGTGTTCTCCGAGATCGCGGAGCTGGCCGAGCGCTGCCGCTTCCACGACTGCGCCCACGAGGCCGAGCCGGGATGCGCCGTGCTGGCCGCCATCGAGACCGGTGAGCTGGCGGAACGGCGGCTGCAGAGCTACCGCAAGCTCCAGCGGGAGAACCAGCGCATCGTCGCCAAGACCGATGCCCGCCTCCGGGCCGAGATCCGTAAGGACTGGAAGCGGAAGGGGGCGATCGGCAAGGCCGCGATGGAGGCGAAGCGGGGACCGTACCGGCGTTCCTGACCTCTCCCGGCCTGGGGGACTGGGGACTGGGCCGCCGTGTCCTGGGGCCTCGGACCTGGCCCGATCGTGTCCTGTCGCTTGGGCCCTGGTCCGATCGCGTCGCGGCGCCAGGGCCTTGGTCCGATGGTGTCCCCGCCCCGCGGGTCCTGGTCCGGTCGTGTCCCGCCCGCCCGGGACTCGGCCCGATCGGGTCCCGCCCCCGGGCCCCGGCCCGATCGGGTCCCGCCCCCGGGCCCCGGCCCGATCGCGGTGTCCGATTTCCGCCAGCGGCCGCCCGGCCGACGGCGGAGACTGGACGGGTGATGGACCAGGGAACGGACGAAGACAGCAGGTACGAGGCCGTACGCGGACGCGACGCCCGTTTCGACGGCGTGTTCTTCTTCGCCGTCGAGACGACCGGCATCTACTGCCGGCCGAGCTGCCCCGCGGTCACCCCGAAGCGGGCCAACGTACGGTTCTTCGCCACGGCCGCCGCCGCGCAGGGCTCGGGTTTCCGGGCCTGCCGGCGGTGCCGCCCGGACGCCGTGCCCGGCTCCGCCGAGTGGAACGTCCGCGCGGACGTGGTGGGCCGGGCCGTGCGGCTGATCGCCGACGGCGTGGTCGACCGGGAAGGCGTCGCCGGGCTCGCCGGACGCCTCGGCTACAGCGCACGGCAGGTGCAGCGGCAGCTCACCGCCGAACTCGGCGCCGGGCCCGTCGCCCTCGCCCGGGCCCAACGGGCCCACACCGCACGCGTCCTGGTGCAGACCACCGAGCTGCCGATCACCGAGATCGCGTTCGCGTCGGGCTTCGCCAGCGTGCGGCAGTTCAACGACACGATCCGGGCGGTGTACGCGTCGACCCCCAGCCGGCTGCGCGCCGCCGCGCCGAAGACCGGCCGGGGCCGCCGCGCGGCCACCCCGAACGCCGGCATCCCGCTCCGGCTCGCCCACCGCGGCCCCTACCGGGCCGGACCCGTCTTCGACCTGCTGGCTCGCGAGGCCGTACCCGGCATCGAGGAGGTGAGCGGCCCGCCCGGCACCCGTACCTACCGGCGCACCCTCCGCCTCCCGTACGGCACCGGCATCGTCGCCGTCGACGAACCCCCGGGCACAGCCCGGACCGGGAGCGGCGCCCACCCGGGCGGCTGGCTCGACGCCCGGCTGCACCTCACCGACCCGCGCGACCTCACCACCGCCGTCCAGCGGCTGCGGCGGCTGTTCGACCTCGACGCCGACCCCTACGCCGTCGACGAGCGCCTCGCCGCCGACCCGCGGCTCGCACCCCTGGTCCGAGCCCGGCCCGGGCTGCGCTCACCGGGCACCGCCGACCCGCAGGAACTCGCGGTGCGGGCCCTGACCGGGCGCACGGAGGCGGAACGGCTCGTCCGCCGCTACGGCAAGACGCTCGACGCCCCCTGCGGCAGCCTCACCCACCTCTTCCCCGAGCCGGCCGTCCTCGCCGGGGCCGAGCCCGGCGGCACCCTCGGCGCGCTCACCGCCGCCCTCGCCGACCACGCCGTACGGCTCGACCCGGGCGCCGACCGGGACGACGCGCAGGAGGCCCTGAATGCCGTGCCCGGCCTGGACGCCCGTACGGTGGCCGAGATCCGCACCCGCGCCCTCGGCGACCCGGACGTGGCACCCCCCGGCCATGACGTCCCCGACCACTGGCGCCCCTGGCGCTCGTACGCCGTCAACCACCTGCGCGCAGCAGGGGAGTGGGAGTTCTGATGACCGACCCGACCTACTGGACGACTGTGACCGGCCCGCTCGGGCCGCTGCTCCTCACGGCCGCCCCGACCGGCGAGCTGACCTCCCTGTCCGTGCCCGGCCAGAAGGGCGGACGCGAGGTGCGGGACGGCTGGCGGCGTGACCCCGGGCCCTTCCGGGAGGCCGAGGAGCAGATCGCCGCGTACTTCGCCGGGGAACTGAAGGAGTTCCGCCTGGCCCGGCGGACCGAGGGCACCGCCTTCCGGGAGAAGGTCTGGGCCGCGCTGGACGACATCCCCTACGGCTCGACCGCGACCTACGGCGAGATCGCCGCGCGCATCGGAGCGCCCCGGGCGGCCGTGCGGGCCGTCGGCGGTGCGATCGGCGCGAATCCGCTGCTGGTGGTCCGCCCGTGCCACCGGGTCATCGGGGCGGACGGCGCGCTGACCGGCTATGCGGGGGGTCTGGACCGCAAGGTACGGCTGCTGACGCACGAGGGCGTGCTGCCCGCGTGAGGGATCAGCCCCACAGGACCGCGCCCGCCCAGGCCGCCGCGATCAGCTGGCAGGTGAACAGTTCGGCCAGGATGCCGGAGCCGCCCGCGCGCATGACCGTGCGCAGGGCGGCGACCGCGTCCGTGTGACGGCCGAGACGGACCCGTTCGAAGAGGTAGACACCGGCCAGGAATCCCGGGATCGCGCCCAGGACGGGGATCAGCACGAATCCGAGCAGGGAACCGGCTCCGGCGCAGGCCAGCATGCGGAGGGTGGTGCCGTTCATCCGCAGCCGGCGGGGCGGCAACGCCCAGCGGACCCCCTGGGAGACGAGCAGCAGCACCGTGGCCCCGACCAGCACCCACCAGGTGACGGGCTGCGGATCCTTCAGCGCCCACCACATGACCGCGGCCCACACCAGCAACGATCCCGGCATGGCGGGCAGCAGCACTCCGCACAGCCCGAGCAGGATGACCAGCCCGACCAGCAGGAGGTCCCACACTCCCATCTGACCAGCCTGCCGGAACACGCGAGAACGCGCAGGTCAGAAGCGTGTCCGTGGCCCAGACCCGCAGGTCAGCCGCCCGCCGCCCGCCGGCCCGGATTTTCGTATGACCGTTCTACGGATCACTCGACGTGCCGTTCAGCGTCCCGTGACGGGCCGGTTTTTTCCACAAGCCCCGTTTTCATCCGGCTCGTGCGGTGGACAATCAGGGCATGAGTCAGCAGGGGGGAAGGCCCACCGGTCACGAGGACGACTGGTGGAGGGAGTTGTACGACGACTCCACCGACGACACGGGCCCCACACCGGCACGCGATTCCCTGGACGACCGGTTCGCGTCGGCGTCGGGAGCGGTGGGAGACGGGGCGGAGCGGACCGGGCCCCCGGACCGGCCGGCCGGGCGGCCCTTCGGCGCGGAGCCCACGGTTCCGGCGCCCCGGACCGGAGCCGACGACATACCGGACCCGACCCGCCCGAACGGCCGGCCCCCGCAGCGCGCACCCTGGGAGCCGCCGCCGGCCCGGCCCGCCGGCCCCAAGAACTTCCCGAACGCGGCGACACCGCCGAGGCACACCGGGCAGCCGTCCGGCCGCGCGCCCATGCAGGGGCGACCGGGCGACGAGGCCCCGCCGACCGGTCCCCGTACGCAGGCGGACGCGGGCCTGCCCGATGCGGACGTCGGCAGGCTCACGGGTGCGGGGTCAGGTGGCCCGCTCTCGCCGTCATCCGGCCCGGGACCGTCATCGGACGCGCGGTCGGGCGCCGCGGGCCCGCCCGCTGCCGACCCTGGCGGGCCTTCGGGCCCGGGGTCAGGTGGTCTGCCCTCGCCCTCAGGCCTCTCTCCTGCGCCCTCGGATGCGCGGCCGGGCGCCGCGGGCCCGCCCGCTGCCGACGTCGGCAGGCCCTCGGGCGAGTTGCCGGGCGACGTGCCACCGCCCTCAGCCGGCCCTCGTACGTCCTCGGAGAGTCCCGGGCAGCAGCTCCCCGCCCCGAGCATGCCCGGCCCACCGGCGAATCCGGTCCCTCCGCCACCCACGGCCCCTCCGGCCTGGCCGGCCGCGACTGCGGACCCACCCGGCAGGCCCGCGCCGCCGACCCCGGCCCCGGCCACAGAGCCCACCGATCCCGTGGGGCCCATCGATCCCGTCAATCCCACCGGTCCCGGCGGGCCCGTGTCGCCCGCCGCCGGCCTCGGGGAGGCCCCGTACCCGGCCCCGGCCGGCCGGCCACCCGTGCCGCCGCGCCCCGCCGCGCCACCCGCGCCCCCGGCCGACCGGCCGCCCAGGCCTCCCGGCACCGGCACCGAGCCGTCGAGCCGGGCTGATCAGACGTCCGTGCCGCCGCCCCCTGCCGAGCCGCCGGGCCCGCACGCCACCGACCCCCCGCCCGACCGGCCCGGCTCCCGGATCGAGCGCCCCACGCCCACCCCGCGGCCCCGAGGCCACGTCGGCACCCGGCCCCCCACCTACGACGCCGAACCCACCGCCCTCCCGGCCGCCGATCCGGACGACCTCGACGACCTCGTGGCGGACACCGTGCTGGAGGGGGCCCGGTACGGGGCCTGGACGTTGCGGGCCGTTTCCGTGCGGGGGGACTCCGCGCGGTACCGGGGCGAGCCCCGCAGGGACGCGCTGCTCACCGCCCGGTTCGGCACGGGGGAGCACGCGCTGCTGCTCGTGGCGACGGCGACCGGGGCCCGGGCCACGCCGGGCGCGCACCGGGCCGCCGCCGAGGCCTGTCACTGGATCGGGCGGGCCGTCGGCCGCAGCCACGCACGGCTGGTCGAGGACATAAGGGACGGCCGCCGCGGCGACCTGAAGTCCGGGCTGCACCGCCTCACCGACCGCAGCCTCGGCAAGCTCCGGGCCAGCGCCTCCGAGCAGGGCGTCGATCCCGGCGAGTACGCGGCCAGCCTGCGCTGCCTGCTGCTGTCGGCCGACCCCGAGTGCCGTACGCGGGTGTTCTTCGGGGTCGGGCCCGGCGGGCTGTTCCGGTTGCGGGAGGGCGAGTGGCAGGACATCGAGCCGCAAGTGGCCGAGGGCAAGGGCGAACCCGTCATGGGCTTCGGCTCGCCGCCCTCCGAGACGGCCGGGGGCGACCGGCTCACCATGGACCTGGGCATCCCGACTCCGCCGAGCCCGTACGAACCGGCCCCGGAGCCGCCCCGGGAGCCCTTCCGCTTCCGGACCTCCGTCGCCCGCCCGGGTGACGCGCTCCTGATGTGCAGCGGCGGCCTCGCCGACCCCCTGCGCGGCGAGCCCGAACTGGGCGAGTACCTCGCCGAGCGGTGGTCCCGCCCCGACCCGCCCGGCCTCGCCGCGTTCCTCGCCGATTCCCAGGTACGGGTCAAGGGTTATGCGGACGACCGGACGGCCGCCGCGGTGTGGGAGGCGTGAGCGCTGCCCGTGTGACTTGATGGAACCCGGAGGGATCCCAGGAGACCGAAGGGCAGACGAGAACCATGGCCACACAGAACGTCGCGGAACAGTTCGTCGACATCCTGACCCGCGCCGGAGTCACACGCCTCTACGGCGTCGTCGGCGACAGCCTCAACCCGGTCGTCGACGCCGTCCGGCGCAACTCCGCCATCGACTGGATCCACGTCCGGCACGAGGAGACCGCGGCCTTCGCCGCCGGCGCCGAGGCGCAGATCACCGGCGGGCTCGCCGCCTGCGCCGGCTCCTGCGGCCCCGGCAACCTCCACCTCATCAACGGCCTCTACGACGCCCACCGCTCGATGGCCCCGGTCCTCGCCCTGGCCTCGCACATCCCGTCCAGCGAGATCGGCCTCGGCTTCTTCCAGGAGACCCACCCCGACCGGCTGTTCGCCGAGTGCAGCCACTACAGCGAGATGATCTCCAGCCCGAAGCAGATGCCCCGGCTGCTCCAGACCGCCATCCAGAACGCCGTGGGCCGCAGCGGCGTCAGCGTCGTCACCCTGCCCGGTGACATCGCCGACGAGCCCGCCCCGGAACAGGCCGCCGAGACCGCCCTCGTCACCTCCCGGCCGACGGTCCGCCCCGGCGACGCCGAGATCGACCGGCTCGTCGAGATGATCGACGACGCCGGCAAGGTCACCCTCTTCTGCGGCAGCGGCACGGCCGGCGCGCACGCCGAGGTCATGGAGTTCGCCGGGAAGATCAAGTCGCCGGTCGGGCACGCCCTGCGCGGCAAGGAGTGGATCCAGTACGACAACCCCTTCGACGTCGGCATGAGCGGGCTGCTGGGATACGGCGCCGCCTACGAGGCCACCCACGAGTGCGACCTGCTGATCCTGCTCGGCACCGACTTCCCGTACAACGCCTTCCTCCCCGACGACGTGAAGATCGTCCAGGTCGACATCCGGCCCGAACACCTCGGCCGCCGCTCGAAGCTGGACCTCGCGGTGTGGGGCGACGTGCGGGAGACGCTGCGCTGTCTGATTCCGCGGGTGAAGGAGAAGAAGAACCGCCGCTTCCTCGACCGGATGCTGAAGAAGCACGCGGACGCGCTGGAGGGGGTGGTGAAGGCGTACACGCGCAAGGTCGAGAAGCACACGCCGATCCACCCCGAGTACGTGGCCTCGGTACTCGACGAAGTGGCCTCCGACGACGCCGTGTTCACCGTCGACACCGGCATGTGCAACGTCTGGGCCGCCCGCTACATCTCACCCAACGGCCGCCGCCGCGTGATCGGCTCCTTCTCCCACGGCTCGATGGCGAACGCGCTGCCCATGGCGATCGGCGCCCAGTTCACCGACCGCGAACGGCAGGTCGTGTCGATGTCCGGCGACGGTGGCTTCTCCATGCTGATGGGCGACTTCCTGACGCTGGTGCAGTACGACCTGCCCGTGAAGGTCGTCCTGTTCGACAACTCCTCCCTCGGCATGGTCGAGTTGGAGATGCTGGTCGCCGGGCTTCCCTCGTACGGCACGGCCAACAAGAACCCCGACTTCGCCGCCGTCGCCCGTGCCTGCGGTGCGTACGGGGTGCGTGTCGAGAAGCCCAAGGACCTCGCCGGCGCGCTGAAGGACGCCTTCAAGCACAAGGGACCGGCCCTCGTCGACGTCGTCACCGACCCCAACGCGCTGTCCATCCCGCCGAAGATCAAGGCCGAGATGGTGACCGGCTTCGCCCTGTCGGCCTCGAAGATCGTGCTGGACGGCGGGGTCGGCCGGATGCTCCAGATGGCCCGCTCCAACCTGCGCAACGTGCCCCGGTTCTAGCTGTACGGCCTCCACGCACGTGCGGACGTGTCGTACGTGTAGCGCGGCAGGCCCTTGATGCCGCTGGTCCGGAACGGGCGGCCGGCGTCGTCGATCCTGACCGTGCCCGTGCGGCCCTGGGAGGACCAGTCGAGCTCCAGGTACCAGCGGCAGTCGCAGCCCTGGGTCCTGGCGTTGACCAGCAGCACCTCGGGGTCGCGGGCGGAGACCCGGTAGGGCATGCGCACCGCCGGGATCGGCCCGTCCACGCCGCCCCCGGCGACCGCGCGGGCGATGGGGCGGTCCTTGTCCAGGTTCACGTCGAAGGTACGCGGGGTGATCGAACCGCCGCAGCCCTGGTTCATGGCGTAGGCGTTGCCCGGCACGGGTGCCGAGCGCCCCACGACGCGCACGCGCAGCGCCTCCAGCACGACGGCCGTGTCGGTCCGCCCCTGCACGGAGAGCCGCACGAGCGTCTCGCCGCCGTGCACGGCGTTCTGCGACGCGGCCCAGACCCCGGCGTCCTGGGGGACCGGCGGCGGTGGCACCTGCCCGGGCGGCGCGTCGACGATGTAGTCGTGACCGCAGCCCAGCTTCCACGCCTGGGAGTCGGCGGACCAGGTGAGGGGGACGGCGGAGGCCGTTCCACCGGCGGGCGGAGTGGTGCGGACAGAAGGTGACGGGGAGGGCTTCAGCCGCTTCGGGGCGGCGGAGGGTGAAGACCGCCGCGGAGCGGGGGTGGTGCCGCTCGGGGTAGGGGAGGGGCTCTTCCCGGCCGGGGTTTCGGTTGTTTCCGTCTTCGGCGTGCCGGACGTGGCCGGAGCGGCAGTGCCGGGCCGGTCGCCGGCGGACGCACGCCGCCCGTCCGGCAGCGCGGCGAGGCTCCCGAGCGCCGCGAACACCGCGCAGGCGGCGGCCAGTCCGACCGCGACGCGTCTGCGGCGGTACCAGGGGCGGCCGGGACGCGGGTCCGCTTCCGCAGGGATGCCGACGGGGCCGTCCACCGCGGCGGAGTCCGGGTCCGGGTCCGGGTTCGGGTTCGTGTCTATATCCGTGCCTGTGTTGGCCGCTGTCGTGCCGGCCGCTGTCGTGCCGGTCTCCGTCGTGCCGGCCCCCGCCATGCCTGTCTCCGTCGTGCCGGTAGCGCTCGCCGGCCGGGGACGCTGGCGCGCCGCCACCGCGAGGAGCCAGCGGCGGTGCAGCTCCAGACGTTCCTCCGCCGACGCCCCGCACAGGGCGGCGAAGCGCTCCACGGGCGCGAAGTCGAGCGGGACCGCCTCGCCCGCGCAGTAGCGGTGCAGGGTCGAGGTGTTCATGGCCAGGCGCCGGGCCAGTGAACCGTAACTGCGGTCGGTGCGCTCCTTCAGCGTCCTCAGCAGCGCCGCGAACTCCCCGACGTCGTCGACGTCGTCCTGTAACGACACCGTTCCCCCCGTTCTCTCAGCCCGGCCCGGCCCGGAACGGCATCCCAGGCACCCCATGTACCTGCACGTCAGACGGGCTGGGATGGTTCCACCGTGCCGGATCGGATGCCGGCTGTTGCATTCGAGAGGTGGGACCGCTGATGCTCTTGGTGTCGCACCGACCAGGCCCGGGCCGACCAGCCGGCCTCGGCGCGGCAACCACATCCACGCACTCGTCCACGGGGGAACACCCATGTCCATGCGCATTCGAACAAGCGCTCTCACCGCCCTGACCGTCGCCGCCCTCGCGGCCGGCACGGTCCTCACGGCACCGGCCGCCGGTGCCGCGCCGAAGGCCGCCGCACCGAAGTTCCTGTCGGCGTCCCAGCTGCCGCCGCACCCGACCTCGGCCTGGACGGCCGGCCCGGTCACCGAAGGGTTCCCGGAGGGACTCGGCTTCTGCGTGAGTACGGAGGGCGTGCTCGACTACGAGTACCGGCACCGGGAGTTCCGGACCGACCTGGACACCGGCGCCGTGCAGTTGACCGTCGTGGCGAGCACACCCGCCCTGGCCAAGGCCCTGGCGAAGCACTACGACGATCTGATCCGCACCTGCGCCGACCGCATCGAGAACTCCTCCCCGGACATCGAGGCCGAGGGCCGGGACTACGGTTCGCTGCCCGTCGAGGAGGGCGCCCGCGTCCGCGGCCTGCACACCGAGACGTCCTGGGGCGCCACGGACATCTCGCTGCTGTCCGTGGGACGGGACGGCAAGACCGTCACCGTCGTGTCGTGGGGTCAGATGGGCGACTTCGACGACGCGCCCGTAGCCGCCTTCAAGAAGACGACGACCACCGCCGTCAACAAGCTGTACTGACCGCCCGTCCGCTGGAAGACCGGGGCCGTCCTCCCGCCACGGGGGTGGGGAGGACGGCCCCGTACCGGTCCCGGTGCCCGTCAAGACCGTCGCACTTCGGCCAACTTCACCGCAGCGCCGCGCACCTCGGTTCGCCGCCCCGGCCCTTCACCGCGTACGCAGGGATCGGCAGCCGGCCGTCGGCCCATCGTCCGATCTCCGGCGGTCAGGATCCGCCGGGGAAGCCGGACCGGCTACCCTCTTGTCCCCCTCTCCTCCACCGCAGTGCCGCTCGGCGGCCCGCCGCCCGGGCCGCCCGCCCCGTTCCGGTGGCCGAACACCCGGTCGTTGACGATTCGACATGACTGCCGCGTTCCCGATGGGGCATGGATCCCCGTGAACGTGTTCGAGCAGGAGGGGAACCGACATCGGCGCGCGGGCGGGGGTCATGGAGAGGCAGGCACGACTAGGCGGTCCCATAGCGATCGGGGGCTTCTCGGCGAAGACGGTGGAGGACGGGACCGACGACGTCACGGAGCGGGAACCGGCACCGCAGTTGCGGCGCAGACTCGGGCGGGCGGACCTGCGGGCCGTCCCGGAAGCCCGCAGGGCCCTGCGGGAACTGCTCGGGCAGTGGGGGAAGCAGGGGCAGTCGGACGTGGCGGAACTGCTCACCAGCGAACTCGTCACCAACGCGATCGTCCACACCGACCACGACGCGGTTCTCACGGCCACCGTCGGCCCCCGCGGACTGCGGGTGGAGGTGCGGGACTTCGTGGCCCGCAGGCCCCGGCTGCGCCTACCGGTCGCCGACGACGGTACGAACGGCAGGGGTCTGTTCCTGGTGCAGTCCCTCGCGGACGCCTGGGGAGTCCGGCCGCACGGAGTGGGCAAGGCCGTCTGGTTCGAGCTGGAGGCCGGGGCGGCGTGAACGCCGAAGGGGCGCGGCCCGCAGGCCACGCCCCTTCGCCGCTGTGCTGCGATCCGGTCAGCCGAACTGCTGCTCCAGGTCCTTGAGCTTGCGCTCCAGGGAGTCCAGACGCGGCAGAGCCATGGTGTCGTCCTCCGCGGTGAGGTCGACGGTCACCGGGTCAGCTCCTTTGCGGGCCGCCTGAAGGGAGGGACGCGAGCGCACGGGCAGGGGCTCCGGCGCGGATATGGCAGGCTCCGCGGTGACCTGCGAGGAGCCGCGCTCCACCTGCACCTCCAGCGGGCGTCCGCCGCCACGGCCGAAGTGGCCGCGGTGGCCGCGACTGATCGCCTTCAGCTGGGCCCGCTCCACGCGCTGCTGGTCGCGCCGCCGCTGCCGGGTCTCTTCCTTCTTGCGCTTGTCGTCGCGCACCTCGTCGACGGCCTCGTCCAGGCTGCGCACACCCTCCAGGAGCATCAACGACCAGGCGCGGTAGGTCTCCCTCGGGGCGCGCAGCCAGCGCACCATGCGGATCTGCGGCAGCGGGCGGGGCACCAGGCCCTGCTCCCGCAGGGCGGCCCGGCGGGTCTGCTTCAGCGCGCGGTCGAAGAGCACCGCCGCCGACAGGGACATTCCCGCGAAGAAGTGGGGGGCACCCGCGTGCCCGACGCCCCGGGGCGCGTGCACCCAGTTGAACCAGGCCGCGGCGAAGGCGAACGTCCAGACCAGTATCCGGGAGCCGAGCGCGGCGTCCCCGTGGCTGGCCTCGCGCACCGCGAGGACGGAGCAGAACATCGCCGCGCCGTCCAGGCCGAACGGGACGAGGTACTGCCAGCCGCCGGACAGTCCGAGGTTCTGCTCGCCGAAGCCGACCAGGCCGTGGAAGGACAGCAGGGCGGCGACGGCCGCGCAGCAGAACAGGAGAAGGTAGGAGAGGGTGCCGTAGACGGCTTCCTTGCGTCTGCGGCGTTCCTCGCTGCGCTCCCAGGAGTCGTCCGCGCTCGTGTCCTTGACCGAGGAGCGCTTGCCGCGCGCGAGCACCGCCACCGCCGCCAGCATGCCCAGGAGAAGTACGGCGCCCGGAAGCAGCCAGTTCAGCGATATGTCGGTCAGTCTCATCTGGGTGGTCCCTTGCATTGGGATAGGGCGTAACGCCCGCCATATTGGCCCAATCCCATCGGCCCTCAGGGGGTTTCGGGGCAAGAGGCCGCCAAGGAAGTGCAAGGGATTGTTCAGGGCGGCGTTCTGCTCGAACTGGCGCTTGAGGGGCGGGAGTTGAGTTCGAACAAGACTACCCGTACGGGTGGTTCCCCGGAAAGTTTCCGTGACGCGTGAGGAAGTCGTGAATCGCCTTTGGGCGTGTGGGTGTCCGGTACCGCGATGATCTTACGGGACGACGGGAGCGATCGACCCCGCCCGTGCGTCAACTGGCCGTGGCCAGCAGCTTGGTGACCCGGTCCGCGTCGCAGGTGCGCGGGCAGGTGGCGCAGGTGTCCTCCGGGCGCAGCGTGTAGAACATGCAGCAGCTCGCGCGGTCCCGGGTGAGCAGCGGCTCGCCGCCGGGGCCGGTCAGCTCCCGGAACGCCGCCGTGCCGACGTAGGGCTTGGTCGCGCCCGGCAGGAGCAGTTCCAGCTCGCGCATCGCGCGCCGCTCCTCGATCTCGCCGAGCGACTGGGCGATGTACCAGATTCCTTCGACGATCTCGTCCGTCGCCATGCCCCACAGGGCGCGTCCGCGGCGCCGTATCCGGGGGCCGAAACCGGCCAGGACCGGTTCCAGGTGCTCGGCGACCGCCGACCGCACCTCGGCACGCAGTGCTTCCTCGTCGGGGACGACCCGGGCGCCGGGCAGCCCGGCCGCCTCGTCGCCGGGCAGGCAGGCGAAGCCGGCGGGGCGGACGGCCAGGTGTCCGAGGGCGTGGCCCGGGGCGGTGCGGTCGTACGAGACGTGGGTCACGGGGTAGCGGGGGACCCGGCGGTGCAGGAACCACGGCACGGTGATCAGCAGGCAGGCGGGCCAGGCGTAGCGGTGCAGGCCGAAAGTGGCGACGACGTCGGGGCGGGCCTGCCGGCCGTAGTCCCGCTGGATCTGCTCCACGTCCCACGCCAGGAAGCGGTCGAGGGCGGGGCCCGCGGCCGCGAGGTCGGCGACCGCGGTCCAGCCGCCGCCGTGCGGGGTCTCGTGCCCGGGGTCCAGTTCGGTGACGGCCAGCCCCGGAAGGATCTCGGCCAGGCGTGTGTAGGCGCCGGAGACGGCCGAAAGGGGCGCAGGCATGTGATCACCGATCCGTCGGGCTGAAACGGGGCTCTTGAAGGTAAGCCTAACCTTACTCGCGATCTCCGAAAACATGACCAGGATTTGAACTGGGCTCCGGGGCGCTTATGGTGCTTGACGGACGAGTAACAACCCGCCGTAATGACCCCAAGTACCGATACGTCCGGAGGAGGACCCGTGAGGCAGGGAGCGCAGGGCTCCGCGGACACGGGGACTCCGTGGGCAGCGGCGGCGGCAGCGGCGAAACCCGCCGGGCCCGCGCGGGTGCCGCAGCAGGCCGGGGCGGCGCGGGGGGAACACACGCACAGCGAGCCGCCCGCGCCGGCCGTGCCGGTCGTACCGCGGGTCCGGCCGGTGATCCAGCGGGCCTCGGTGCGCGGGCAGATCCTGGCCGCGCTGCGGGCCGCACTGGTGGCGGGGGATCTGCGGCCGGGCGAGGTCTACTCGGCGCCGGTGCTGGGCGATCGGTTCGGGGTCTCGGCGACGCCGGTCCGGGAGGCCATGCAGCAACTGGCCCTCGAAGGGGCCGTCGAGGTCGTGCCGAACCGTGGGTTCCGGGTGGTCGAACGGGGGGTGCGGGAGCTGGCGGAACTGGCCGAGGTCCGGGCGCTGATCGAGGTTCCGGTGATGCTGCGGCTGGCCCGTACGGTTCCCGCCGAACGCTGGGCCGAGATGCGGCCCCTCGCCGAGGCGACGGTCCGCGCGGCGTCGACCGGCTGCCGCGCGACCTATGCGGACTCCGACCGGCGGTTCCACCGGGCCGTGCTGTCCCTCTCGGGCAACGAGCAGCTGGTCCAGATCGCGGAGGACCTGCACCGCAGGGCGCAGTGGCCGTTGGCCGGCGGTGGGCCGGGGGCTCGGGGGCGGGCCGACCTGGTCGCGGACGCGCACGAGCACGCGGCGTTGCTGGACGCGCTGGTCTCACGGGACCTGGACGTGGTGCGGGCGCTGGTGGGCGAGCACTTCGCGGGGGCGACGGCTGCGGGCTAGCGGGGGTCCTTCGCCTTCTCGCCCAGGGTGGGCCGGGGCCGCGCCGGGGGATGCCCGTCCTCGGCACGGCGCGATGGACCTCCCCACCGACTGACTGGCGTTGACGCGCCAACCGCTGCGGGCGAGACCCCCCGACACGTCCCCCCCTCGCCGTACGCGGGTGCGAGAGCGTCGTGGCTCGCGCAGCTGCGGGCATACGTGCCGGCCCCACCCCTCAGCTGCGGGCATGCGTGCCGCAGGGGCGCTGGGGGTCGCCCCTGCGCTGAGAGCATGGGGGGCACCTGGCTACGCCGGGCTGCGGACCCACCCGGCCCCGGCGCCGAGTACCCCGCGCCCCCTCAAGCCGTCGCAGCCGGCGGCACCGGCGGAGCCAACTGGCGGGACAGCCACGTCGGTACGCCCCCGAGCAGCCGGAACAACCGCCGGGCCTCCTCCCGCAGCCGGGACGCCTCCGGCTCCGTCTCGGCGTCGGCGAGGGACACCAGCGCCGGAGCCGTGCCGACGAGATAACCCAGCTCCTCCCGGATCCGCAGCGACTCCGTGAAGCCGTGCCGCGCCTCCGCCAACTCCCCTTCCCGCAGGGCGAGTCCCGCCAGGTGACGCCAGGTGAAGGACAGCAGCAGCGGGTCGGAGTGCGCCGTCGCACCCGCGTGGGCACGGCGGTACGCCGCCCGGGCGGCCTGGGGCGCGCTCGTCAGGTTCTCCGCCAGGAGCCCGCGCCGGAAGTCGAGCAGAGCCCGCGCCGGAGCCCCCGGGGGGATCAGCGCCGCCGCCCGCCCGAGCGCGGCCCGCGCCTCGTCGGCCCGGTCCCGCACCGCGAGCAGCGTCGCCGCGTAGGCCAAGTACCCGCGTTCACAAGCGGCCGCGCCGCGTTCGTCGTCGCTGTGGGCCATCGCCTCGGCCGTGCGCAGCGCGTCCTCGGCCTCCTCCCAGCCCTGCTCGGTGTACAGACACCGTTCGACCAGCAACGACGCGCGTTGCAGCGCCGCCGCCGGTGTGGTCGGCGGCAGCAGGGCGGCCGCGTCTGCCCAGCATCCGCGGGAGCGCAGCCGCCATACCGCGGTCTGGAGGGGATCGTCGCCGGCGGTCGTTCCGTTACCAGACATGGCGGTATGCGCCACGTTGCCCTCCCCGAGCACGCCATCGAGCTGTTGAGTGGTGGCGGCATCTCAGCACGAATCGGCGGGCCGGGCCAAGAGGGTGGGTGAAGGATTTCACAAAGTCGTGGGACTCGGGGGTGTTCCGGGTTTGGGTCGGGACACCCCGGGTTTCAGCTCATGCGCAGGGCCAGGAAGAAATCCAGCTTGTCCTCCAGCCGCGACAGGTCACGGCTCGTCAACTGCTCGATCCGGCCGATCCGGTAGCGCAGCGTGTTGACGTGCAGGTGCAGACGGGCGGCGCAGCGGGTCCAGGAGCCGTCGCAGTCGAGGAAGGCTTCCAGGGTGGGGATCAGCTCGGCGCGGTGGCGGCGGTCGTAGTCGCGCAGTGGGTCCAGGAGGCGGGCCGTGAAGGCCCGGCGGACGTCGTCCGGGACGAAGGGCAGCAGCAGGACGTGGGAGGCCAGTTCCTGGTGGCCGGCCGCGCAGACCCGACCCGGGCGGGCCGCGGCGACGCGCCGGGCGTGGCGGGCCTCCTCCAGGGCGCCGCGCAGGCCCTCCGCCGAGTGGACGGCCGCGCTGACGCCGAGGGTGAGACGGCCGTCGTCGTCGAGGCCCGCCGTCAGGGGGTCCCGTACCGACCCCAGGAGCGCGTCCGCGAGGACGCCCGTCTCCGAGCCGTCGTGCTCCGTCGAGACGGCCGGGAGGGGCACCAGGGCGATGGCCTCGTCGCCCGTGTGGGCCACGGCGATGCGGTCGGAGTGCTCCGGCCCGGCGACCGCGGGGTCGACGAGGACCTCCTCCAGCAGGGCCTGCGCCACCGGGCCGCCCTCGACCTCCCCGCCCTCCCAGTCGACACGGGCCACGACCACCTGCCAGTGCGGCGCGGCGCCCAGGCCGGGCAGCAGCACCGGCGCGGCCACGCGCAGCCGGGCGGCGATCTCGGCGGGTGCCGCGCCCGTCTGGACCAGTTCCAGGACCTCCTGGGCCAGGCGGCGGCGGACCGAGCGGGCCGCGTCGCGGCGGTCCCGCTCGACCGCGATCAGCTGGGTGACGCCGTAGAGCAGGTCCAGGCGCTCCTCGGGCCAGTCCCCGGCGTCCGCCTCCACGGCCAGCAGCCAGTCCGACAGGACGGTCTCGCGGACGTCCCCGGCGGGCTGCGGGGAGCGGCCCGTGGAGCGGACCGGGAACAGGGAGTACGTCGTGGCGCCCAGGACGACGCGGTGGGGGCCGCGGCGGCCCGTGCGGAGGGAAGCCAGGTGCTCTCCGGCGAGCCGGGCACACGTCTCGGCCGGCAGGGCGGGGCCCGCGGCCTTGGAGCCGGCGATCAGGCGGCCGGTGGGGGACAGGACCCAGGCCCGCAGGTCCAGGTCCGTGCCCAGCAGGTCCAGGACCACGTCGGGACCGCCGCCGGCCGGGCCCGAGGTCATCATCCGGCGGTGTCGGTCGACGACCGCCGCGAGGTCGCCGGCGCGCTCGCCGGACACCTGCCGTACGACGTGCTCGGTGATCGTCGCGAACGCCACCGACTCGTGCACCGCGAAGAGCGGGAGGCGGTGGCGGGCGCAGGCCACGACCAGGTCCTCGGGGACGTCCCCGAGCTCGGCCTCGCCCGCGGCGAGGGCCGTGACGCCCGCTTGCACCAGGATCCGGACGAACGGCTCCGAGTCGTCTTCGTCCCGGCGCCAGGCCAGGCCCGTGAGCACCAGTTCGCCGCCCGCGAGGTAGCGGCTGGGGTCGCGGAGGTCGGTGGTCATCACACCCCGCACGGTGCGTTCCAGCTCGTCCTCGCCGCCGAGCAGCTTGAGGCCCAGCGCGTCGGTGTCCAGCAGTGCGCGCAGCCGCATTCTCGTCGCCGCCGTTCTTTGTCTCGAAATCAGACCTGCCCCGGCTGTGTTCCAGGTCACGCGGTTGTGTCGCGCGTTTCCACAGGAGAACGAGGAGGTTTCTGAGGGCCTCTGTTCATACGAATCTACAAGATGCCTGTCCTGGCCAGCCAACTCCTTCATGGTTTCCGTGACTGACTCAGTCGGAGCACCCCCCTGTGTACTGAGGTCACTACGCGTCAACAGCACATGGACGAGCCGGGACCGCCGCACACGGATTGGCTCGAACCGAACGCTCCACGAGAAGACGAAGAAGAGAGCCGGTCATGGACTTCCTTCGCCCCGCCAGCTGGGAGGAGGCGCTCGCCGCGAAAGCCGAGCACCCCACAGCTGTGCCGATTGCGGGTGGCACCGACGTGATGGTCGAGATCAACTTCGACCACCGCCGGCCCGAGTACCTCCTGGACCTGAACCGCATCGGCGACCTCTCGGAATGGGAGGTCGGCGAGGCGAGCGTGCGGCTGGGTGCCTCCGTGCCGTACACGAAGATCATGGAGAACCTGCGGGCCGAGCTGCCGGGTCTGGCCCTCGCCTCGCACACGGTCGCCTCCCCGCAGATCCGCAACCGCGGCGGCGTCGGCGGCAACCTCGGCACCGCCTCCCCGGCCGGTGACGCCCACCCCGCCCTGCTCGCGGCGGGCGCCGAGGTGGAGGTCGAGTCGGTGCGCGGCACGCGCCGCATCCCGATCGACGCGTTCTACACGGGTGTGAAGCGCAACGCGCTGGCGGCCGACGAGCTGATCCGCGCCGTGCACGTGAGGAAGGCCGACGGGCCGCAGCAGTTCTCCAAGGTGGGGACCAGGAACGCGATGGTCATCGCCGTGTGCGCCTTCGGGCTCGCGCTGCATCCCGAGACGCGGACCGTGCGGACCGGGATCGGTTCGGCAGCTCCGACACCCGTCCGGGCCAAGGCCGCCGAGGAGTTCCTGAACGCCGCTCTGGAGGAGGGCGGCTTCTGGGACAACGGGCAGATCATCACGCCGTCGGTCGCCAAGCAGTTCGCGGACCTGTGCTCCGCCGCCTGCAACCCGATCGACGACGTCCGGGGCACCGCGAGCTACCGCCGCCACGCGGTCGGCGTCATGGCCCGCCGCACGCTGACCTGGACCTGGGAGTCCTACCGCGGCGACCGCCGCACCATCGAGGGAGCTGCGTGATGCGCGTCAACTTCACGGTCAACGGCCGTCAGCAGGAAGCCGACGACGTGTGGGAGGGCGAGTCCCTGCTGTACGTGCTGCGGGAGCGGCTCGGGCTGCCGGGTTCGAAGAACGCCTGCGAGCAGGGCGAGTGCGGCTCGTGCACGGTCCGTCTGGACGGTGTGCCGGTGTGCTCGTGCCTGGTCGCCGCCGGGCAGGTGGAGGGCCGCGACGTCGTCACCGTCGAGGGGCTGGCCGATTTCGCCAAGCAGCGCGCCGAGGGCGGCTGCGCGTCCGGCGCCTGCGGTACGCCGTTGCAGGACGCCCAGGGGTGGCAGGCCAAGGGCGCCGACTCGCACACCGGCGAGGGCACCGAGCTGTCGGCGATCCAGCAGGCGTTCATCGACGCCGGCGCCGTGCAGTGCGGTTTCTGCACGCCCGGTCTGCTGGTCGCCGCCGACGAGATGCTGGAGCGCAACCCGACCCCGACCGACGCGGACATCCGCGAGGCGCTGTCGGGCAACCTGTGCCGCTGCACCGGCTACGAGAAGATCATGGACGCGGTGCGCCTCGCGGCCGCCCGGCAGTCAGAGGCGGTCTGATCATGGCTTCCCCCAGCGGAACCCCCACGAAGATCACGCAGGGCTCCCGGACCAAGGGCGGTATCGGCGAGTCCACGCTCCGCCCCGACGGCACCCTCAAGGTCACCGGCGAGTTCGCGTACTCGTCCGACATGTGGCACGAGGACATGCTGTGGGGTCAGATCCTCCGCTCGGCCGTCGCACACGCGGAGATCGCGTCCATCGACACGAGCCAGGCCCTGGCCATGCCGGGCGTCTACGCCGTACTGACGTACGACGACCTGCCCACGGCGGTGAAGAACTACGGCCTGGAGATCCAGGACACCCCGGTCCTCGCCCACGGCAAGGTCCGCCACCACGGCGAGCCGGTCGCCATCGTCGCCGCCGACCACCCGGAGACCGCGCGCCGCGCCGCCGCGAAGATCCACGTGGAGTACCGGGAACTCCCGGTCGTCACCGACGAGGCCTCCGCCACCGCCCCGGACGCGATCCTCATCCACGAGAACCGCGACGACCACCACTCCCGTCACGTCCCGCACCCCAACATCGTGCACCGCCAGCCGATCGTCCGCGGCGACGTGACCGCCGCCCGTGAGCGCGCCGACGTCATCGTCGAGGGCGAGTACACCTTCGGCATGCAGGACCAGGCCTTCCTCGGCCCCGAGTCCGGACTCGCCGTGCCCGAGGAGGACGGCGGCGTCCACCTCTACATCGCCACCCAGTGGCTGCACAGCGACCTGCGCCAGATCGCGCCTGTGCTCGGCCTGCCCGAGGACAAGGTTCGGATGACGCTGTCCGGCGTCGGCGGCGCGTTCGGCGGCCGTGAGGACCTGTCGATGCAGATCCACGCCTGCCTGCTGGCGCTGCGCACCGGCAAGCCCGTCAAGATCGTCTACAACCGGTTCGAGTCGTTCTTCGGGCACGTCCACCGCCACCCCGCGAAGCTGTACTACGAGCACGGGGCCACGCGCGACGGCAGGTTGACCCACATGAAGTGCCGGATCGTCCTCGACGGCGGCGCCTACGCCTCCGCCTCCCCGGCCGTCGTCGGCAACGCCTCCTCCCTGTCCGTCGGCCCGTACGTGGTCGACGACGTGGACATCGAGGCCGTCGCCCTCTACACCAACAACCCGCCCTGCGGCGCGATGCGCGGCTTCGGCGCGGTCCAGGCGTGCTTCGCCTACGAGGCGCAGATGGACAAGCTCGCCGCGAAGCTCGGCATGGACCCGGTGGAGTTCCGCCGCCTCAACGCCATGGAGCAGGGCACGCTCCTGCCGACCGGGCAGCCCGTCGACTCCCCGGCCCCCGTCGCCGAACTGCTGCGCCGCGTCAAGGCGATGCCGATGCCGCCGGAGCGCCAGTGGGAGTCCAGCGAGGGCGCCGACCTGCGGGAGCTGCCGGGCGGCCTGTCCAACACCACGCACGGCGAGGGCGTCGTACGCGGGGTCGGCTACGCGGTCGGCATCAAGAACGTCGGCTTCTCCGAGGGCTTCGACGACTACTCCACCGCCAAGGTGCGCCTGGAGGTCGTCGCCGGTGAGCCCGTCGCCACCGTGCACACCGCGATGGCGGAGGTCGGCCAGGGCGGCGTCACCGTCCACGCCCAGATCGCCCGCACCGAGCTGGGCGTGACGCAGGTGACCATCCACCCGGCCGACACCCAGGTGGGCAGCGCCGGTTCGACGTCGGCCTCGCGGCAGACGTATGTCACCGGTGGCGCTGTGAAGAACTCCTGCGAGCTGGTCCGCGAGAAGGTCCTGGAGATCGGGCGCCGCAAGTTCGGCTCCTACCACCCGGCCTGGGCGACGGCCGAACTGCTCCTGGAGGGAGGCAAGGTCGTCACCGACGGCGGCGAGGTCCTCAGCGACCTGGCCGACGTCCTGGAGGGCGAGACCGTGGAGGTCGAGGCGGAGTGGCGGCACCGGCCGACCGAGCCCTTCGACCTGCGCACCGGCCAGGGCAACGGGCACGTGCAGTACTCCTTCGCCGCCCACCGGGCCGTCGTCGAGGTCGACACCGAGCTCGGCCTGGTCAAGGTCATCGAGCTGGCCTGCGCCCAGGACGTCGGCAAGGCGCTCAACCCGCTGTCCGTGCTCGGCCAGATCCAGGGCGGCACCACGCAGGGCCTGGGCGTGGCGGTCATGGAGGAGATCGTCGTCGACCCGAAGACGGCGAAGGTCAAGAACCCGTCCTTCACCGACTACCTGATCCCGACCATCCTCGACACGCCGACCATCCCGGTCGACGTCCTCGAACTCGCCGACGACCACGCCCCGTACGGCCTGCGCGGTGTCGGCGAGGCACCCACCCTGTCGTCGACCCCGGCCGTCCTCGCGGCGATCCGGAACGCGACCGGGCTCGAACTGAACCGGACTCCGGTGAGGCCCGAGCACCTGACGGGTACCCAGCTCTCCGAGGGCTGAGCAGTCACGATCCCCTGGGGGCTTCGTCCCCCAGGTCCCTTGTTCGTCTCGGGCCGTCCCCCGGGTCGTGAACATCCCAACCCCCTTTGAAACTTGGGAGACGGCACCCATGACCCAGCAATCACTGGAGCCGAGGGCCACAGCCGAGGACGCGGGTGAAGGCACCCGCGTCCCGGCCGGACGGTCCTGGCTCGACCGGTACTTCCACATATCCCACAGAGGTTCGACGGTCGCCCGTGAAGTGCGCGGCGGCATCACGACCTTCATGGCGATGGCCTACATCCTGCTGCTCAACCCCCTGATCCTGTCCGGCAAGGACGCCGCCGGGGACACGCTCGCCCAGCCCGCCCTGATCACCGCGACCGCGTTCGCGGCGGCCTTCACCACCCTGCTGATGGGCTTCGTCGGCAAGGTCCCCCTGGCCCTCGCCGCCGGCCTCTCCGTCTCCGGGGTCCTCGCCTCCCAGGTCGCGCCCGAGATGACCTGGCCGCAGGCGATGGGCATGTGCGTGATGTACGGCGTGGTCATCATGCTGCTGGTCGTCACCGGCCTGCGCGAGATGATCATGAACGCGATCCCGCTCGCGCTCAAGCACGCCATCACCATGGGCATCGGCCTGTTCATCGCCCTCATCGGGTTCTACAAGTCGGGCTTCGTGCACCAGGGCGAGGCGACCCCCCTCACGCTCGGCCCTGCGGGCGAACTGGCCGGCTGGCCCGTCCTGCTCTTCGCCGGCACCCTGCTGCTGATCTTCATGCTCCAGGCCCGGAACACCCCGGGCGCCATCCTCATCGGCATCGTCGGCGGCACGATCGTCGCGGCGATCCTGAACGCCGCCGGCGTCATCGACCCCAAGCAGTGGGCGGGCGGCGCGCCCGAACTGCACGGCAGCGCCGTCTCCATGCCCGACTTCACGCTCTTCGGGCACGTCGAGTTCGGCGGCTGGGGCGAGGTCGGCGCGATGACGGTCGGCATGATCGTCTTCACCCTGGTGCTCGCCGGGTTCTTCGACGCGATGGCCACCATCATCGGCGTCGGCACCGAGGCGAAACTCGCCGACGACAAGGGCCGGATGCCGGGCCTGTCCAAGGCGCTGTTCATCGACGGGGCCGGCGGCGCGGTCGGAGGCGTGTCCGGCGGCTCCGGCCAGACCGTGTTCATCGAGTCGGCCACGGGTGTCGGCGAGGGCGCCCGCACCGGTCTGGCCTCCGTGGTCACGGGCCTGTTCTTCGCGGCCTGCCTGTTCTTCACCCCGCTCACCGCCATCGTTCCGTCGGAGGTCGCCGCCGCCGCCCTCGTCGTCATCGGCGCGATGATGCTGATGAACGCCCGGCACGTGGACTGGGCCGACCGGGCCACCGCCGTCCCGGTGTTCCTCACCGTCGTGCTGATGCCGTTCACGTACACCATCACCACCGGTGTCGCCGCGGGCGTCATCTCCTACGTGGCCATCAAGACCGCCCAGGGCAAGTGGCGCGAGATCGGCGCCTTCGTATGGATCCTCACGGCGGTGTTCCTCGTCTACTTCGCCCTCAACCCGATCGAGAGCTGGCTGGGCGTCCACTGACGCCCACCCTCCCGCGACCTCAAGGAGACCGAGACAGATGCTGGACATCGCCGAGGAGCTCAACCGGTGGGTCGAGCAGGGCCGTGACTTCGCCGTGGCCACCGTGGTGGCCGTCGGCGGCAGCGCGCCCCGGCAGCCCGGCGCCGCACTCGCGGTGGATGCCGACGGCACGGCGATCGGCTCGGTCTCCGGCGGCTGCGTGGAGGGCGCTGTCTACGAACTGTGCGAGCAGGCCCTCCGGGACGGCGAAACCGTCCTGGAGCGCTTCGGGTACAGCGATGACGACGCCTTCGCCGTGGGCCTGACCTGCGGCGGCGTCATCGACATCCTGGTCACCCCGGTACGGGCCGCCGATCCGGTCCGCCCGGTGGTCGCGTCCGCGCTCGCCGCCGCCGCCCGAGGGGAGGCGGCGGCGGTGGCGCGGATCGCGTCGGGCCCGCGCGAACTGACGGGCCGGGCCCTGCTGGTCCGCCCCGACGGTTCCCACGACGGCGGCTTCGGCGCCCATCCCGAACTGGACCGCACGGTCGCCGCCGAGGCCGGCGCCTTCCTGGACGCCGGCCGCACCGGCACCCTGGAGATCGGCGAGCGGGGCTCGCGTTGCGGAGCACCCCTCACGGTCCTGGTCGAGTCCTCGGTCCCCGCACCCCGCATGATCGTGTTCGGCGCGATCGACTTCGCCGCCGCCCTGGTCCGCGTCGGCAAGTTCCTCGGCCATCACGTCACGGTGTGCGACGCGCGCCCCGTCTTCGCGACCCGGGCCCGCTTCCCGGAGGCCGACGAGATCGTCGTCGAGTGGCCCCACCGCTACCTGGAGCGCACCGACGTCGACGCCCGCACGGTCCTGTGCGTGCTGACCCACGACGCCAAGTTCGACGTCCCCCTGCTGAAGCTGGCGCTGCGGCTGCCCGTGGCGTACGTCGGTGCCATGGGCTCCCGGCGCACCCACCTGGACCGCAACGCCCGACTGCGGGAAGTCGGCGTCACCGACCTGGAGTTGAGCCGTCTGCGCTCGCCCATCGGGCTGGACCTCGGTGCCCGTACGCCCGAGGAGACGGCCCTGTCGATCGCGGCGGAGATCGTCGCCGCGCGGCGTGGCGGCAGCGGCGTCTCCCTGACCGGGGCGCACACGCCGATCCACCACGAGCCGGACGCGGCGACCATGGGCCGCATCGGGTCCGTGGCTTGAGCTCAGGTCGGGTACGCCGTGCCGGCGGCCGAAGCGTCAGGCCTGCCTGAGCGCCGGCCGGGTACGCCGTGCCGTTGGGGGATCGGGTCCGTGGCTTGAGCTCCGGTCGGGTACGCCGTGCCGACGGCCGAAGCATCAGGCCTTCCTGAGCCCCGGCAGGGAAGGCCCTGCCGGGGTGCCGAAGTGTCAGGCCTGCCTACGCATACGGTGTCAGGCCATCCTGAGCAGACGGTTCAGGGTGCGCCCGAACACGTACCGCGAGGAGCGCCGCACCGCCCCGTCGAAGACCGACGGCACGAACCGGACCCGGATCTCCTCCCGCCACACCACGCGGGAACGCCCCCCGGGCCCCGGCCGTACCTCCAGCTCCGCCCACCCGAGGACGACACGTCCCCGCTTCTCCAGCCGGCACAGCCCGGGGGCCCCGTCCCGCGGCGGCTGCCACACCGTGACCTCCATCGGGTCGTCGAAGGCCAGCGCCCCGACACCCGAGCGGGCCACGACGAGCGTGCCCTCGCGTGTCGGCCCGGGCGGCACGACCCTGACCACCGTCAGCGGTACCGCGTCACCGTGCCGCCGCCACCGGGTGATCCGCCGCCACGCCTCGTCGAGAGGGAGCGGAACGGTGCGTTCTAGCAGGAAGTTCGCCACCCCCCGATCGTAGGGAACCCGCGGGGCGTCACCGGTACACCTCGCCCGGCTCCGCCTTCCCCGGTGCCAGGAGTTGAGGCACCGTCACGAAGACGTACCCGCGTTCCTTCAGCGCGTCGATGATCCCCGGCACCGCCGGCACCGTGCCGTCGTAGAGGTCGTGGAGGAGGATGATCCCGTCCCGGGAGGACTGGGCGAGGACGCGGCGGGTGATCAGGTCGGAGTCGGTCGTCCGGTAGTCCTTCGCCGTCACGCTCCACAGCACCTCGGCGAGGCCGAGTTCGCGGCAGATGGCGTGCACGGTGTCGTCGGTGCGGCCCTGCGGCGGGCGCATCAGGGTCGGACGTCGCCCGGTGAGTCGTTCTATCGCCTCGTTGGGGCGTTCCAGCTCCTCGCGTATCTCCTCGGGTCTCAGCTCGGTGAGGATCTTGTGGTCCCAGGTGTGGCTGGCTACCTCGTGTCCCTCGTCGGCCATGCGCCGCACCAGCTCCGGATACTTCTCGATGTGCCGCTTCCCGAGGAGGAAGAAGGTCGCAGGGACCTGCTTCTCCCTCAGGATGTCCAGCAGCCGCGCGGAGTGCTCGCTGGGTCCGGCGTCGAAGGTGAGCGCGATGCACTTGGCCTCGCGGCAGTCGACGGCGCCGAACCGGGCCGGCTGCATGTCCGTGGCCGGTCGGGCCCGGACGGCGCTGGGAGCCGTGGTGTCGGTCCCCGTGCAGCCGCTCAGGGCGAGGGTGAGGGCGGCGGCCGCCGCGAGCGTTCCGGCTGTTCGGAACGCGGTCCCCGTTTTCGTCATCTTCTTGGTCAGAGAAGGCATGCCGGGACTATACATCGCGTGTATACGCGTGGTGCATAGTCGCCGAGGCGTTCCCCGACGGCCCTGACCTGGTGTTTGAGGGAGTCGTACCGCGGCACTCGCCAGCACGGTAGCCGCGCACATCGCTGGAGGGAGGGCGCGCACACATGACCTCGTACGCCGTCGTGGTCCCCACCCTCGTACCGGACACCCTCGCCGACTGTCTCGCCGCGCTCGCGGCGGCGACCGGACCGCGCCCCGAGGAGATCATCCTGGTCGACGACCGGACCGACCCCGAACCCGGCCCGCTGAAGCACCCTTTGAGTGTCCTCGGCGACCTGCGGGAGCGGACCACCGTGCTGGACGGTGGTGGTCGTGGGCCCGCCGCCGCCCGCAACACCGGACTGCGCGCCGTGCACACGCCGTGGACGGTGTTCCTCGACGACGACGTCCAGGTGGGGGCCCGCTGGTGTGAGCAGCTGGCCGAGGACCTCGCCGAGGCGTCGCACGACACCGCGGGCGTCCAGGGTGTCCTCGCCGTGCCGCTGCCCGGCGAACGCCGCCCCACCGACTGGGAACGCGGCACCGCCGGACTCGTCCGCGCCCACTGGGTCACCGCCGACATGGCCTACCGCACGGAGGTCCTCCGGCAGGTCGGCGGCTTCGACGAACGCTTCCGGCGGGCCTTCCGTGACGACGCCGACCTCGCGCTGCGCGTCCTCGACTCGGGCTGGCGCATCCGGCAGGGCCGCCGCACCACCCGCCACCCCGTGCGCTCCGCCTCCCGCTGGGTGTCCGTGCGCCAGCAGCGCGGCAACGCCGACGATGCCCTCATGCGGCATCTGCACGGCCCCGACTGGTGGGACAAGGCAGTGGCGCCGCGCGGCCGGATCCGCACCCACACGGCCATCACGACCGCCGGCGTCGCGGCCTGCGCCCTCGCCGCCTCCGGGCACGGCCGGGCCGCGACGGCCTGCGCGCTCGGCTGGGCGGCCGGTACGGCGGAGTTCGCCCGCGCCCGTATCGTTCCCGGCCCGCGCACCCGCCACGAGGTGGCGACGATGCTGGCGACCAGCGTGCTCATCCCGCCCACCGCGACCTGGCACCGGCTGGCAGGTGCCTGGCGCCACCGTCACACCCCCGCCTGGCAGGAGGAGGCCATCCCGTGAGCCCGGTGAAGGCCGTGCTGTTCGACCGCGACGGCACACTCGTCGAAGACGTCCCGGACGCCGCCGGCCCCGATCGCGTACGCCCGGTCGAGGGCGCCCGCGAGGCGCTCGCCCTGCTGCGCGCGCACGGCATCCGCACCGGCGTCGTCACCGACCAGCCCGGCGTCGCCCAGGGGTTGTTCAGCGACGCCGATGTCCGCCGCGTCAATCGACGCGTCGACGAACTCCTCGGCCCCTTCGAGGTGTTCGCCGTCTGCCCGCACGGCCCCGACGACGGCTGCCACTGCCGCAGGCCCCGGCCCGGCATGCTGCTCTGGGCCGGCGGGCGGATCTGCACCGGGCCCGCCGAGCTCGTCCTGATCGGCTCCACCTCGGCCGACGCGGAGGCCGCGCGCCGTGCGGGCGCCCACGGCATCCTCGTCCCGAACGGGCGCACCCGCCCCGAGGAGACCGCACGGGCGGACCACATCGCCCCGGACCTGCTCACCGCCGTACGAGCGGTGCTGGACGAACCGCCCAAGGGCCGCGTCCTCGCCGACGAACGCCCCATCCAGGAGGCGTTCACCTCCGGCCCCGCCCCGCGCGGCCATCTGTGACGGCCGCCGCCGCACGAGGCCGCCGCCTTGGCTGTCCCTGGCCTGCCCGCCTGCCCGCACATGGACATGGCCGCGGCGCGCCCAGAGGGACTATTCGCTTGCGGATGCGGACGATGGCTTGCCACGGTTCAGTGCATCGTGCGCATCTGAGTCGTGACCTGAGGAGGCACCCTCGTGGCTGTCGTTCCGGAACGTCGTGTGGCTCTCCTTGGAGGCGGCTTCTCCATCGACGACGATGGTCTGCTGGATGACTGGATGCTCGATCAGGTATCCGTTCCTCGCCCCAGGGTGTGCTTCATTCCGACAGCCAGTGGCGACGCTCCCGCCTATATCCAGCAGTTCTTCGAGGCGTACCGGTCACGTTCCTGCGAGCCCGGCGTCTTGCAGCTGTTTCGACGGGAGCTCGATGACGACGCCCTACGCACGTTCCTCCTCTCTCAAGACGTCGTCTATGTAGGTGGGGGCAACACCGCGAACCTGCTGGCGGTCTGGCGCGCGCACGGTGTGGACAGGCTGCTTCGCGAAGCCTTCGACCGAGGGACCCTGCTGTGCGGCATCAGCGCCGGCGCCAACTGCTGGGCCGAGGGATCGCATACCGACTCGTTCGGGCCGCTGACCCACCTCTCGGACGGGCTGGGCCTGCTGTCCGGCTCGGTCTGCCCGCACTACGACAGTGAGCCGGGCCGACGAGCGTCATATCAGGCAGCCGTGGCGAACCGCACGCTGCCGGCCGGCTGGGCAGTCGAGGACGGCGTCGGCGCCCTCTTCACGAGCGGCCTGCTGACGGACTCCGTTACGCGCACACCTCAGGCCTGTTTGTATCGGGTAGAGCCCGGCGGGGACGGCGGAGTCGAGGAACAGGCCCTGCGTTGTCGCCTGCTCGCCGCGGCACAACAGCCCACTTCACCCGCATGAAATGCTGAGGGAGCGGCCCCGCCCGGTACGGGCCGACGGCCGCATCGGTGCGGGAGGAATCAGTCTTGAGGCTCGTGTCGTGGCAGCCCCGGCGCGGGTGACCACGCGTGGTCGGGCACCCGATGAGCGGGCTTGCGGCGGCGGGTCCCCTCCTCGCGCGGCAGGCTGCTGGTATGACTCCGGACCGGACAGCGCACGCCATACGACCCCGCCTCCTCGTCCTGCGCGCCCTCGGGCTCGGTGACCTCCTCGCCGGTGTCCCCGCGCTGCGTGCCCTGCGGCGAGCCCACCCGGAGCACGAACTCGTGCTGGCCACGCCCGCCGAACTCGCGCCGGTCGCGGAGGCGACGGGGGCCGTGGACCGGCTGCTGCCCGCCGCCGCCCCCGGCCGGGCCGTCCCGCGCACACTCGACTGGACCGGCCCGCCCCCGGACATCGCCGTCGACCTGCACGGCAACGGCCCGCCCAGCCACCGGCTGCTCCTGGGCCTGCGCCCGCTGAAACTGCTCGCCTTCGCCCACCCGGACCTGCCCGGGACCGACGGCCCGCCCTGGTACCCGGAGGAGCACGAACGTGACCGCTGGTGCCGGCTGCTGCGGGCGTACGGCATGGACGCCGACCCGGGCGATCTGCTGCTGCCCCGCCCGCAGAGCGCCTCTCCGGCGCCCGGCGCGGTCGTCCTGCACCCCGGCGCCGGGTCGCCCGCGCGCTGCTGGCCCGTCGAGCGGTACGCGGCCGTCGCGGCCGAACTGCGCGCCCGGGGCCTGCGGGTCGTGGTCACCGGCGGCCCGGCCGAGGGCGACCTGGTGGCCCGGCTCGCCCAGCGGGCCGGTCTGCCGGACACGGACGTGTTCGACGGCGGCCTGCCCTTCGAACGACTGTCCGCTCTCGTGGCCGGCGCCTACGCCGTGATCAGCGGCGACACCGGCATCGCCCACCTCGCCGTCGCCCACGGCACGCGCTCCGTCACCCTGTTCGGCCCGGTCGCGCCGAGCCGCTGGGGCCCGCCGGCCGACCCGCGCCACCGCGCCCTGTGGTACGGCCCGGAGGGCGACCCGCACGGCCGTCGGCCCGACTCGGCGCTCCTGCGCATCAGCGTCGAGGACGTCCTGAGGGCCGTCGACGAACTGCCCGGCACCCCGCGGCCCTGAGCGGCAGGGCCGCGTTCAGCCGTCGCAGCACCGGCACATCAGCCGGAACGCGGCGAACATCGTCAGGGGCCACAGCGCGGCGAACGCCCAGATCACCCCCGGTTCGGACGTGACGATCCCGGCCACCATCAGCCCGACCGACACCGCGAGCAGGACCAGGACGGTTCGGACGCGGGGGCGGTAGCAGGCCAGTCGGGCCAGGACGCGGGCGGGGTCGGGGCGGCGGCTCACCCGGTGGGTGCGCAGCCTGCGGGCGAGGCGGCGGTCGCGGCGCAGAGCGCGTTCCATCTCATCGAGGATGCGCTGCTCGTTCTCGGGAAGTCGGCCGATGGACACGCTCTCTCCTTCCGGGCGGCCGGACCGTCTCTCCTCCCGGGGGGACGTGCGGCGGGGGAAGTACAGCAGGGGACGTACAAGCGGGTGCCCCGTGGTCGCCCGGGGCTAACCGGGCACCGGCCGCGCCAGCGCCTCGACGAGCCGGTCCGCGCTGTCCGGCACGGAGCCCTCGCGGAAGCCGTCGCGGATCTGCCGCGCGGTCACCCGGCCGCCGGTCAGGCACCAGTCCCACCAGCGGTCCAACTGCCGCACGTCGAGCTGCTCGGCGGGCACCAGCGCGGGCCAGCCGCAGGCCCGGGCCTGCGCGGTCAGCTTGGCGCCGCCCGCGACCGGGTCGACGGCGAGCACCGGTGTGCCCACCCGCAGCGCGATCACCAGCCCGTGCAGCCGGTCGGTGACGACGAGGTCCAGCCGGGCCAGTACGGACTGCAGCTGTGCGGGCGTCGCGCTCAGATGCCAGTCGTGCGTGTCGAGCCGCGTCTCCAGCTCCAGCCTGCCGCAGTCCTTGGAGGCCAGCCAGCGCGTCACCTCCTCCGCGACCTGCCCGTGCCGCCGCAGCTGCCCGTACTCGTGCTGCCCGTGCGCGAGGATCACCCCGACGACGGGCCGCGCCGGCACGTCCGGGGCGCGGGCCGCGAGGTCCTCCACCGGCTCACTGTCCGGCCCGTCACGGGGCAGCACCCGGTGGAAGCCGGTCACGGCCGGGCTGCCGGGGTCGATCACCGACGTGCCCACGGCGATCCGCACGCAGTGAGCGAAGCGCCGGTGCAGCTCCTCCACCTGCGGTCCGTGCAGCGGGCCGCACACGAACACGAGGTGGCTGTAGTCCTCGGGCCACAGCCGGTCCAGATGCAGTGCCTCCGGACGGAAACGGGGACTCCAGGCGACGTCGTAGGGAATGCCCGTCCCCCGCAGCACGTCCTCCACCCGGCGCAGGGCCAGCACGTCCCCGGCGGTCGCCTCCCTGTCCCGGAAGCTGAACCAGCCGGTGAGCAGCACCCTGCGCGGTCGCTTTCCCTGTTGTGTCTGCACAGGCCCTGAGTGCCCGCGCATCGGAAAGACATTCAGGGCATTACGCTCATATGCCGTGCCGTCACTGGGCGTAGAAGGTGGCGTCCGCCCGGTCGGTGGCGGTGCTCACCGCCTGCACGTTCAGCAGGTACTCCCAGTGGCGGACGTATCGCCCGGGGTAGTTGTACGACTCGTACGACACGCCGGCCGGGTCCGCGAGTCCGGCGCGCTGCCGGAAGGTCGCGTCGGACGCGAACTGCGCGCTGCCGTCGTTCTTCCGCAGCCACACCTGGAAGTTCTCGTGCCGCAGGTAGTAGCCGGGGAAGTTGACCGACTCCAGTGAGACCGTGCCGCTGCCGGCGAGGCCCGGCACGACGCGGAACTGGGAGTCGGCGAGCTTGGTGACGTTCGCCTCGATCCGCGCCCGGTAGTCGTAGTGCCTGACGAACCGGTCCGGGAAGTTGTACGAGGAGAAGCGTTGCGGGGTGACCCCGTCGGCCACGGGGATGCCGAAGTTCGGGGTGCCGTCGGCGTTCCAGTACACCTTCTGCACGCGGGTACGCCGGTTGGGATCGTAGAGGGGGTCGCCGGTGATGTCCCTGTAGCTGCGGTCGTGGTAGACGAGGATGTCGCTCCTGCCGTCCTCGGAGACCGTGAAGGAGTTGTGGCCCGGGCCGTACTGGCCGGTCGCGGCGCTGCTGGCGAACACCGGGACGGGGCTCTTGCTCCAGGACGCCGGGCTGAGCAGGTCGGCGCTCGCGGAGGCGGTGAGCATGCCCAGGCAGTAGTTGGCGTCGGTGGCGCTCGCGGAGTACGTCATGAAGATCTTGCCGCCGCGCTGGATCACGGCCGGGCCCTCGTTGACCTTGTAGCCGACGGTCTCCCAGGAGTAGGTGGGCCGCGTCAGCATCACCGGAGTGCCGGTGATCGTCCAGGGGTTGGCCATCTTCGCCAGGTAGACGTCGGTGTTGTTGTTCACGGACGGGTCGCGCTGCGCCCAGGCCAGGTAGCGCACGCCACCCACGACGAAAGTCGTGGCGTCGAGCGAGAAGCTCTCCCACTGGGTCTTGATCTGGCCCTTCTCCGTCCAGGTGGCGGTGAGCGGGTTGGCGCCGGTGCCCTCCAGAACGTACATCCGGATCGCCCACACGTCGTCGGTGGCACCCGCGGCGAAGTACACGTACCACTTGCCGTCGATGAAGTGGATCTCCGGTGCCCAGATGTGGGCGCCCATCACACCGCTGGTGTGCTTCGTCCAGATGGTGGTCTCCGGCGCCGACTTCAGACCCTGGATGGTGGTCGCCCGGCGCAGCACGATGCGGTCGTACTCGGGAACGCTCGCGGTGAAGTAGTAGTAGCCGTCGGTGTGCTTGAAGATGTGCGGGTCGGCCCGCTGCTCCGCGATCGGATTGGTGTAGGTGACGGCGGGGGAGTCGGGCACGGCGGCCCGGGCGGGCGCCGATGCCAGGCAGGTCGCGAAGGCCATCAGGGAAGCCAGGAGCAGCCGAACGGCTATGCGTCTCAAGGGGGTTCTCCAGCGGATGATCGGGGGGTGGGAACGAGTCAGCCCTGTCCGACATGTCGAACGTAGTTCGTGAATTCGACCATGAAGTGGTCAGAAGATAAGGGCGGCTCTTACCGTCGTCAACGGTTCGCGCAGGCGAGACGCACGAGTACGGCGAGCGCCTCGGTCCGGGGGCGGCCGGCCGGGGAAGCGGGCTCCCCGTGAGGACGCGTACGCCGAGGCCGGTGACCCGGCCGCGGGCCCCCGCCGAGCCGCCCTGGCAGCCGTCAGTCCGGGGGCAGGTGCGGCTCGGGACCGGCCCGTGGGGCGGGAGGCGGGGCGGTGGTGGTCCGGGGGATGACATGGGTCGGCAGCACGAGGTGCCGCTCACGGCCCCCGCCCGGGTCGTCGATGAGTGACAGGGCCAGTTCACCGGCCCGGCGGCCGATCAACGCCGGCGACTGGGCCACCGTGGTCAGATCGAACCACTGCGCGACCGGCTGGTCGTCGAAGCCCACGACCGACATCTGCCCGGGCACCTCGATCCGCGTCGCGCGCAGCGTCCAGATCACGGCGACGGCCACCTCGTCCTGCTCGGCGAAGACCGCGGTGGGCGGCTCCCGCAGCCCGAGCAGCCGCCCGACCGCCTCGGCCGCACCCCGCTTGTCGCCCGCCGGAGTGGCGACCACCAGGTCGTCGTCGAGGGGCAGGCCGGCCTCGGCCAGCGCCTGCCGGTACCCGACCAGCCGCTCCTGCGAACTGAAGGAGAACCCGCGGGCACCCACCGTCCGCACGTAGGCGATCCGGCGGTGGCCGAGGTTCAGCAGATGCCGGGTGCCGTGCAGGGCACCTGCCACGTCGTCGACGTACACGCTGGGGCGTCCGTCGACGTGCTGGCTGACGTGGACGACCGGCATGGCGAGGTCGTCCAGCCGGGCCGTCTCCCCGGCGGTGAGGTCGAAGGAGAACACCAGCAGCGCGTCCGCGTTGCGCCGGGCCGGGAGATGCTCGAAGAACGCGGTGCGCTCGGCCAGACCGGGGATCACATACACCGTCAGTTCCATGCCGGCCGCCCGCAGGACGCGGGCCAGGCCCGACAGGGCCGTGCCCATGAACCACGAACCGAGTGTGGGCACGAGCACCGCCACATTGCGGGTCCGGCCCGTCACGAGGCTCTTCGGCATGCCGGGACACCGCGAAGTCCAGCTCCCGGGCGGCCTGTTCGACCCGGGCGCGGACCTCGGGGGAGACGGTGGACAGGCCGCGCAGGGTGCGCGAGACGGTGGAGGTGGACACCCCGGCCCGCTCCGCGACGTCAGCCATCGTGGGGTGCCGCTGACCTGGTGGCATGCGCCGAACGCTAACACGCCGACACCGCACCGGACGGCCGTCGGTGGCAGCGCTGTCTCACCGGATTCTTGCCTTCTTACAACGTTGATCCGCATTGACTTCCCGTTGGCTGCCTTCTAGCGTGCAAACGTTGTCTCGACAGGTTCGAAGTCGCCCCGGAGGGCCACCTCCCACCCGCTGTGAGCTGCTGTTTTTAGCAGTTCAATGCCGTGGCAACGCAATCTCATGACCAAAGGCATTCCGGGGGAACAGCACGACTTCGGTTCGTCAGACCAGGAGAGACAGTGAAGACCAGCACCGCCAGAGCGATTCAGTGTTCCGCAGCGCTCGCCGCCGCCGGGCTCCTCCTCACCGCGTGCGGCTCGTCCGGCGGCAGCGGCGGCGGCTCGGGCGGTTCGGCGCAGGCCGCGACGGCCACGTTCAAGGGCCGCGGCCCCATCACCTACGTCGCGGGCAAGGACACCACCGGCACCGTCCAGACCATCATCAACCGCTGGAACAAGGCGCACCCCAAGGAGAAGGTCACCTTCATCCAACTGCCGACGGACGCCGACTCGCAGCGTCAGCAGATGATCCAGAACGCGGAGACGAAGTCCGACGCCTACACGGTGCTCGCCACCGACGTCGTGTGGACGTCCGAGTTCGCCGCCCACCAGTGGATCGAGCCGCTGCCCGCTGACCGGTTCCCGCTCGGCAGGATGCTCAAGCCGGTCGTGGAGACCGGCCAGTACCGCGGCAAGCTGTACGCGGTCCCCGCCAGCTCCAACGGCGGCCTGCTGTTCTACCGCACCGACCTGCTCAAGAAGGCCGGCATCACCGAGCCCCCCACCACCTGGGGGCAGATGACCGCCGACTGCGCCAAGGTGACGAAGCTCCCCGAGGCGAAGGACATGTCCTGCTACGCCGGGCAGTTCCAGAAGTACGAAGGCCTCACCGTGAACTTCGCCGAGGCCGTGAACTCCGCCGGCGGCCGCATCGTCGACGCCGACGGCAAGCCGGACGTCGACACCCCGCAGGCGAAGAAGGGCCTGGACTTCCTCGTCAAGTCCTTCAAGGACGGGACGATCCCCAAGGAGGCCATCACCTACCAGGAGGAGGACGGCCGGCAGGCCTTCCAGTCCGGCAAGCTGGTCTTCCTGAACAACTGGCCCTACGTGTACTCCCTGGCCCAGAAGAGCGCCGTCAAGGGCAAGTTCGCCGTCGCACCCCTGCCCGGCCTGAACGGACCCGGCGCCTCCAGCCTCGGCGGCTCCAACCTGGCCCTGTCGTCCTTCGCCAAGAACAAGGCCACCGCGCTCGACTTCATGAAGTTCTTCACCAGCGAGGAGAGCTCGACCTACTTCCTGAAGAACGCCTCCCTCGCCTCGCCCTACGCCGACCTGTACGACAACGCCGCGCTGGACAAGCAGTTCCCGTACCTGCCCGACCTCAAGCGGTCCATCACCAAGGCCGTGCCCCGCCCCCGCGTCGTGCAGTACGGCGATGTCACGGCCGCCGTCCAGAACGAGGTCTACGCCGCCCTCACCGGCAAGAAGAGCAGCGGACAGGCGCTGAAGGACCTGCAGGCGGACCTGCAGAAGCTGACGGCTCAGTGAGGACCTGGCTCATGGCCGACACCGCGATCCCGCCCGGCACCACCGCGCACCGGCCCGGGACGGCGGCCGCCCGCCGCCCCGGGCGGCCCCCCGCCTCCGCGCGCCCGCGACGCCCCTCCCGGGCCACCGCCGGCGCGGGCCGCCTGGCCGCCCTCCTCGTCTCCCCGACGCTGCTGGTCCTCACGATCGTCGTCCTCTACCCGACGCTCATGGCGCTCGACGAGTCCCTGTACGGGGTCAAGGGCGTGGACCCCAGAACCGGGTTCATCAGCAACACCGAGCCGTTCGTCGGGCTGAAGAACTACACCGACATCTTCACCCAGGCCGGCGACCGCTTCTGGAACGCCTTCTGGAACACCACCTTCTTCACCGGCGTCACGGTCTCGCTGGAGACGGTGATCGGCGTGGCCATGGCACTGATCATGCACCGGGCGTTCCGGGGCCGCGGCCTGGTCCGGGCGAGCATCCTGGTGCCCTGGGCGATCCCGACGGCCATCTCCGGACTGCTCTGGAAGTGGATCTTCAACGCCGACGGCATCGCCAACGTCCTCCTCGGCCACCAAGTGCTGTGGACCGCCGACGGCTTCTCCGCCAAGGCCGCCGTCGTCATCGCCGACGTGTGGAAGACCGCTCCCTTCATCGGGCTCCTCGTCCTGGCCGGCCTCCAGGTCATCCCCAAAGAGGTCTACGAGGCGGCCCGGCTCGACGGGGCGAGCGCCTTCCAGCAGTTCCGGCGCATCACCCTGCCCCTGGTGAAGCCCGCCCTGCTGGTGGCCGTGCTGTTCCGCTGCCTCGACGCGCTGCGCATGTTCGACCTGCCCTACATCCTCATCGGCTCGCAGAAGGGCTCCGTGGAGACCCTGTCGATGCTCGCCCAGAACGAGGCGTCCAACGTCCGCTTCGGCCCGGCCTCCGCCTACGCCGTCCTGCTCTTCCTCTACGTCTTCCTCATCGCGCTCGCCTTCGTACGGCTGCTCGGCGCCGACATCGTCGGAGACGCCGGCGGCACGAAGAAGAGGAAGAGGAGCGGGAGCCGGGGCGCCGGAACGCCGGGCCGCCGCGCACGGGAGGTGACGGCATGACCCTCACCGCCAAGTGGCGGCAGTGGCTGCCCCATCTGGGCATCGCCCTGGTGGTGGCCTACTGCCTGGCCCCGTTCTACTGGATGCTGGTCTCCAGCCTGCGCAGCACGAACGACATCTTCAGCACCTCGCTGCTCCCGTCCCCGGTGTCCTTCGCGAACTACCGCTCGGTGTTCGGCCCGGCACAGGGGTTCACCAGGGCACTCCTCAACAGCCTGGTCGTCGCGGGTGTCACCACCGCGCTGTCGCTGGTCCTCGCCACCTTCACCGCGTACGCGATGGCCCGGCTGGAGTTCCGCTTCAAGCGGCTGATCCTCACCGTGATCATCGCCACGTCGATGTTCCCCGTGGTGTCGATCGTCGTGCCGCTGCTGAAACTGTTCACCGACATCGGCTGGATCAACACCTACCAGGCGATGATCGTGCCCAGCATGTCCTTCACACTGCCGCTCGCGGTGTGGAACCTGACCACGTTCTTCCGGCAGATGCCCGACGAACTGGAGCAGGCCGCGATGGTGGACGGCTGCACCCGCGGCCAGGCCTTCCGCAGGGTCATCGTGCCGCTGGCGGCGCCGGGCATCTTCACCACCGCGATCATCACGTTCATCGCCGCCTGGAACGAGTTCCTCATCGCCCTGTCGATGACCAACAAGCCCGCCATGCAGACCGCCACGGTCGCCATCTCCAAGTTCTCCGGCGCCACGACCTACCAGACGCCGTTCGGCAGCCAGATGGCCGCGGGCATCGTCGTGACCATCCCGCTGGTGGTCATGGTGCTGCTCTTCCAGCGCCGTATCGTCGCCGGGCTCACCGCAGGCTCGGCCAAGTAGACACCTCACACCCGAGGAGCCGGATCCACCGTGTCCCACACCGCACCCTGGTGGCGCAGTGCCGTCATCTACCAGGTCTACATCCGCAGTTTCGCCGACGGCAACGGCGACGGCGTCGGCGACATCGCCGGACTCCGCTCGCGCCTGCCGTATCTGAAGTCGCTGGGCGTGGACGCCATCTGGATCAACCCCTGGTACAAGTCGCCCATGGCCGACCACGGTTACGACGTGGCCGACTACCGGGACATCGACCCGCTGTTCGGCACGCTGTCCGACGCCGAGCGGCTCATCGAGGAGGCGCACGCGCAGGGGATCCGGGTGATCCCCGACATCGTCCCGAACCACACCTCCGACCGGCACGCCTGGTTCCGCGCGGCGCTGGAAGCCGGCCCCGGAAGCCCGGAGCGCGAGCGCTACGTCTTCCGCGCCGGCCGCGGCCCCGACGGGGCGCAGCCCCCGAACGACTGGGTGTCCTGCTTCGGCGGCCCGGCCTGGACCCGGCTGCCCGACGGCGACTGGTACCTGCACCTGTTCGCGCCGGAACAGCCCGACCTGAACTGGCAGCACCCGCAGGTACGGGAGGAGTTCGAGTCGATCCTGCGGTTCTGGTTCGCCCGGGGCGTGGACGGCTTCCGTATCGATGTCGCCCACGGGCTGATCAAGCACCCGGACCTGCCCGACCTGCCGCCGCGCGCGGAACCGGCGGTGCTGGGGCCGCTCGCCCGCCGCGACGAGGTGCGCCGGCACCTCGACCACCCGCACTGGGACCGCGACGAGGTGCACGAGATATACCGGTCCTGGCGCAAGGTCGCCGACGAGTTCCCCGGTGACCGCTCCTTCGTCGCCGAGGCTTGGGCGGACACCCCTGAGCGCCTCGCGGCCTACGTCCGGGCGGACGGCCTGCACACCGCCTTCAACTTCGACTTCCTCATGTGCCGCCTGGACGCCGGGGACCTGCGGGCCGTCATCGACGACTCCCTCGCGATGCTCGGCGCGGTGGGCGCACCGGCCACCTGGGTCCTGTCCAACCACGACGTCATGCGCCACCCCAGCCGCTACGGCCGTACCGCGCAGCGCGGCTGGACGGTCGACACCCGCTACGAACCCGAAGGCCCGCTCGATCCCGCCCTGGGCACCCGGCGCGCCCGCGCCGCCGCCCTGCTGATGCTCGCCCTGCCCGGCGGCGCCTACGTCTACCAGGGCGAGGAACTCGGCCTGCCCGAGGTCGAGGACCTGCCCGAGTCGGCCCTCCAGGACCCGATCTGGGAACGCTCCGGCCACACCGACCGCGGCCGTGACGGCTGCCGCGTCCCGATCCCCTGGTCGGGCCCGGCGGCCCCCTACGGCTTCGGCACCGGCGCCGCGCCCTGGCTGCCGCAGCCGGACGACTGGGCGGGGCTCGGCGTCGAGGCCCAGACCGGTGACCCCGCCTCCATGCTGGAGCTCTACCGCACGGCCCTGCGTATCCGCCGCGACCACCCCGCCCTCGGTGACGGCGGCATGACCTGGCTGGACACCCCGGAGGGCGTGCTGGCCTTCCGCCGCGAGCCGGGCTTCGTCTGCGTCGTCAACCTCTCCGGAGCGCCGTACGAGCTGCCCGCGCACACCGAGCTCCTGCTGGCCGGCGGCCCCGTCGGGGGCGGGGGGCTGGAGCCGGACCAGGCGGTGTGGCTGGCGCTGTAGCTCCCGGCCGGCGTCGCCCGGCCGTACGCTGGACCGATGACTGGTCCGGCCTGTCCGGCTCCTGCGGCGGAGCAGACGCCGGTCTCGCTCACCGTCCGGCCGTCGGCAGGAGCCCTGGCGCCGCTGATCGGCGCGATGGGTTATGCCGAGGTGCGGTTCGCGCACACCGCCGAGCTGGCCCTGCCGACGGGCGGGACGCAGCTGCTGGTCAACCTCGACGCGGACGCCCTGTCCTCCTCCCCGCTGCGGGGCCCGGTCCGGCGCACCGGGGGCGCCGCCGTGCACGGGCCGTACACGGGGCCGGCCCTGATCGACCCGGCGCAGCAGCGGGCCGTCGTCTGGGTGGCGTTCCGGCCCGCGGGCGCCCACCCCTTCCTCACCGCTCCGGTCTCCGCGGTCCGCGACGAACTGGCCGGGCTCGACGAGCTGTGGGGCACGGACGGCGCGGTGCTGCGCGAGCGGCTGCTGGAGGCCATGGCCGTGGGAGGCCCGCGGGCCGGGCTGCGCGCGCTGGAGGCGGCCCTGCTGGCGCGGGCGCGACGCCCCCTGGAGCCCGACCCGGCGGTCCGGCTCGCCGCCGCGCTGCTCGACCGGGGCACGCCCGTCGCCGAGGTCGCCGACCGGCTGGGCTGGACCGCCAGACGGCTGGCCCGCCGCTGCACCGACCAGCTGGGACTCGCGCCCAAGCGGTACGCCCGCCTGCGGCGCTTCCAGCGGCTCCTCGGCCGCGTCAACGCCGGGCCGGGGGCGCCGGACTGGGCGGCGCTCGCCGCCGACTGCGGCTACCACGACCAGGCGCACCTGATCCACGAGTTCCGCGCGCTGGCCGGGATCACCCCGACCGCGTACGCACCGCGCTCCCCGCTCGAACGCAACCACGTTCCGCTGGACGGGTGAACGGCCCCGGGCCTGCCGATTTCTACAATCCACGATCCCCGGCACCGGCGAGGGTGAAGGCATGACGAACACACCCGTACAGCAAACCGTCAACCGGCTCTACGCCCGGCTCGTGGTTCCAGACGGCGCCCGGGCGATCGACTTCTACCGGGCCGCGCTCGGCGCCGAGGAGATCGAGCGGTACACCGGCCCCGACGGGAGGATCGTGCACGCCCTGCTGCGGCTCGGCGGCGCGGTCATCGCCGTCAAGGACGCCGACGAGGTCGACCCGGCGCCGGCGTCCCTCGGCGGCAGCCCGGTGATCATGGCCCTGGACGTGTCCGACGCCGACGCCGTGGCCGAGGCCATGCTGCGGGGCGGGGCGACGGTGGTGTACCCCGTCGCCGACCAGCACTACGGGCAGCGCGGGGGCCGTCTCGCCGACCCGTTCGGCCATCTCTGGATGATCTCCCAGACGATCGAGGACCTGACGCCCGAGCGGATCCAGGAGCGCACGGACGCGTCGTTCACCTGACGCGCGGCGTCAGCGGGCCTGCCCGGCCGGTTCCTCCACCTTCGCGTTCGCGTCCACCTTGCCGCCCGGGTGGCGCAGCGCGCACAGGTAGCCGATGCCCAGGGCGATGGCCATGCCGTAGAACACCCACTGGTTGGCCTCGGCGAAGTCCATGCGGATCGCGGACATCGACTCCCGGGTCGCCTCGGCGGCGGGGCCGGTGCCGGTGGGCGGCCGGGAGTCGCCGCTGCCGCTGATCGACTCGGTGACGTCGCGGGCCACGGTGTCCGCGTCCCCGGGGGACATGCCCTTGGCCGTCAGGGTGCCCACCACCTTGTCGGTCGTGACGTGGGTGAGGATCGTGCCGTAGAGGGCCAGACCCACGCTCGCCGCGTAGTTGCGCACGGTCTGGGTGATGCCGGTGACCTCGCCGTACGAGGCGCCGATGGCCCGGTTGACGGCGTCCGTGGAGGCCGGTGCCAGGACGAAGCCGATGCCGGCCCCGGCCAGGGCCGCGTAGGGCCACTGGTCGTGCATGGACAGGTCGGTGAGCTTGTTCGCCCACAGTGCGAAGCCGACGCAGCCCACGGCCGTGCCCAGCTTCAGGGCCGGGCGGGCGCCCTTCTTGTCGAGGATCCGGCCGCCCCACTGCGAGGCGAGGGCGAAACCGACGAAGAAGTACAGCAGGAACAGGGCCGCCTGGTTCGGCGAGGCGCTCAGGGACACCTGGGCGTAGACGGAGGTGAAGAAGAACAGCGGGACGAAGGCGAGCATCGCGAAGAACAGCACCGCCGCGTCGACGGTGAACGCCCTGTCCCGGAAGACCCGCAGGTCGATCAGCGGATGCTCCACCTTCCGTTCGAAGCGGACGAATCCGGCGAGGATCGCGAGGCCGCCCGCGATGCAGACCCAGGTCGCCCAGCTGTCCCAGCCCCAGGACCAGGCCTGCTGGAAACCGAGCACGCTCAGGCCCATGCCGGCCGCGATCAGGGCGGCACCCGGGACGTCCAGGGTGCCGGAGCGCCGCCGGTCGGAGATGTGCGCCAGGGCCGTGAGAACCAGCGCCACGATCGCCACGGGCACGTTGACCCAGAACACCGACCGCCAGGTCCAGTTCGTGAGCCAGCCGCCCAGCAGCGGGCCGATGGCCGTGAGCGCGCCGGTGACCCCGAAGAACAGCGCGAGCGCCCGCCCGCGCCGCTCGACCGGGAACACCGCGACCACCACGGCCAGGGCCGCGGGGAACAGCAGTGCCGCCCCCAGCCCCTGGGTGGCGCGGAAGACGATCAGCCAGGCCTGTGCGGCGCCGCCCGCGGGCACACACCCGCACAGCACCGAGGAGACGACGAACACCAGCGTGCCGATGACGACGATCCGGCGCGGCCCGTAGAGGTCCGCGAGCCGCCCGCCCAGGGCGAAGAACGCCGCGAGGGCCAGCAGATAGGCGTTGACGACCCACTGCATCCCGGAGGACGACAGTCCCAGTTCGCGGACGATGTCCGGGGCCGCGATCGACACGATGGTCTGGTCGATGAAGGTCATGGCGACGGCGAACATCATCGCCGCCAGCGCGACAGTCTGCTGCGGTGCTGATCGGGAGGGGGGCGCGGCCTCGCCGCGCCCCGGGCGCGTGCTGCTCACGCCATCAGTCTGCGCCCGGCCGCGCCCTGTCGCATCACAGGACTCTTTCCGCCCCGGGTGTCACACCAATACCCCCGAAACGCTCTCTCGGCAACCCCTCGGCGGTGTGAGGACAGCCTCCTCGGCCATGTGACCGCGGTCCGCCACGGATGCCGCGTCGAACGTGCAGGATGCGGGCACCAAGGAGGACAGGCAGTCGAACGACGGGAGAGGCACACGATGGTCCCAGCGGAACCGCAACCCCAGCGGATCGGCATACCGGCCGAGTCCACTGCGGGCGAGACCAGGGTGGCGGCGACGCCGGCCACCGTGGGGAGACTTGTCGCGCTCGGGTACGACGTGGTGGTCGAACCGGGAGCGGGAGCCTCGTCCCGCTTCTCCGACACGGCCTACCAGGAGGCGGGCGCTCAACTCGGCGACCCGTGGCAGGCGGAGATCGTGCTCAAGGTGAACGCCCCCTCGAGCGAGGAGACCGGCCGGCTGCGGGAGGGGGCGACGCTGATCGCGCTGATCAGCCCGGCCCTCGACCCGGAGCTGGTCGAGGAGCTGGCTCGGCGGCCGATCACCGTGCTGGCCATGGACGCGGTGCCGCGCATCTCGCGCGCCCAGTCCCTGGACGTGCTGAGCTCGATGGCGAACATCGCCGGCTACCGGGCGGTGGTGGAGGCCGCGCACGCCTTCGGCCGGTTCTTCACCGGGCAGGTGACCGCCGCCGGCAAGGTGCCCCCGGCCAAGGTGCTGGTGGCCGGGGCCGGCGTGGCCGGGCTCGCCGCGATCGGCGCGGCCCGCAGCCTGGGTGCCGTGGTCCGCGCCACCGACCCCCGGCCCGAGGTCGCCGAGCAGGTGCGCTCGCTGGGCGGGGAGTTCCTGGCGGTGGGCGTCGAGCAGGAGGTGAGCACCGACGGCTACGCCAAGGCCACCTCCGAGGACTACGACCGGCTCGCCGCGCGGCTCTACACCGAGCAGGCCGCCGACGTCGACATCATCATCACCACCGCGCTCATCCCGGGCCGCCCGGCGCCGCGGCTGATCACCGCCGAGGACGTCGCGCGCATGAAGCCCGGCAGCGTGATCGTCGACATGGCGGCGGCCCAGGGCGGCAACGTCGAGGGCACGGTCGCCGGGAAGGCCGTCGTCACCGACAACGACGTGACGATCATCGGCTACACCGACCTGCCCGGCCGGCTCCCCGCCCAGGCCTCACAGCTGTACGGCACCAACGTCGTCAACCTGATGAAGCTGCTGACCCCGGGCAAGGACGGCCGGCTCGTCCTCGACTTCGACGACGTGGTGCAGCGGTCGATGACCGTGGTCCGCGAGGGCGAGAAGACCTGGCCCCCGCCCCCGGTCCAGGTGTCCGCCGCACCCACCGCCCCACCGGCCCCGGAAGCCGCGGCCCCCTCCGAGACCCCGGCGAAGACCGCCCGCCCGGCCTGGTCCTCCTACGCCCTGGTCGCCGCCGGAGCGCTCACGCTGTTCCTCGTGACGGCCTTCTCGCCGGGGGAGCTCCTGGGCCACTTCACGGTGTTCGTCCTGGCGATCGTCATCGGCTTCTACGTCATCGGCAACGTGCACCACGCACTGCACACCCCGCTGATGTCGGTGAC
>NZ_JBIBEP010000008.1:0-23366 GCF_042955185.1 Streptomyces sp. NPDC012474
CGAGCCCACTCGTCATCAGAAAGATCACCCCGCCCCACACCGGATAGAACGACCGGCCGACAGGCGGGTTACCTGACCCATCGGACAGGCCCTAGGCGCCCCGCATCCCCGCCCGCGCGAACTCCGTCATGCCCTCCTCGAAGCCGACCGCCGGCTTCCACCCCAACTCCGCCCGCAGCCGCGAGGAGTCCGCGGTGATGTGGCGGACGTCCCCGAGCCGGTACTCACCCGTGACGACCGGCTCGGGCCCGCCGTACGCGGCGGCCAGCGCCCGCGCCATCGCGCCGACGGTGTTCGGGGTACCGCTGCCGGTGTTGTACACGGTGAGCGCCCCCGGGGCGACCGCCGCCTCCAGCGCCACGGCGTTCGCCGCCGCCACGTCCCGGACGTGCACGAAGTCCCTGCGCTGACGCCCGTCCTCGAACACCCGCGGAGCCTCGCCCCGAGCGAGCGCCGAGCGGAAGAAGGAGGCGACACCGGCGTAGGGGGTGTCCCGGGGCATGCCCGGCCCGTACACGTTGTGATAGCGCAGTGACACCGCCGACCCGCCGGTACAGCGGGCCCATGCGGCGGCCAGATGCTCCTGGGCGAGCTTGGTCGACGCGTACACGTTCCGCGGATCGGCCGGGGCGTCCTCGCGGACCAGCCCGGGGGAGAGGTCCTCCCCGCAGACCGGGCACGGAGGCTCGAACCGGCCCGCGCCGAGCGCGGCCACGGCCCGCGGCCCGGGCCTCACCACCCCGTGGCGCGCACACGTGTACCGTCCCTCGCCGTAGACGACCATCGATCCGGCGAGCACCAGGGCCGGTACGCCCGCCTCCGCCATGGCCGCGAGCAGCACGGCCGTCCCCAGGTCGTTGTGTGCGACGTAGTCCGCCGCGTCGGCGACCCCGTCGCCGAGCCCGACCATCGCGGCCTGGTGGCACACGGCGTCCACACCGGCCAGGGCGCGGCCCACCGCCGCGGGGTCCCGCACGTCTACCGCGGGATCCTCCCGCACGTCGAACACGATCGCCTCGTGCCCCCGCTCCCGCAGGGTGGCGACCACATGGGACCCGATGAACCCGGCACCGCCGGTGACCAGTACGCGCATACGGGCACGCTAAGCGCCGGCCACCGCCGCCTGACGGGAGCGCGGCCGTACGTCATGACTCCGTAAGACAACCCCGTGCACCGCTGACCGGCGAGCCCGGAGCGGCGCGCCAGGTCTTACGCGACAGTGACGCCCGGCCGGAACCAGTGGCCCTTCCTCGTCACATTGGCCACGGTGGTCACACCTGACACACCGACACACCTGACAGATGCGGAAGGCCACCATGAACCAGGGACACAGGCGCAACCGGAAGCGCCGTAACGCGATCGTCCTGGTCGCCGGGCTGGCCGCGGGCGGTGTCGGACTCACGCTGGTCAACATGCAGGCCAACGCGACCGACGCCCCGCGTGCCACCACCCGCGCGGCCTCACCCATCTCCTGCCCCTCCGTGGCCGACCGGCTGCCGGACGTGCCCCGGCAGGCGCGTGCGGAGGTCGATCGCAATCTGCGCCTGCTGGAATCGCAGATCACCGAGGCCGGAAACCGGCTGGCCACCACGCGGGGCCAGGGCGGTGCGGACTTCGTGCGGAACGCCATCCTCGGCCCCCTCAAGGACAAGCGGACCGCCACCGTCGACCGCATCGCCATCGCGATCAGCCGCACGGGCGCACCCCGGCCACAGGGCCTGGGCAACCTGGCCGCGTGCACGCTGGCCGGCGCAGGCCAGGGGCAGCAGGGGCAGGGAGCGAGCCCGTCTCCGGCCGCCGGCAACGGCCCGGTGCTCGAGGACTTCGTGGACATCACCAAGGTCACCCCCAACGTGCCGGCCCGGCCACGCAACAACCGCAACGCCTCCAAGGGCGCCTTCAAGACCCGCTGCGGTGTCAACGCGGAAGGCCGGCACAACTCCGACAACGTGATCGTCGCTCCGGGGGTGGGCAACGGAGCCCACCACACCCACGACTACGTCGGCGCCATCGGCGTCGACGCCTTCACGACCGACGACACCCTCGCCGCGGCCCGCACCACGTGCACCAACGGCGACCGGTCGACCTACTACTGGCCGGTGCTGCGCGACCGCGGCGGAGTCGAGGAGGCGGACGCGGGCAAGCCCGGCGGCGGAGCCGAGGGCAACGTCGGCAAGATCCTCACCCCCACGTCCGTGAGCCTCACCTTCGTCGGCAGCCCCACCACCAAGGTGGTCGCCATGCCGCGCTTCCTGCGCATCATCACCGGTGACGCGAAGGCCAACGCGAACGGCGGCGCCAACGCCAACGCGGCCTGGTCGTGCACCGGCTTCGAGAACCGAGTCCAGCTCAAGGACAAGTACCCGGTCTGCCCGGCCGGCAGCGAGCTGGTCCGCACCGAGCGCTTCCAGAGCTGCTGGGACGGCAGGAACACCGACAGTGCCAACCACCGCAGCCATGTCGCCTTCGCCGACGCCCGGGGCAGGTGCCCGGCCGGATTCAAGGCGGTCCCGCAGCTCGTCCAGCGCCTCACCTACAGCGGTCTGGCCGGCAGCAGGGCCTTCGCGGTGGACAGCTTCCCCGAGTCGCTGCACAAGCCCATCACCGACCACGGGGACTTCATCAACGCGATGCCCCAGCGGCTGATGAAGCAGGCCGTCGGCTGCATCAACTCCGGCCGCCGCTGCGGCTGAGTCCGCCGAGTCCGTTGTCTGGGGAGACCCACAACCGCTTGATCTCCGCGGGCGCCCCGGCCGCCAGCTCGAGCCCGGCGCAGCCCACCGGCTCGCCGTGCAACCGGGCGACGACGAACAGGCCGCGCGGCGCCCGCAGTTCGTCCGGGTCGGGCAGCAGGCTGCGGCCGGTCTCAGGCGTCGCGGGGCCCGAACCCGGTCTCCTTCGCCGTGGTGATCCGGGCGCCCATGTTGCGCTCCATCATCTCCAGGGCCGCCGACGCCAGGTGCGGATGGATGGAGGCGACGGCGTCCTTCGGCACCGTCACCTCCAGATGGCGGATGTGCGCGTCCAGCGCGGAGTAGAGGACACACTGCTCGGTGACCTGGCCGGTCAGGACCACGTGCCCGACCCCCAGGCTCCACAGGAGGTAGGACAGGGGCGTCTCGAAGAAGACCGAGTGGCGTGCCTTCACGACGAAGAGCGACCGGTCGTCGGGCCGGATCGGCTCGATCAGGTGGGCGTGCGGCTGGGACAGGGCCGCGTCCAGCAGCTCCCCGTGGTGCGAGCGCCACCGTCCGAAGTTGTCGTTCACGTAGATCACGGGAACGTCCGCCTCGCGGGCCCGGCCGAGCAGCTCGGTCAGGACGGGCACGATCCCTTCCACGGACGGCACGAGGAGCTCGGCGTCCTCGTGGTCGTAGGTGTTGATCATGTCGATCACGATCAGAGCCGACCGCGCCGGGTGCGCGTCTGGTTCCATGCCCTCCACCGCCCCTCCCGTGCCGTCACGCATGGGGTGCGGTGATCTGTGGCGAAGGTGGACGTCGGAGCATCGGATCTCCCGAGTGGAGCGGGTGGTGCGGGTTCCGGGAATGTGCTGCTGAGTACCCGGGGGTGCGGCGGGTCTAACAACCCGCTCGGGTGTCGGTCACATGAAGCCGCGCTCATGCCACCCGAGGGCTGCCGGCGTGCGCAGGTGTGCTGAGAGCCTGCTCCAGCGCGGCGATGTCCGGGACGTCCTTCGGCCGTCGGAGCCGGCGCTTGTAGGCGAGCACGTGCCGAAGCTGGACGAAGCGGATTCCGGCGACCACGTCAGCCTCGTCGATCAGGTCGTCCGTAGAGACATCCGGTGGGAACCAGACGCTGAACACTTCTATTCTGCCGCCCCAGAAGGCAGCCACAGGGTCTCCACCGATCTTGGAGACACCGAGGTCACCGTCCCCGCAGGCCTTCTGCCAGGCAGGCCCCCGGGCGACGATATCGAGGTCCCCGAGCGACCTCCTGAGTCCATGCGCCAGCATGGGGCCGCTCCCGAACACCGCGCAGTGATCCGGGTCGAGTTCCAGTGACAGCAAACGCTGCACCAACGGATGTGCCCGGATGTGCGTCTGCTTGGCTGCGTCGCTCATCGGATCTCCCCGCTTCTCGCCCACGGGTGTCACCCGCGGGGTGCGTCCGGACAAGGTCGCCCGAGACGACTCTGTCCTGCTGACCTGCGGTGGAATATCCGAGCGGCTACTCAAGCCCGGTGAGGCCGGGTACTCAGGGGCAGCCGGCGGCGCAGCCGGCTGCGATGGCGGCCCGCCGGAACCCGCAGGGCGGGCGGAACAACCGAACGCCTTCGCACCGTGGCCACAACGCGGTTCCGCACCTGCGCACTTGTCCTCCGAGGCGGCCATCGCGCGCCTTATGATGCCCAGGGGGCCGTGAGTCATCATCCGGTCCGCGTACCGGGAGTCTTCTCGGAGTCATGGGGGGCAACGTGGAGGACTGGGGGCCACTCGTTCCCGCGGTCGCGCAAGTGTGGCCGAGAGCAGCGGAGTTCGTGCACGGGGCCGACCTCGAACGCTTGGCGTCACATGTTCTGACGGCGTTGAGGGCGCTGGACGCCGTACAGCATGACTCCGCCGCCGGCGGCACGGAGGAGACGCCCGCGCCCGAGACGTGTGAGGCCATCAACTCGGCGGCGCGCGAAGTGGCCTTGGCGTTCGAAGCCCACGCTCCGCTCGGAGCCGTGCTGGCTGCCGAGTTCGACGCCCTTGCGGCCCGCCAGGAGCGGTTCGGCCCCGCCGCCCCACCGCCGCACTGGGTCGCCTGGCAGCGTTCACTGCTGGTTCCGGTGCTGTACGCCACGGACCGCGCGCTCGACGAGAAGCGGACCGGCTTCGGTGCGGGGCGCGGTGAACTGACGTACGGGGAAGCCCGGGTGGGAATCCCCGACGATCACCGTATGGGCGCCGCGGAGAAGTCCCGTGTGTGGAGGCTGCGCTTCCGTGACGATCCGGCCAGGGTCGCGACACTCGGCGCCGTGGCGACGTCCACCGCCCAGGAGTTCACCGAGCTGACCCGCAAACGGCTCGCGGAGTGCGACGTGAACCAGGCACTGCTGTTCGTCCACGGCTACAACGTCACGTTCCGCGACGCCGCGATCCGCGCGGCCCAGATCGCCTACGACCTGAACTTCACCGGTGTCCCCCTGCTCTACAGCTGGCCGTCGAAAGGCACGGTCGGTGGCTACGTCGCGGACGAGAACTCCGTGAACCGCGCGGTGCCGTACTTCCAGGAATTCCTGCGCCGGATTCTGACCGGGACGAACGTGAGCGAGGTGCATGTGCTGGCTCACAGCATGGGTAACCGGCTGCTCACCGAAGCGCTCGCCGACTTCGACACCACGAGCCTGCCCGAGGACTCCGGCCGGCTCGGCCAGGTGGTCTTCGCCGCGCCCGACGTCGACGCCGAGGTGTTCCGCCGGCGCCTTCCCCGCATCGCCGGGCAGGCGGCCGGTTGCACCCTCTACGCATCGTCCGTCGACCGTGCCCTGGCCGCCTCCCGCACCATGGCGGCCGCACCGCGCGCCGGTCAGGCCGGCGCCGGGATCGTCGTGGCCCCGGGGCTCGACACCATCGACGCCGGCGCTCTCGACACCGGACTGATGGGCCACTCGTACGTGGGCGACCACACGTCCGTCCTCGCCGACGTCTACGGCCTGCTGCGGCAGGCACTCCCGCCGTCCCGGCGCTTCGGGCTGGTGTCCGTGCCGCACGCCGACGGCTCCTACTGGTCCTTCCAGCCGCAGAAGTGACGCCTGCCGACCGCCCGCCCGCAGCAAGGTGACAGCGATGACGCATTTCCTCGACCGCCTTCCCTTCGAATGGAGCGCCCCGGGAGCCCAGGAACTCCAGGAACTGCTCGTCTCCGTCTACGACGAGCCGATGGCCGTGAAGGCCATGGCGAAGAAGGCGGGCGTAGTGACCTGGGACGTGGACTGGCGGCAGCCGGTGTACGGCGTCTGGTTCGACCTCATCCCCGCCGCCCGCAACCAGGGCAAACTGAGGACACTGCTCTCAGCGATCGAGAGCGGGCCGGATCTCGCTGTGGCGGAGCGTCTGAAGGAACTGATCGGCGACAGGCCGGTTCTCGAGGCACCCGCGGCGGATCCTCCGCCGGGCACCTGGAAGGACTTCTCCGACCCGGACCCCCTGGAACGGCGGATCTTCAGCACCAACACCTTCCAGGACGTGGCGTTCCTGCGCCGGGGAACCGAACAGGCGACGGCGGTGTGCCGACTGCTGGTCACCGACGACCGCGGCCGCCGCTACCACGGCACGGCGTTCCGGGTGAGCCCGGATCTGCTGTTGACCAACCATCACGTCCTGTTCGGCGGTGGCGTCCGACCGGACCGGGTGGAGGCGTGGTTCGGCTACGAACAGGACCTCGACGGCCGCGACCTGGAGCACGTGAGCGTCGCCTGCGATCCCGGCTCCGTGGTCGGTGACGAAACGGACGACTGGGCCGTCATCAAGGCGGTCGGACCCCTGCCCGACGAGGCGGTCGTGATCGAGTTGCCCGAGCGGGTCACCCTGGAGGTGGGCGACCGCGTCTGCATCGTCCAGCACCCGAACGGCGGAGTGAAGAAACTCGCCGCGCGGCACAACGTCGTTCGCCACGTGGACGACGAGATGGTGCAGTACTGGACCGACACGGACCGGGGCTCGTCGGGCTCGCCCGTCTTCGACGAGCGGTGGCGGCTCGTCGCCCTGCACCGCCGCTGGGCCCGGATCGGCCCGCTCAGCGCACCGGCGGAGTACCGCAATGAGGGCGTCAGGATCGAGCGGGTCGCAGCGGGCATGGCGAACGCGGGGCTGAGGTGACGCAGTGGCGCTCCTGCTCGACCAGACCGTCTTCGCGTTCGACGACGCGCAAGCCCGAGAACTCCTGGACGTGCTGCTGAAGGTCCACGACAGAGAGACTGCCGTCCGGCAGTTCGTCGCGGCCGCCGGTCTTCTCCCCGCAGCCGTCGAATGGCGAGGACCCCTGACCGACATCTGGCCGCGCGTGCTGGAACACGCGGCCTCCGCACGCAAGTTGCGGGCACTGATCCAAGTCGTCGCGCAGCATCCCAGCAGTGCCGAGTACGACATCTTCAAGGTGCTCCTGTCCCAGGAACCGCCCGCGGGGGAGGCCGACCCCTGCGCGGCGCTGCTGGTGGGCGGCGGACGGACGAGGGCGTTCATCGACCGGAGCGAACTGCGTGCGACGCTGCGCGAGATGCTCGACGCCCCCGGCGGCCGGGTACTGATCGTCGACGGTGACCGCAGGTGTGGCAAGACCTGGACCTGGTTCCTGCTCTGCCACGTCCTCGGCAATCGCAGGATCACCCCGTACAAGATCGATCTGTCCGCGTACGTGCCGCCCGTCGAGGTGAGTGACATCGCCGCCGCGCTCACCGACCAGCTCGGCTGGGACCTGGGCCACGGTGACCCCTTCGCATCCGAAGCCACCCACGTCAGACGGCTGGTGAACGTGGCGAAGCGGCACATGCGCGCCCTGAACGAGGACCACTGGCTCGTCTTCGACGGCATGATCGGGACGGCGCTGACCCCAGCGGCCCTGCGGATGGTGGAGGGCCTCGCGGAAGCGGTGGTCGACGGGGAGACCGGCGACCGTCTGAACATGGTCCTCATCGCCTACGACGGACGGCTCCAGCCGTCCGCAGATCCGTATGTGTGGCGCACGCACCTGGGCCCGATCGGTGTGGAACACCTCCATGAGTTCTTCTGCTCGATCGCGGCGAGCGCCGGAGCGCGGATCGACCCGGCCGTCGCCGATCTCCTCGTGAAGGAGGTGCTGCGCGAGGCCACCGGCGGCGATCACGACCCCGGCCTGCCCCTGCCCCTCGAACGGATCTCCCATGTGGCCGCGCTCCGCGGCCGGCAGCTCTACCAGATGTACGGAGGAACAGGTGGCTGAGTCCTCACCCTGGAAGCAGGTCACCGAGGCCGACGTCCTGAACCTGCTGCGCGCGGCCCCCTCCACCGGTGCCCTGCCCGGCGCCGATGACGTGGAACCGCGGCGGTGGGCGCTGCGGGAGAAGACGGCGCTGGTGAGCGCCTTCGACGCGGCCGAGCTGGAGGAAGACGGGCCTGACGACCCCGCGGCGGAAACAACCGTGCGGGAGTTCCTCTCGCACGACTGTGAGCGGGTAGGCACCCGTCAGGGCCGACGCTGGCGACTGCTTCCGGCCGTGCGCACAGCGGCGTTGGAGCGACTGGGCACCCCTGACCGCCTGCTGGCGGCTCTGCGCTCCGGGGCCGGGGCGGGGCAGGACGCCGCGCGGGACTGCGCGGAAAGGCTCCTGACGGGCACCGCGCGGCCGCTCGACGGGCTGCGTCTGGAAGAGCTCCACGCCGCCCTCACCGTCGTCGGCTGGCTCGACGACGCGCCGCGCGCCCGCGCCGCTCTGGCCGAACGATCCCTCACCCTGCCCGGTACACAGGACATCAGCCGGCACATCGAACTGGCGAGACTGTTCCAGCCGTTGGACGCATTGGCCGATGCCACCTTCTGCGGCCGTGAGCGTGAACTGGAGGAACTGGCCCGGCATGTCCGATCCGGCGCGGCCGGCCCACCGGGACGGCCCCCCTGGCTGCTGATCCACGGCCCCGGCGGCGTGGGCAAGTCCACCCTCGTCGCCCGTTTCGTGCTGGACAGCGTCACGCGGGCCCGGCCGTCGCACGGGCGGCTCTACGCGTATCTCGCACTCGATCGCACCGACCTGGTGCCGGAGCAGCCGCTCACGGTGCTGGGCGAGATGCTGCGGCAGCTGCGGATACTGGCACCCGCACTGGACGGGCCCGCGGTGCCCGAGCTTCAGAGAGCCGTGCGCACCACCCTGCAGGCGGACAGCAGGGCGGAGGGCGAGCTGCGGGGTACCAGAGGTCCGAGAACGGGACGCCGGAGCGACGAGACGGCCCTCGTCGCCCGGTTCGCCAAGCTGGTGGCCGGGGCTCTGCAACCCGCAAACCAGCCGGTCCTGCTGGTTCTGGACACCTTCGAACAGGCCCAGCGGAAGGGGGAGTTCGCCCTGGCCCGGCTGCTGGACTTCCTCGACGTCCTGCAGGACGCCTGTCCATGGTTGCGGATCATCGCCGCGGGCCGTGCACCGGTCGATGACGGACGGTTCGCGCACGTGCCGCTGGAGGGCTTCGATCCCGCCACCGCGGAAAGCTACGTGCGCCGGCTGCTGCCCGGCGGTGGCCGGGAGTACGAGGCCGCTCTGCGGACCGTCATCCGGACGGTCGGATCCGACCCGCTCAGTCTGAAACTGGCCGCCGACCTCTTCCGCAGGGAGGGGCCACAAGCTCTGCGCGACGCGTCGCTGCGCCGCCAAGTGCAGCTGCGACTCCAGCCGGAGGAGCGCCAGGGCGTCCTCTACCGGCGCATCCTCGACCACCTGGAGGATCCGGGGCTGCGACGCATCGCCAGCCCCGGGCTCACCGTCCGCCGTGTCACCCCGGACGTCATCCGCTACGTGCTGGCCGGACCGTGCGGTCTGGGGGAGGTCGACGAGCGACGCGCCCGAACCCTGTTCTGGCGGCTCAGGGACGAGGCGGCTCTGGTCGAGGAGGCACCGGGGCGGGAGGCCGTCGTCCACCGCGCCGATGTGCGCCGCGTGATGCTGCCGATGCTGAGAGGCGAGGGGCACGCCCTCGTCCGACGCATTCACCGCAAGGCGGTCGCCTACTACGCGGACCTGGCCGAGCAGGACCCCGTCAACGCCGTCGAGCACCGGGCGGAGGAGCTCTACCACCGGCTGTGCCTGGGGCATTCGGCCAAGACACTGGATCGCAGGTGGCTGAGCGAAGCCGGCCCGCTGCTCGACTCCGCCCTCGAAGAACTGCCCGTGCGCGGCCGGATCTACGTCTCCGAGCGGCTCGGCATCACCGTCGCCCCCGGCCTGCTGCGCCAGGCCGACGACGAGACCTGGGCACGGCAGGCGCTACGCGCCGGCACCGCATGTCTGGCCGACGGCAGGGCCGAGGAGACCCTGCTCCTGTTGGACGAACGTCCGGACCACGTGGTTCAGGACGTCGAGCTGGCCGCACTGCGCATCCGTGCGCTGGCCGCGCTGGGCCGGATGGTGGAGGCGCGCGAGCTGGTCGAGCCGGTGCTCGAACTGGCCTCCCGTCTCTCCGACGCCCGGGGCTTCGTGGAGATCGCCGTGAGTGGCGCCCGTATCGACGAGGACCTCGGACACTTCGAGGCCGCGCGGGCTCTGCTGCGCCAGGCGCGCCGGGCGGCCGAGCCCCCTGGGCTCGGGGAGGTGCCTCCACTGAGCGTCGCCGTGGCCGAACTGCGCCTGTACCGCCGGGGGGACCGCGCGGACACCGTGGAAGCGCGGCGGCTGCGCGAAGAGGTGGTGGAGCGTGTCTCCCGACTCGGCCAACGCGAGCGGGCCCGGCATCCCGCGCTCGTCCGTGAACTCGCCGCGGAGGTGGGCGACCATGTGCCGGAGCTGGTGTCACAGGCCGCCCGTCTGCTCGGAGTCGATGTCCAGGGCGCTGCCGGACAGATCCTGCGGACGTCGCTCAGCGACGACGACGTACGAGACCTCGCCGAGGCGACACGGGCGGCGAAGCGGAAACCGGCTGCCCGGGGGGAGGACGACGCCGAGGCGGAAACCCGGCAGGAGGAGAGCTCCTCGACCTGGCTGGCCGTCCACAACAGCACCGTCCGCGGTGAGGTCGTCGGCGATTACATCGACAGCCGCGCCGAGCGGCAACCGTCCTGGATCCACTCCCTCGTGAACACCTATCAGTACGAGGTCGACCAGACTTCGTACACCAGGAGCAGCGCCGGCAGCCGACCAGGCTCGGCGATCCCGGTGCCCGCGGCCGGCTTGGACGCGGTGGTCGTGGTTCCCGGATTCATGGGCAGCGTTCTGGAGGACACCGAGTCCGGCAGGCGTCTGTGGGGACACGAGTCCCGGACGGGGCTGATCGACGCATGGTGGCGGAACGGAGTCCGGGCCCTTGAGCTCACGGCGGACGAACGCGCGGGCGACCTCCGGCGGGTCCGTCCCGTCGGTCTCCTGAGTACGCCCGCCTGGGCGCCCCTGCTCGGCGGCCTGGAGCCCTATGTCCGCCTGCTGCGGACCGTCACGAACTCCGTCGCCCACCCCGATGCCGTACTGGAGTTCCCCTACGACTGGCGCCTGTCCGCCGCACACAACGCGGCCCTCCTGACGCGGGCGGCCACCCGCCACCTGGAGCGCTGGCGAGCCCATCCGGAGGTCGCCCGGACGGGCAGCGGAGCACGGCACGGGCCACAGGAACCCCGGCTGGTGTTCGTCGCCCACTCCACGGGTGGACTCGTCGTCCGCGCGGCGATGGCCCGTGGCCTCGCCGAGGTCACTCGGCAGCTCCTGTGCCTGGGGACGCCCTTCCACGGTGTCCCCAAAGCCCTGGAGGCGCTGAGCCCCTACCGCGACTCCGGCCCGGGGGCGGTGCCTTCCCTGCGGATGGGGCAGGTCATGCGGACGCTCCCCGGCTTCTACGACCTGCTGCCCGACCAGCGTTGCATCGAGCACCGGGACGGGGAGGTGCGGCGCCTTGAGCTCGACGACATCGCATGGCTGGGCGGTGACACAGCGCTCGCCGGGGATGCGATGCGCACCCGCCACGACTCGGACGCGGCTTCTGTGGCCTCACCTGTCCGGGCCGTGGTGGGCAGCGGTCAGCCCACGGTGCAGAGCGTCCACCTCAGGGCCGACGGTACGGTCCACCCACTGCTGAGCTCGGTGCGGATGCACAACGACGGGGAGCCCCTACGGGATCGGCACGGCAACCTCAGCCGGTGGGACTTCGGCGGTGACGGTGTGGTGCCCTGCCTGTCCGCGAGCTCGCCGACGCGCGCGGACGTCTTCGTCCCTGTCCAGTACGGCGCGTTGACGACGCACCGCACTGTCCTGGACTGGGTGAGGGCCATGTTGCTGCAAGAGCACGTGACCGAGGCCGACCCCGGCCCGTCCGGACGCGGCCTTACGCGAGCCCTGCCGGACGACGGGGGCATCGGGCTGCCCTCGTCCGATCGGTACGAGCTTTCCCTGTTTCTGCCCGACGTCGTGGAGGCGGGGCGCCGCTGCGGCGTCCAGGTGCGCGGTGCCAGGGCGCAGGCTCGTGTCCGGTGCAGCCCGGTCGACGGTTCCCTTCAGTCGGTCGCCGTCGTGGCACGGCAGTACGACGACGGGGATGTCGTCGCCGAGGTGATTCTTCCGGCGCCAGGGCTGTACCGGGTCGAGGTGGAGGAGGGCACCCGGTCCGCAAGCCGGGTCGTCCTCGCCGTGGACTCGCAGGACAGCGACTGACCGGAGTGCCCTTTCGGCACAGGTGATGCGGCGGGAGGAATCGAGTCGGTACCCTCGTCCCTCTCGCCACCCGCCCGACCCCGGACAGCAGGAGCGCGCCCTGGACGATCGTGCGCCGTCGGCCGCCGCCCAGGCCGTCCATGCGCTGCTCACCGAGACGTTCGACGGCCCGCTTCCGTTCCTCGCCGCCGTCGAGCGACGGCCGGAGCTCCTGACCGAGGAGGCCGAGGCGGTGCTCGACCGGCTCGTCGCGGGCGCGGCGGCACGGGAGCTGGGCGATCCGGAGTACAGAGGCGTGCGGCTCAGCCTCGAACGCGTACGCAGAAGTCTCCGGGATTGCCGCGCCCACGGCGTCGCGGCGGTGCGCGCTCAGCTGGCTTCCGGAGTGGGCGCCGACCCGGAGAGCGAGGCGATGCAGGCCATGCTGAAGTGGGCGGGGCTGCGGGATCCGGCGGAGCTGAGCACCGACCCGGCCATGATCGCCTGGCGGGAGGCGGCCGTCCTGGAGGCGCTGGGACGCACCGAGGAGGCGGTCGCTCATCTTCAGCGCGCGGTCCGGGCCCTGCGTGAGCGACGTGCGTACGGTATGGAGGGCGAGGTCGAATTCCAGCTGTGGGCACTCGTGCGGGGCGACCGTGCCACCGGTGACGTCGACGCGGCCCTGCGCCACGCGGAGTCGGCGGAGGCCGCGTTCCGGAAGGCGGGCTCCGCAGGCGGATTGCGTCGGGCACTCACCGTCCTGGCCATCGACGCGGACATGCCGACAGCCGAGGTGGACGGCAGGTCCGAGTTCTATCTGGACCGGCTGGCCGAGGTGGACGCCGACTACGGAGCCTGGTTCCGTTCCTATGTCCGCGGCGCCAGGCTTCTGTGGTCCGCCTCCGCAGAGGCGGCCGAGGCACTGCGCTGGTGCATGGACTCCGTGCACCTGCTCAGTGACGATGCCGGGACACAGGCGCACTGGCGCAACGAATGTGCCCGCAAACTGGCCGTCGTCGACCCGAGCACACCGGTCGCCGACGCGTCGCCCAGGAGCGCCAACGACCAGTTCGTCGCCGCATTGCGCGCGCTCGACGCGCAAGCCGGTGATGATGTCGTGGCCGCCCGACTGCATCAGGCCGTCCGTATCGCCGAGGAAGACCGGCGCCACGTCCGCTCGGCCGCGACGCAACGCAGCCGGTCCTCGGCACTGGGCGCGATCTACCTCGCGGCCGCGGAGAGCGCCCAACGCGCCGGACGCCCGGTCGAGGCGCTCGACACCCTGGAGCGCAACACCAGCCGCAGCCTACTCGGGCTGCTGACGTTGAACAGGCTCTGGGCCGACGCCGGGACGCCGCCTTCATCGATGTCGGCACCGTACAAACAGCAGGCGGTCCGCTACCTCACCCAGTCCGCTGCCGACGCGGGAACGGGCGCGTCCCAAGAGCAGTTGGAGACGTCGCTGCATCGACTGCGCAGGGCGATGTCGGACGACGACGCGTACGTCCTCACGACGGCTCTTCCGCCCTACCCCCGGTTCGCGCCGGCCTCGGTGGCCGCGCTGGCCGAGCGCCTTCCCCGCGACGGCATCGTCCTCGTGTACGCGCCGATCGGCCAGATCTACGGCATCACTCGCGACGGGGTCGACGACGTCGCGGCGTACGACGTCCAGGCCACGGAGCGCCTCTGCACCGAATACCACCGGCTCGCGACGTCCCCGGAATCCCGCGACGACTGCTCCGCCCTCGCGACGGTGTCGGGCGCCCTCGTCGCGGCCTGCGTCGACCCCGTCCGGAACGTCGTCGCGGATCGGCGGCGCATCGTGATCGTGCCGTCCGGCGCACTGTGGTCCGTACCGCTGGCCGTGCTCGGTCCGTCGCCACTGAGCGCCGGTCGCGCCGTCTCGTACGTACCGAGCCTCTCGGTGCTGCTGGCCATGCTGGAGCGGCCGCGTCCCAGGCGCCGCGTCGAACGGTTCGTGGGCGTCGGTGATCCGGACGGCAGCCTGCCGCACGCGGCGGCGGAGCTCGTCCACGCCGCCTCGGGCTTCTACGACCGAACGGTCCAGACCGGTTCCCGTATCGACGTCTCCACGCTGCTCGCCGATCTGCCGGAGGCGGATGTCGTCCACTTCGCCTGCCACGGCATCACGTTCGACGGATATCCGGATCTGTCCGCCCTGCACATCAGCGGCACAGGCGCCGATCGTCATCTGCTCTGGGCGCCGGACCTGGTGCGGCTGCAGCTGCGCGCCCGGCTGATCGTGCTGGCCGCCTGCCACTCGGGGCTGTCCCGGGCGCTCCCGGGCAACGAGTACGCCGGCCTGCCCGGCGTACTCCTCGCCTCCGGGGCGAGATCGGTGATCGGTCCTCTGTGGCAGGTCGACGACCAGGTCACAGCCACGCTGATGCACCACTTCTACAGCGGTCTGCCCCGGCTCGGCCCGGCGGCGGCCCTCCACCGTGCGCAGCAGGTCGTACGCTCCAGACCGGAAACCGCCCACCCCTACTACTGGGCGGCGTTCCAGCCGTTCGGGCTGCTGTGAGCGAGACTGCCCGGCCGGACCGGGACCTCGCGCCGCCCTCGGCCCCCTCCCCGCAGGCACCCCCTCCCGACGGCCTGATGTTAGGCATCGACATCGAGGAGCTGTACTTCGACTTCGGCGAGGGGCATCGATACCTCAAGTTGATCGCCGGGGTGGGCCAGGGGTCGCGCCTGCACGAGGACAAGGCCATACGGGTCCGCAACACGATGTGGTCGCTGCCCGCCCTGTCGGCTCTGGTCCCGCGTCTCAACGACCTGCTCGGGCAGGAGCACGAGGAACCGGCCGCGGCGGTGGACCCCGAACTCGAGCGCTCTTTCGACCGTCTGATGGCGGACGTCCGGAAGGCGCTGCCGGGTGATGCCGCGTCCTGGTATGACACCGGCGTCTTCCTGGCCCGTTTCTCCCTCTGCGTCAACATTGTCGTGGAGCCGCCGGTGGAACTGCCGGGCACCGACTTCGAGGCTACGTACCGAAAGGAACTCGCACGCGTCGTTCCTCACTTGGCACAAGTGCTTCTGGGGCTCGCCTCCCGGACGGCCTGGCTGCGGGCGTCGCCGCCGCTCCGCGGACAACTCGCCTCCCTGCTCCGGCAACTCGCCGCCTGGGACAGCGGCTCCGCGGACTGGTGCCGGACGGCGCGCGCACGTACGGACCGGCTCTTCGCCGCCCTGGGCATGACCCACTCCGAGACCTCCCTGCTGCACGCGGTGAGCGCGGCCGCGGCCCATCTCGGGCAGACAGCGGACGAGCTCACGACCGACGAGTCCGAGCCCGACATGGAGTCGGAGTTCTGGTGCCGGGAGACCGAGCTGATGAAGGCGCTTCTGGCGGGCGAGGCCGAGGCCGCCGAGGACGGACTGCGCACCCTGGTGCAGACCGGCCGCAGAACACTGGGTTCACGTCACCCGTTCGTCCTCCTGGCTCAATCAGACCTCTGCCTGGCCCTGCACGCGCTGGGGCGGGTGCCCCTGTGCGTCGATCTGGCCTACGACACCGCTGACGAGGCCCGCCTTCACTTCGGGCACCGTCACGCGGTGACCGCGACGGTCTCCAGGACCACCTGGTGGCTCCTGCACCTGACAGGGCGCGCGGACGAGGCCGCGGAGTTCAAGGAGGCCCGGCTGGCCTGGCTGCTTGCGGCCGACCCCGACGAACTTCCACCGGAGCTCGCCCAGCTCCCCGGAACACTCACCGATCCGACGGTGCGAGAAGCTGCGACACCACCGGAACCAGGGGAGCAGACATCGTGAGCGCATCACCGGCTCCTGCCGGTGCCCGCCGGGCACTGGTCATCGCCAGTCAGACGGGCGCCCTGACCGGCTGCCACAACGACGCCGAGCTCGTGGCGGATCTCTTGGCTGAGCGCGGGTTCGACGTGAACCAGCTGCGGGAGGCGAGGGCGACGCGCACCGGCATTCTCGGCGCGTACGAAGATCTCATCCGGGTGACGAAGCAGGGTGACAGCGTCGTGGTCTTCTACGCCGGCCACGGCAGCCGCTCGACCACCTCGACTCCCGGAACACCCGGTGAGTTGCGGTTCATCCTGCCGACGGACGTGGCTCGGACCGACGCGGACGACTTCCGCGGAATCCTCGCGGAGGAACTGAGCGCTCTGCAATGGCGCCTGACGCTGCGCACACCCGACGTGACCACCCTCCTGGACTGTTGCTTCAGCGCCCGCATGGCGCGCGAGGCGGTTCACGACCGGATGCGGGTCCGCGGGTGGGAGGCCACATGGCCGAAGGCCGCTGTCGCCCGCCGCTGGGCCGTCGCCGGGGCGGAGTTCAGGCGGTTGCGTGACGAGCACCCCCAGGCGGACTGGTTCGACGCCAACCCGCACGCCGTACGACTCGTCGCGTGCGGCTCGCACCAGCGCGCCCACGAGGACTACTCGTTCGACTTCGGCGGGTCGCACGGCCTGTTCACCGCCGCACTGATCGCGGCGCTGCGGGCGGACCCGCACACGACCTGGCAGTCGGTCATGGACCGCGTCCGTCACCAGGTCCTCGCCATGAATCCGCTCCAGCGGCCCGAGGCGGAAGGGCCCGTCGACCGGATCCCCTTCACGCTCGACGTACGCCGAACCGAGCAGCCCCACCCGGTACGGACGGACCCGGGCACCGGCCAGGCGTGGCTCGACGGTGCGCGGCTCCACGGGATCAGGCCCGGGGACCAGTTCCTGCTCTCCCGCGCGGGACTCGCTCCCGACGCGTCGGTCGCGCCGGTCGTGCGGGTCACCCATCTGATCACGGACGCAGCCCTGCTGGACTCGGCCGACGGCCGACCGGTACCGGACGGTTCCATGGCCCACCCGTGGCGCAGTGCCGGCCGTGATCTCGACGTGCGGGTCACCGCGGTCGAGGGGGCCTCCACGGAACCGGTCGTCGCCGGTCTCGCAGGGCTGCCCGGCATCGGCGTGCGGTCCGACGCCGCCGAGCACCCGACCGACATCGCCACCGTGGCCCTCGCCGACTCCACGTACATGCTGTACGACACCACGGGCCTGCCGCTCTACCGGACCCGCCGCGCCCTGGACCCGGGTGGTCTCGCCGAACTCCGCGGCCACGTCCGGGACCTCGCCGCTTCGCTACGGCTGCGGAGCCTGGGTGACGGTGTCGACGAACTGCCGGCACCGGTCGACTTCTCGGTGTCCGCCGAGTCGGGCTGCGTCACGGACGGCGCGGTGCTGCATCTGACCGACCGGTTGTGGGTGAGCGTCGCGCATGCCGGTACCGGCGGGGAGACCGTCCATGCCAACGTCCTCGACGTGGGAGTCGCGGGCCGCATCACCGTCCTGAACCAGGCGGAGCCTGCCGGGATCACGCTCGACCCGGCAGAACGACGCGCTCTGGGCGAGGAGCCCGGGGGCCACGCTCCGGGTATGCCCTTCCTGTGGCCGGCGGGCGTGCCCGTCGAGTCCGCACGCTACGAGACCCTGATCGCGGTCTTCTCCGACTCCCCGCAGGACCTGCGGGGGCTCACCCGCGCGGGAGTCGGTGTCCGCGGCGGTTCACCGGTGTCCGAGGCACTCGCCCGCCTGGTCAGGACCGGAACCCGCGAGATCGGCGGACGGCTCGGATCCGTCCGGTACGCGATCCGGCGGGTCACCTTCCTTCTGTGCCCGTGCGGCCCGGCCTGTTCCCGTACCGCGGAGCACCAGCGGGCTTCTTCATCCGACGCCGCCCGCAGTCGCGGCCAGATCCTGTCCGCAAGCCCCGCTACCGTGCCTCACATGACGAACACCAAGCGGAGCGTCACCGGCACGGCACCCCTGCTCGGCACGCGTGCCCTGAACCGCGCGACCCTCGACCGCCAGCTGCTCCTGCGCCCCGCCCGGCTGTCCGTCGCTGCGGCCGTCGAGCATCTGCTCGGGCTCCAGGCGCAGAACGTCAAGCCGCCGTACTACGCGCTCGCCGCGCGCCTCGACGGGTTCACCCCCGAGGCGCTGTCCCGGCTGATGGCGGACCGCGAGGCCGTCCGGATCGTCACGATGCGCTCCACCATCCACACCCACACCGCGGACGACTGCCTCACCCTGCGGCCGCTGGTGCAGCCCGCCCGGGACCGGGAGCTCGTCACCTTCCGCAAGGGACTCGCCGGAGTCGACCTGGACCGGCTCACCGGGCTCGCCCGCGACCTCGTCGAGGCCGAGCCCCGCACCATGGGGCAGCTGCGCGAGGCACTGCTCCGGGAATGGCCCGACGCCGATCCGCAGGCCCTGGCCGTCGCGGCCCGCTGCCGCCTCCCGCTCGTGCAGGTGACGCCGCGCGGCCTGTGGGGGCAGAGCGGGCAGGTCAGGCTCACGACCGCCGAGCACTGGCTCGGCCGGCCCACGCGACCGGCCGCCACGCCCGACGCGGCCGTCCTGCGCTACCTCGCCGCCTTCGGCCCGGCCTCCGTGCGGGACATGCAGGCCTGGGCCGGAATGACCCGGCTGCGCGACGCCTTCGAACGCCTCCGCCCACAGCTCGTGACCTTCCGGGACGAGACCGGCGTCGAACTCTTCGACCTCCCGGACGCCCCCCGCCCCGACCCGGAGACCCCCGCGCCGCCGCGCTTCCTCCCCGAGTTCGACAACCTGCTGCTCTCGCACGCCGACCGCACCCGCGTCGTCCCGCCCGAGCACCGGGGCCGTTCGTGGCAGGGGAACCTGGCCCACCGCACGCTCCTCGTCGACGGCTTCCTCGCGGGCCTGTGGCGGCTGGAGGAGGACGCCCTCGTGATCGAGCCCTTCGAACGCCTCACCCGGACCCGGCAGGACGAGGTCACCGCCGAGGGGGAGCGGATGCTGCGGGTCATGCACCCGGGGTCGTCGTACGACATCCGGTTCGGCGTCGTACGGGCCTAGGCCGATCTGCCGCACCTGCATGCCTTCACCCAAGGGCTGGAGCGAGACCTCGACGCCGTGATCGCCGCGTTCACACTCCGCTACAGCAACGGCCCCACCGAGGGCATCAACACCAAGACCAAGCGGATCGCGCGCCAGATGCACGGACGAGCAGGCTTCACCCTGCTTCGCACCGCATCCTCCTCGGATAGCGACACGTTCCGTCACCACCGAATGTGAGACAGGGCCGTTGATTGACAGACCCCTCAGTGCTGCAAGCGCTTCTCCTTCATGGTCTTGTGCTTGTAGACGTTGACGGTGTTGTTGAAGTCGCTGACAGAGAAGTTGATCAGCCCGTTGCAGAGAAGGAGACATCCGCCGGGGGTGGGGCCTGGCGGCGGGGCAGACGTGATCTGGACGGTCGTGGTGTTGCTGGAGGCATCGCACTCTGCGTTGCCGTTGTAGGCGGCGGTGATGCCGTGGGAACCGGTGGTGGCGAACGTGGCGGTGTAGCTGGCCTGGCCGTTCGCATTGACCGGTACGGTGTCGAGCAGGGTGCTGCCGTCGAAGAACGTCACGCCGAGCCCGCCGGTGGGATCGGCGGGACAGTCGACCGTGGCTGTCAGTTGCACTGGTGCACCCACCTCAGCGGACTGTGGAACGGCAGTCACTGTGGTGCTGGACGCTACGGCCCAGGCGGGCGAGGCAAGGCCCATTACGGCTGCCAGGGCTGTGGCGACGACCCATCGCCCTCTGCGTGGTGCGATCCTCACTGGTTCGGCTCCATGTATTCGCCGGCCCCGCGGACTGCGGATGCCGTGGCAGCTTCACGCTAGGGGGGTCTCTGTTGCCGTTCTGGAAGGAGCGCCCACTAGTAACCTGGTTGGATCAGTCGCATGAGCCGCTCGTCGGACAAGCGAGTGTGGGAGCGGTTCAAAGGGCCGTGCGTACGCGGTGTGTGCGGCGGCTCCTTCGGCCCGGGGCATCTTGGTGTCAGATACCGGGCGGGGCGTTGCGGGTGTAGGTCAGCCCTGGGCTGGTGCCGCCCGCTGTGGTGACCGTCACGGTGACCGAACCTGCCGCTCCTGCGGGTGCGACCGCCGTGATCTGCGTGTCCGACACGACGGTGAACGGGGCGGCCGTAGCTCCGAAGACGACTGCCGAGGCGGTGGACAGGTTCGTGCCGATCAGGGTGACTACGGTGCCCGCGGATGTCGGACCGTTGGTGGGCGCCAGTGCTGTCAGGGTGGGAGTGGCGGCGTAGGAGAAGGCGACGGGGTTGCTTGTGCCGCCTGGGGTGATCACTGTGATCGGTGAACTGCCCGTGCCGGGCGGGGCGACGGCTGCGATCTGCGTCGCTGATACCACGGTGAATGAGACGGCGTTGATGCTGCCGAATCGCACGTTACCGGCGTTGAGCAGGTTGCTCCCGGTCAGCGTGACCATCGTGCCTCCGGCCGCCGGTCCCTGGGCGGGTTCAGCACTGCTGAGGACGGGAGGCGCCGCGTAGAAGAAGAAGGCGTCCGGGGCGCTGGTGCCTCCCGGTGTCGTGACGGTCACGACGGCGGCCCCGGCACTTCCGGCGGGCGTCACGGCGGTGATCTGGGTGGCCGAGTTCACGGTGAATGACATCGCCGGGGCCCCGGCGAAGGTGACCGTGGTGGCTCCGGTGAACCCGGTTCCATTGAGGGTGACACTGGTGCCGCCCGACGTCGGGCCGTTGCTGGGCGTCACCCCAGTGACCACCGGTACCTGAGCCGTCACGTAGGTGAACGTCACCGGGTTGCTGTTGCCGGTTGGGTGGAGGACGGTCACCGCCGTGGCTCCTGCGGCACGGGGCGGGCTCACTGCGGTGATCTGCGTGGCCGAGTTGACGGTGAAGGAGGTGGCGTTGGTGCTGCCGAACCGTACGGCTGTGGACCCGGTCATGCCGGTGCCGGTGAGGGTGACGGTAGTGCCCCCGGTGGTAGGCCCCTGCGAGGGGTTGATGGTACTGATCGTGGGCGGCATGAGGATGCTCCTATGGCAGCCGGGGCGAAGCCTGGTACGACGGGCATACCGGTCGGGGCCCGCGGGACGCCGTGTCGGGCTTTGGCACATCAGAGCCGTCTGTCCGCTGGGGATCATGCGGTCGGACGGCGTAGAGGGCGGAAACCCGCCGTTCGTGAAGTGACAGCCGAGGGAAGCTGCCGCCAGGCGAGGACCGGGCGGCAGCTTGGTCGAGGGTCAGATACCGGGACCGGCGACGTACGTGTACGCGCCGACCGCTGTGTCGGAGCCGGCCGGGTTGGTCACCACCACGTCAACCGCGCCGGCGGTGCCAGGCGGGGTCACCGCCGAGACCGTGGTGGAGTTCACCACGGAAAACGGTGCCGGGGTGCCGTCGAAGGTGACCGACTCGGTGGAGCCCAGGTTGGTGCCGGTGATGGTCACGCCAGTACCGCCGGACACCGGTCCGGAGGTCGGCGCGACGGTGGTCACGGTGGGGACGTCCACGTAGGTGTAGGACAGACCGTTGTTCGTCCCGCCTGCGGTGGTCACGCTCACACCGACCGGGCCGGCCGCCGCGCCCGCCGGCACGGTGACGGTCAGCTGGGTGTCGGAGACGACCGTCGGGGTGGCGGTGTTGGCGCCGAAGGACACACCCGTGGCCGTCGCCAGCCCAACACCGTTGATCGTGACCGTGTTGCCGCCCGCCAGAGTGCCGGACGTCGGCCCGAGCGAGGACTTGAACGGAGCACCGACGTAGAAGAACGGGATGGGGTTGCTCGTGCCGCCCGGAGTGGTCACGGTCACCCCGACGCTGCCGGCGCCTGACGGCGATGAGGCCGTGACCTGGGTCGGCGAGACGTTGGTGACGTTGGTGGCCGGCTTGCTGCCGAAGTGGACGGCGGTGGTGCCGGAGAGGTTGGTTCCAGTGATGGTTACCGGCGTGCCACCGCCGGTGGATCCCTGGTTCGGAGAGATGGGCATGGACGACTCCTCGCTCACAGGACAAGGACAGAGGACACAACGAAGCCTGGGGACCACAGGGGCGTCGTCCGCGGAAGACCCTCGCGGAGGACCGACATCTGAATTGCGCCACCGGGCCGATGGAGTTCAGTCGTCGGTGCACAGAGAAAGAACCGGCAGACGCCGCCCTTGACGTGATCCCCGGTTATGGGATGGGCGGCCCACCGGTTCGCTACCTCAAGTAGCCCACAAGAAGAGGACTCTGACAAGGGGTCAGTCACGGAAAAGTTGGCTGGCTGAGCTTGGCCGCAGCGAGCGCTTGTGTGCCACCGGCTTGCGCGCCTGTCGGCAGGCCCAAACACACCAGTCGGCGCCGAGCAAGCGGCGCCGACTGGCTATCCAACCCCTCCCGGGATGCCCATCGTGCCCCGGATGAGCTGCTCCCTCCCCACGTGTGAAGGGAGCAGTCAGGGCCGGCGTCACGCTTCCCGAGGGGTACGGGCTGCCCAACGGTTGGAATACGCCCAGTAATGCAGGACCCCGGCATATGCGACAAGTCCTAGAGCTCCCCATCACCCGATCGGAGCAGTCAGCCGAGTCGCCGATCGAATGACGCCGTCGCCATCGACACACCAGTCCGCCGGCGGCTTGAGGCCGGCAGCTGTATCGCCTGTTCGCCGCCGTGGGTGAGGACTATGATCACCAGCAAGGCGGGGTCGTAGCACAGAGGTAGTGCGCCGCGACAACATCTCGGAGGACGTCGGTTCGAATCCGACCGCCCCGCCCCTTCTAGTGGCTTGTCATGCAGCCTTGGCCGGGTAATCGGTCCATGAACGGGTCGGTGAGTTGGGCGCGAAGGTGGTCTTCGGCTCGGCACGGGCAAAGCGCCGGCGGACGTAGGCGGCGATGGCCGCGAACTCGGCTTCGATCCAGGAGCCGTGGGTTGGCAGGAAGACCAGCACCTGGTCACTGATCGTCTTGGGGCGTCCCCCGCTCCATTTCGGGTCCAGTGCGTCGAACCCCCGCTCGTTGAAGGCGTGGATGACATCGCGAACGTAGTCCTCGCCAACCTGTATCAGCTTGGTGATGTCCTTGACCGTCTGCCCCTGAGCGGCCATCAGACAGTCTGATGGCCGCCGAGCAGCGGGGCGATTACCCGGCCAAGGTTGCGTGACGAGCCGCTGACGAGCCTGTCCCGGCATGGAGAGGGGGCGTTGCGGGCCGCTCGTGGAGGCCCGCAA